>CAJAVP010000121.1 GCA_903945375.1 uncultured Methylococcaceae bacterium | reverse complement strand
GCCGGCTTCGGTGACTGTGCCGCTGAGTGCGGTGTCGGTGTTGGTGATAACCGGTAGGTCATTCGTGCCGTTGAGGGTGATCGTGATCGTTTGGTCAACAAAGCTCCCAGCGGCGTCGGTGACGCGGGCGGTGTAGGTTTCGGTAACGGTTTGTCCGTCTTTTAGGGCTTGGGTTTCGGCTTTGCTGTTGTCTAGGGTGTACGTCCAGATGCCCGTGCTGGCATCGAGTGCCAGTGTGCCGTAGGTGGTGCTGGGACTGCCTTGCAAACTCCAGGTTTGGATCGTTCCGGCATCGACATCACTGGCAGTGAGTGTGCCGGTGGCGATTGCTGTGCTATCTTCCGTGACACTACCGACGAGCGCGGTGGGAGTATGAGTAATGACCGGCACGTCATTGGTACCGGTAATCGTGATCGTGACGGTTTGATCGACATAAGTACCCAAGTCGTCAGTGACACGTGCGATGTAGGTCTCGGTAACCGTTTGTCCTTCTTTGAGGGCTTGAGTTGTGGTTAGACTGTTATCTAGGGTGTACGTCCACACACCGCTGCTGGCATTGATGAGCATCGTGCCGTAGGTGCTGCTGGGTGTCCCCTGCAAGCTCCAGCTGGGGCTTACGATTGTGTCGCTGACACTCAAAGTGCCGGTGGTCGTGGCGTTGCCGTCAAGTACAGTGCCATCGGCTTGACTGCCGGCTTCGGTGACACTGCCGATGAGCGCAGCGTCGGAATTGGTAATTATCTCAGAAGTGACTTGATCTAGGGCGGTAGCTGCCGCATCACTTGCTTGGTTTAAATGATCTACCAAATCAGCTGGAATGCCGAAAATACCTTTGACTGAAGCAAGTGCTGTATTTAATTTAGCTAAAGTGTCCGCACTAGGTGCAGTACCCAAATTTAATTGTCGAGGTTGTCCGCCTATGCCTAAAAATTTGTCAACTAAATCATTTAAGTCAGCGGTAGCCGCTCTAAGCCTTGTATGATTAAGCGCATTCGATGGTGAGATATCTGAAACTTGTTGAAATGAAAAACTATCGCCATTTTCCTCACCAATAACCATCGTGTGGACATCCGTTCTAACCAGAATAATAGTTTGTCCATTTCTACTTACATTAGCCATCACCATGCCAATGGTATCATTAGGGCTGATGCCATTATTTATAAAATCGTCAGGGTATTTCAATGGGTTATGGAGTATCGCAGTGGCATCGGCTTCACTATCATAGACATAGGTGTGTGCTATGCCATTGAGAATCACAGTCGTGACGATCGGAACATCGTTGCTGCCGGTGATCGTGATGCTTAGGGTTTGGTCGACAAATGCACCAAAATCGTCAGTGACGCGGGCAGTGTAAGTTTCGATGACGGTTTGACCGTCTTTTAAGGCTTGGGTTTCAGCTTTGGTGTTGTCTAGGGTGTACGTCCATACACCAGTGCTGGCATCAATGCTCATCGTGCCGTAGGTGGTGCTGGGGCTGCCTTGCAGACTCCAAGATTGGGTTGCATTGGCATCGACATCACTGGCACTGAGTGTGCCGGTAGCGATTGCTGTACCATCGGTTTGCGTAGCGGCTTCAATGATACTGCCAGTAAGTGCCGTTGGGATATTTGTGATAACAGGCAGATCATTCGCACCAATGAGAGTGATAGTCATTGAGCGGGTATCGGTCGCACCTTGGCTGTCGGTCACCATTACGGTGAACAAGTCACTGGCATCCTGAGCACTTTGCAACGCATTAATAGCCGTGGCATCGGGTTGATAACGGTAACTGCCATCGGGATTGACGGTTAAGCTGCCATATAGTCCGACTGAACTACCTTGCCAGATTAATTGATCCGCTTTGTCAACATCCGTGGCAATCAAATTGCCAGTGATTGCATCAAAACTATCCAAAACGCTGGTGTCTGTGACCGTGCTTGCGTAGCTACCTGCTGCAACAGGATTATCGTTAGCGCCATTCAGGGTAATCGTCAGTGTTGCCGTTGCTGTTTGTCCATTTTGATCGCTAATCTGATAACTAAAAATATCGCTTAAGGTATCGCCGACATTCAGTTGCTGCACCGAACTATTTGCATTATCAACAGTGTAGACAAAACGACCATCGGCATTTAACTGCAAACTTCCGTAAACGCCAGATATTGATACGCTTGCATTGCTAACCCGAATATTTGTCCCGGTATCCGCACCGACACCGTTAATCACATTGCCTTCAGGATTAATACCGACTGTGGCGTTATTGATGCCACCGGCTTCGGTCGCACTGGCATTATCATTCTGGGCAATGGGTTTTTGGGCTTGTTCTTGTTCCTTTATCTGCTCCTGAACTTCCACTTGCACTTGAATGACATTGGTTTGTGAAAGCTGCTGTGCGGCTTGAGTGGCCTGTTGTGTAGCTTGTTGTACTTTAGCGGCAACTTGCTCCGTCGCAACCTGCTTCTCAATAAGTTTTTCAACATCATCGGCTTTTTGTTCAGCCTCTTCTTGCTCTTCGAGCACACTTTCTTCCTGTGCTTTTACAGTGGCAAGCGCATTTTCCTGCCGCACTTGTGTCAGAAGCACCATTATTGGGTTAGTTGCGATAACCGGTACGGGCGGTGGCGTCACCTGCTGCTCGGCAACGGTCGTAGGTGTTGCGGGCGGTGTGGCAGCTGCGACACTTGCCGGTGTTGTCGCCGGTGCTTGCGTTGAATCAGGCGTGGCGTCAGCCTGTCCAGATGTGGCATTCACGGCTTTTGTGACCGCCGATTCGACGCTATTGCCAGCCTCTAAGGCTTTGTTTAGCGCCGTTTGGAACGTCTCACTGGTTGCTAAATCGCCCATATTATCGAGTTGCGCGATAACGGATGGATTGTTTGCAAGCACCGCTGCAACTTGCACCACATTCTGACCTGAAGCAAGCGCGTTCATTAGAGCGGATTCCGGCGCCCCGTGTTGAACTTCTACTAAAACGGCATTATTAACGGCAACCGCCGCCTGCGCTTGACTCAGTGCCTGAGCTAAATTTTGAGTATCAGGTTGCGCAGCGACAGTATTGACTACATTTTGTATAACGGCGGGATTGGCAATATTTTCAACAGATTGACCCGATGCGAGGGCATTCAGCAATGCAGTCTCTGGACTGGCGACATTGCTCTGAACTTGATTAAGCACTTGTGCGGCTTCGACGGCTTGGGTTTGCGCTTGTGCGGTGGCAGTTTGAATATCCGCACCTTGCGCTAGGGCAGTCGTCAGTGATTGCTGGAATTGTTCAGCGACATTAGCGACTTGCTCAGGTGCAACTCCGTCCGCACCGCTGCTCATGGCATTAATGACTTCGGTGGCATTTTGTCCACTGGCTAAGGCTTGCAATAAAGCCGCTTCCGGCGATGCTGGCGCACTACTTTGGATTTGTTGAGATACGCTTGCAACAACTTCGGCGGCGGCTTGCGAAGTCTGTACCGCACCGGCGATATCTTGACCGCTGGTTAGGGCCGAGTTTAGCGCTGCCTCAAAATTACCCGCCATAGCTTGCGCTTGATCAGGGGACAATCCAGACGTATTAGGCGCTAAAGCGTTGAGTGTATCGGCGACATTTTCGCCTGACGCCAAGGCATTCATAAGATTAGCACTTGCTGAGCCAGTTTGAACTTCCGCCATGCTATTGGCGGTAGCGGTGGCTGCGGCTTGCGAGCTATTCACTGCGCTGCTTAAGTCTTTGCCTTCTGCGAGTGCATTACTGAGATTGGCTTGAAAATTTTGCATCATTGCCTGCGCTTGAGCAGGCGATAAATTTTCGGCGGAAGGCGACATGGCACTGATCGTATTAGCGACATTGTCACCCGATGCCAGTGCATTTAAAAGAGCGTTGGGCGTTCCGACTACAGCGGCTTCGGCGTTAGTCGTTGCCGCAACTTGTGCTGTCGCTTGCGCTAACGCCTCAGCAAGATTACCCCCTGAGGCTAAGGCATTCTGTAACGCGGAACTATCGGCTAAATTGCCAGGCAAACTGGCAATAGCACCATCAACACTGTTCGGATTAGACAACGCATTAATCAACGCATTTTCAGCCGAGACTGGCACTGCCGTAGCGGTCTGCGCCTGCGCGATGGCTTGCGCTTCTCCTTGCGCCTGATTAAGTGCTTCATTCACATCAACGCCACTATTTAAGTTGGCGATCAAACTATTCATGAAACTTGCCGCCTGGCTCGGATCAAAGCCTTGCGTAAATTGGGCTAAGATTTCACTGATTTGATTACCGCTGGCGAGATGACTTAGTAATTCTCCACTAGCCGGTACGTCCTTTTGAATTTGAGACTGAACGGTATTGGCGGTCTCTTGCGCGTGTTGCCCTTGACTAAACGCATCATCAAGACTTGCGCCTTGTTCAGCGGCATGTTGAAACGCTTCAAGAAATGCGGCCGTATTGGCATTCGTGCCAGTATCTATGGATTCTGCATTGACCTGATCGGGTGGCGATTCTTGTTGTTGGTGGCCTTGTTGTTCGCTCATGGTCTTCTCCCGATGAATTATTCAGGTCTATCGTTATTGTTTTAGCCCAATCCTTGTTAAAAACAGCTTAAAACACTTTTTTGTCGACGGTATGTTAAGAACCACCGCATCTTTTAGCCTATTATATAACAAGTAAAAGCAGGTCTTGGATTACCATTTCTGAATTTAGTTCATGCTCTTTTACCCCTTTAGGCTACCAATTTAAGACGGGGCAGCGTGAATAGGCTATGACGTGTGGAGGACAAGCTCTGCTTGCACCTATTGACTTGCCGGCAGAGCCTGCACGCCTTGAATTTACGTTGGTAGCCGTATTGGACTCATCTTTAACAAACAAGCCTATATCAAATCTTATGGACACTCTATTTAAATTAATTAATCACGGCGTTTATGTCATAGGTGTCGCCGATGGCGAGCGACGTAATGCCTTTACTGCTGCATGGGTAATGCAAGTCTCATTTAAGCCACCCTTGCTGGCAATCAGCATTAATCCACAGCATTATTCATTTCAATTGATGCAGGCAAGTGGGATTTGTTCGGTTAATGTGCTGGATCAACATCAGATGCCCCTTGCGGAGCATTTTGGTCGCTCAGACATTGCAGACAAGATGAGCGGATTTAATTGGCAAACCAAAACAACCGGCGCACCTATTTTAACCAGCAGTCTCGCTTATTTTGATTGTGAAGTGAGTCATTACACCGAAGCGGGCGATCATCAGATTGCGGTATGCCATGTGCTGTCCGCCGCAAAACTCAATCAGGGGCAACCCCTGTTATATGCTCAAACTGGCAATATGGATGGTAGCCAAGAATGTTATGAATAATGGGTAGCCTTTTCAGAGCAAACATTTAATCGCTGATCTTGGCGTGATCTATCTGATAGCGCATCACACAGTACAATGCCTCTACTTTTTCACGCGCCCAAGGTGTTTTTCGCAAAAACCTTAAGCTGGAAGACATGCTAGGGTTGCTACTGAAGCAGTGAATGGGAATGCGTTCAGCCAAATCGACCCAACCATAATGGGCGACCAACTCGGTAACGATTGTTTGCAACGTGATACCGTGCAATGGGTTATTGCGCTGGGTCGGTGTTATGGCTTCTTGTTTTAAAGGGTCTTGGTTCATATTTAGATTGCGTCAGTAAGCTTTGCTTGGTATTCAATCGCTTTAGTTATTGAAATAAAACAGCTAAAGCTGTTTTACTCGAA
Source organism: uncultured Methylococcaceae bacterium (assembly GCA_903945375.1). Classification (GTDB taxonomy): domain Bacteria; phylum Pseudomonadota; class Gammaproteobacteria; order Methylococcales; family Methylomonadaceae; genus Methylovulum. Next base: position 57,744 of record CAJAVP010000121.1, on the reverse strand, counting down.
ATTAGACCATCATCAACAACGACTGAAAATCGCTGGATAGTGTAACCGTTTAGCCCTATGCCGTTCTGTCCGAATGTATCGAAGGAGACTCAGAGCAAACGCTTATGTCTTACGGCTTAACCTGCCTTACCTTAGTAGCCGCTGCATGAAGTATAACTTGGAAGACTTTTCTATTCTACTGACCCGTGTAAGTAATCGGGTTGCTTCTAATCTAGCGCGATAGATCCATCATGTCGTACACGTCGCTAAGCAATAGTTCTGCACACAAAGCATAAATTGTCTTGTACAATAAACCCATCATTTACTATTTGAAGAGTACGCCTTGAGTATGAAAAACCAAGAAAGTTTGAACTATAAAAGTGCCGGTGTGGATATCGCCGCTGGCAACGAACTGGTCGAGCGGATTAAACCCATTGCCGCGCGAACTCGTATTCCAGGTGTTATGGCTGGTCTTGGCGGATTTGGTTCGCTATTTGAATTACCATTAGATCGCTACCAGCAGCCGATTTTGGTATCAGGCACCGATGGCGTGGGTACTAAGCTGAAATTAGCAATCGACTTAAACCAACATGATACGGTTGGCATTGATTTAGTCGCCATGTGCGTGAATGACATTATTGTACAAGGCGCCGAGCCACTCTTTTTTCTGGATTATTTTGCTACCGGTAAATTAGATGTCGATACTGCCACAGCCGTTATTGCCGGCATTGGCAAGGGCTGCGAATTAGCAGGCGCAGCCTTAGTCGGCGGCGAAACGGCCGAGATGCCCGGCATGTATGCTGATGGTGAATACGATTTGGCGGGATTTTGTGTTGGTATCGTCGAAAAATCCAAGGTGTTAGATGGCAGTCAAGTTAAGGTGGGCGATAAATTAATCGGCATTGCCTCTTCAGGACCACATTCAAACGGCTATTCGTTAATAAGAAAAATTGTTGACCATAGTGGTGCCTCACTTGACACTGCGTTTGCTGATAGCACGTTGGGCGAGGTTTTGTTAACACCCACTCGAATCTATGTTAAATCCTTATTAAGCTTGCTTGAGCGCGTTCCCGTCCATGCCTTAGCGCATATTACCGGTGGTGGTTTAACTGAAAACTTACCCCGTGTCTTAATGCCAGGCATCCATGCCAACATCCAACTATCAAGCTGGGAATTTCCACCCGTATTTAAATGGCTGCAAGAACAAGGCAACGTGTCACTCGCGGATATGTTGACCACGTTCAATTGTGGTATCGGTATGATTGTATGCGTTGCACCTGACGATGAAGCAACCGCCAAAGCCCAGTTAATCGCCTCAGGTGAAACCGTGTTTTCCATCGGTGAACTGATTGCGGCGGAAGGTAAACCGGAAGTTGTTTATTCGTAAGCGGCATAGGCTCGATACCCGATTTTTTTACTCGTTTCCAAGCTCTATTTAAAATACTGCTTGGAAATGCGTACAAAATCGTTAAAGTCAGTAAGTTTTTTTGATAATCATGAATAAAGTCTTAGATGTAAATACCCTCCCCCTTCAGCTTAAACAACTCACGCAACAATTACCCCTTTGTTTAAACCAAGACCGTCATCCACTCAAACGGCAATTGGATAAATTGCGCGGTGATTATCAGAAAGCTAAGGCCTCGCCTGATGCTCTCCACTCACTGGCGGCTCGAATTGAAAAATCGGTTGCCGCAAGGCAGCGACGACTCGCCAGCATTCCTGCACTTAATTTTCCAGACTTGCCGGTCACCGAAAAAAAAGAAGACATCGCCAAGCTGATTAGCGACCATCAAGTGGTCATTATGTGCGGCGAAACCGGTTCCGGAAAAACCACGCAGCTACCTAAAATTTGCCTATCTATCGGGCGTGGCGCAGCGGGAATGATTGGTCATACGCAACCTCGACGCATTGCCGCTCGGACGGTTGCCGATCGGATTGCCGAAGAATTGGGTGAAACCATTGGTAAATCGGTTGGTTATAAAATTCGATTTAATGATAAAACCCATGCCGATTCGCTGATAAAACTGATGACGGATGGTATTCTGCTTGCTGAATCACAAAATGATCCCTATTTAAATCAATACGATACAATTATCATCGACGAAGCACATGAGCGCAGTCTAAATATCGATTTTCTGATTGGCTACATGAAGTGGCTGCTGCCCAAACGCCCCGATTTAAAATTAATCATTACCTCGGCAACAATTGATACTCAACGTTTTTCAGAACACTTTAACCATGCGCCGATTATTGAAGTATCAGGACGCACTTATCCTGTCGATATTCGTTATCGACCGCTTGAACCTAAAGACGCGGATGATGATTCTGAAGAAGATGAAACCACTGACGATTTACAACACGCCATCTTAGATGCTGTTGATGAGTTATATCGTGATTTGCGTGGTGATGTGCTTATTTTTCTTAGCGGTGAACGTGAAATTAGAGAAACCACCGATTCTTTAAAAAAGCACCATCCGACGCAATACGACATTTTACCGCTGTATTCCAAACTCAGCGTGAGTGAACAAGAGCGGGTTTTTAATCCCAAAGGTGGCAAACTGCGTATTGTGCTAGCAACCAATGTCGCGGAAACCTCATTGACCGTACCGGGCATTCGTGGCGTGATTGATACCGGTCATGCGCGTATCAGTCGTTATAGCCATCGCAGTAAAATTCAGCGTTTACCCATCGAGTGTATTTCACAATCGAGTGCCAATCAACGGGCGGGACGTTGCGGACGTGTTGCCGAAGGTATTTGTATACGTCTTTATTCGCATGACGATTATTTAGCCAGACCGGAGTTTACTGAGCCAGAAATCATGCGAACTAACTTATCGGCGGTCATTTTGCAAATGGCGGTCTTGAAGTTAGGCGATATCGAAGATTTTCCTTTCATTGAACCGCCAGACGATAAAATGATTCGTGATGGCAAAACCATGTTACAGGAAGTTAATGCGCTGGATAAATCGGGCAAGCTCACCGAGGTAGGGCGACAATTAGCAAAATTCCCGACCGATCCTAAACTCGCACGCATGTTGATTGCCGCGCATGACGAGGGTTGCTTACAGGAAGTGGCGATTATCGTAGCCGCATTAAGTGTGCAAGACCCTCGTGATAAACCCGCTGATAAAATGTCTCAAGCCGACTCCAAACACGCCGCCTTCCGTCATCCTGAATCTGATTTTTTAACCTTATTAACGATTTGGAATACCTTTGAGGCGCAAAAAAAGCACCTGTCCAATAGCAAGCTACGCAAATATTGCACTGAAAATTATTTGTCCTATTTACGAATGCGTGAATGGTTTGATAGTCATGCCCAAATCATGCAAGTCGTGAAAGGCGATTTAAAACTACACGTTAATGAGACCGCCCTGCCCCACACAGCTAAAACGCCTACTGAGCAGAAAAAAGCCGAATCCCAAGATGTGGTAATTGCTGATGAGCGTTATGAGAATATTCACCGCGCCCTATTGACCGGTTTATTATCCAACATCGGCTTTCGTCATGAGCAATATGAATATTTAGGCGCACGCGGTCTAAAATTTTATATTTTCCCCGGTTCAGGTTTACATAAGCTCAAGCCCAAATGGATTATGGCAGCCGAGCAGGTAGAAACCAGTAAGGTTTATGCGCGAACGGTGGCTCGCATCGAACCGGAATGGATTGAACATTGCGCGGGACACTTGGTTAAACACACGCATTATGACCCGCACTGGGAAAAGAAAGCCGGTCGCAGTGCCGTGTATGAGCGAACTTTGTTATACGGCTTGACCTTGCAAGCAGGACGTAAAATTCCTTATGAACGTGTGGATGCTAAATCAGCTCGCGAGCTGTTTATCCAATCTGCCTTAGTCAGCCATGATTATCACAGCAATGCACCATTTTTTAGAGCGAATCAAAAATTGCTGGAAGAAGTCGGCATGATTCAACACAAAGGTCGTCGTGTTGATTTGGTTGAAGATGAATTATGGCTTTATTCGTTTTACGACAACAAATTGCCCGCCGAAGTCGTTAATGGCATCACCTTAGATAAATGGCGCAAGACAGCGGAGAAAGCCAACCCCACTATTCTCTTTTTAACCCGTGAAGATTTAACACGGGAAAACGAAAATTACGTTAATGAATGGGATTTTCCCGATACTTTTCCACGCAGCTGTCTGGGCATGAAAGTACCTTTGAGCATTCCCTTAACGTATCGATTTGAACCGGGACATGATGAAGATGGTGTAACCGCCATTATTCCAGTACATCAATTAAATCAACTTACTGAAGCGCCGTTTGCATGGCTAGTACCCGGCATGTTGGAAGAAAAATGTATTGCCTTAATACGCGCCTTGCCCAAAAACTTACGCAAACATTTTGTTCCTGTGCCAGAGACCGTTAAACGTTGCCTAGACATTGAGCCTGATTTTAAAGGTTTGCTGCAAGAATGGTTGAGCAATCGCTTACGCAAACTCACCGGCGAGGCCATTCCCTTAAATGCCTGGGTCATGGATAGCATCAGTGAGCATTTAAAAATGAATTTTCGCGTGATAGACGATCAAGGCCATTTGCTAGATTACGGGCGAGATTTAAAACAGCTTCAGCAAAAATACAGTCTGACAGCGGTGACTAGCTTTGATCAAATTGCTGCTGATGAACTTCATCACACCGGCTGCATTCAATGGGCTTTTGATGATTTGCCAGCGACCTATAGCTTTATCCAGCAAGGGCAATCGGTCGTCGGTTTTCCGGCACTCGTTGACGAAGGCGATACCGTCGGTGTGCGGATATTTGATACGCAAAGCAAAGCCGACGCGCAACATTTAGCGGGGCTAATGCGATTATTCCAGCTCAAACTGCGTAAAGAGTGTACCTATCTGCTTAAAAATGCGCTGCAATCGGCTGCCGCTGAACTCAGTTATGGGCGTTTACCTGCACACCCTTTACTCGGTGGCGAGAGCCGTTCGTACAAAGACGACACGCTCAGTTTGATTTTATATAGCGTCTTTATCGAAGGTCAGAGTAGCATCCGCACTCAGCAAGCTTTTGAAGAATCGGTTGCTCAACATCGACAAGGTTTACTGACAATGGCCCATGATGTCAGTCAATTATCGTTGGAAATAATGGCGAGTTATAACAACCTGCAAACCCAATTAACGCGCTTTAAAGCCACCGATCCGCTGGCTAAAGAACTGCGTGAACAATTAGCTTTGCTGATTTATGCAGGATTCATCCGTAATACCCCGTATCCTCAGTTAAAAGCGATTCCCCGTTATCTCAAAGCCATGCAATATCGGCTGGATAAGCTGGATAATACGCCGCAAAAGACGCAAGAAATCAACCGTTATGCGCTACGTTATTGGCAAGATGTAGCAAAACGCGCCAAAAAAGAAACTGTGCGTCCAGAGCATGAACCTTTTCGTTGGATGCTAGAAGAGCTTAGAGTGTCATTATTTGCCCAGCAATTGAAAACCGCGTATCCGATTTCAGCCAAGCGCTTAGAAAAAGCGTGGGATGATGCCGTAGCCAAGTAAAGTAACGGTAACTATTTTGTCATTCTGGCAGCGCAATAGTACATCCTTGCCGGAATCTAGGCGGCGGGTATGACGAGTCTATACGCGGTGTGGGAAGTAGTTATTGTGAGTTACCTAATTTTGCAATTAAGACAACTTTTTACTCAATAAGGCTACCTGCTTATCAAACTCCTCAATGGGCATTGGCCTGCCAAACAGATAGCCCTGATAACTTTTACAACCGTATTGGCGCAGAAAACTCAACTGAGCTTCGGTTTCCACACCTTCGGCAATCACTTCGTGACCAAAATTGTTTGCCATATCAATAATGGTTTTGACCATCATAGCGTCATCCGTATCGATCGTCAGGTCTTTGACAAAACTTTGATCTATTTTAATTTGATCGACCGGCAAGCGTTTCAAATAAGACAAGCTTGAAAAGCCAGTGCCAAAATCGTCCAAGGAGAGTTTTATGCCAAATACGCGTTTGATTTCTTGCATTTTGACAATAACCGCATCTAGGTTTTCTAAGGCTAAGCTCTCAGTAAGCTCAAATTTTAAACGCTTAGGTACAATACCATAACGCTGAATCAGAGACTTAACGTGTGCGATAAAATAATCTTGCTTAAATTGTTTAGCACTAATATTGATAGCTAGCACCAAATCTTTGGTGTATTCATCTTGACTCCAATTAACTAATTGCTGACAAGCCGTTTCTAAAACCCACGCCCCTAGGTTTAAGATTAAGTCTGATTGTTCGGCTACGGGTATAAAGTCGGCTGGGGAACACCACTCTCCATTGCTCATACGCCAACGCAGCAGTGCCTCGGCGCCTATCGGGCGTCGATTTTGATCGACTTGGATTTGATAAAATAACTGCAATTGTTGTTTGATAATCGCATCATGAAGATTCGTTTCTAGCGCGGCGCGTTGTCTGGTTTGTTGCAACAAGTCAGGGTTGAAAAAACGCACACGATTGCCACCGGCTTTTTTGGCAGCACTCAAGGCGATACTCGCTTGTTTCAGCAGGTCTTCGGTCAATTGGAAGTCGTCGTTAAAAAGAACGATGCCGATGCTCGAATATAAATGAAACTCCTGTTGGTCGATAAGGTACGGCTGACCGACAGCAACGCGAATAATCTCCGCCGTTTCTGATGCAAGGCGTGTTGCCCGTAATAGATGCACGTCTAGGTTTTCTAGCACAATGACAAATTCATCCGCACCCAGTCGCGCTAAAGTATTCGTGCTTGCTAAGCAGGATTGTATGCGGTGACTAATTTGGACGAGAAGCCTATCACCAGCGTGCTGTCCTTGGGTATCGTTGTATTGCTTAAAGTTATCAACATTCAAAAATAAGACAGCCGTATAGTGTTTGTTTTGTGCCGCGCTGGCTACGGCAAGTGCGAGACGAGTGATTAAGAGTTGTCGATTTGGTAATAAGGTTAGGGCATCATAGAAAGCTAGATTATGTAATAATTCTTCGGTTTTTTTGATTTCTGAGATATCTCTAAACGCTGCCACAAAGTGTGTAAGTTGATTACATGCGTCTTTTACTGCGGTGGCATTGAGCTGAGCGAGGTATTGACCGCCATTTTTGCGTTTTATCCACAGTTCGCCAGACCAAAGTCCCGTGGTGTGCAAGATTTTAATAATCTGTTGATAAAAATTAAAGTCATATTGTTGAGTGTCGAAAAGTGCTATCGATTTACCCAGTACTTCGCTTTGATCATAGCCGGTCACACGCTCAAAAAAGTGATTGACCTGAACTAAGTTGCCGGCAACATCGGTGATGACGATAGCCTCATGTGGGGTTTCAAAGGTGGTCGCAGCGATTTGTAAGCTCTCTTGTGTGCGTTTGCGTAGTTGTAGTTCTCGGTAAAGAATGACGGCGGTTAATGCCAAGGAATGAAAAACAATAGACCATAACAATTGATCTCTCAAAATCCCCGTATTTTGTATAATACCAAATATGCCTAAATGCGATAAACCGGTAAAGAAAAAAAAGGGCAAGAACGCTAATACATATACCCTAGCATTATGCCAAGCTTGAAACGCGGCCCAACTGGCAATAGAAAACGTAAACAATACAAATAATGTCGAAACGCCAATGACCCATTGCGATAGGTGTTGTGAAAAAAATACCCAAACGAGGGCAACACTTACCAAATAACTGACACTGATAAGTTGAGCTATCTTCGTCAGAATACGTCGCCAATGAGTCGGCCACTCGACAAGCTCTAGCAAAAACCAGAAAATTGAAATTCCTGCGGATACAGCGCCAATAGCATGCAAGCTAATACGTAGTTGCAGATTATCTGAGCAGCCTAATTGTTGACACCAACCTAATGCGACAAGGTAGGCTAAATTAATGCCAAACACATACCCTGAATAGCACGCATCGACGCGGGAGCGATAATAAAGCGCCCGAAACACACTGAATAATAAGACGAGGTTAACCGCCCCAAAAAATACGCCATATCCCAAAGATTCTTCGGTGCGGTATCGTTGAAAATCTTTTCCTTGCCACAGCTGCAAAGGTAAACGCAAACTCCCAACGGATTGAGCCCGCAGAAATATGTGAATTTCACCCTGTTTATCGGAAGTCAATTTAAACGCATGTGCCCGCCAAAAAACTTCACGCTGCTTAAACGGCAAGGCTCTACCACCGTGACGTTGAGCATAACCCCCATCGTTTTGTTCGATATAGAGGTCGATTATATCAATCGGATCATTATCAATCGCCAACCACCAATCATCACCGGCAGTTAGATCACGCTTCACAGAAAAATGCACCCAAATCGTATGGCCATGTTGATAACCCGCCGATATTTCATCAATCGGAATACTGACAAATTCACTGTTTTGGTAGGCTTTGACAATTTGCTCGAAACTTAATTGTTGTGCATCATTTAACCACGAGAGATGACCCGCTAATGAAGGCTGTTCATGGGTTGGCTCTAATAGGACAGGATGGGCTAATAGGGGAAAGCTTGTGATTAGTATTGAAAACAATAAAACAATCTGCCTAAGGGTCTTAAACATAAAAAACATCCAGTCAATTTACCATTTTAACGAACCAATAAATCGGGTCCAAACCAATCGACAATAAACCGTCGATAATGTTCGGCTTTAGCGGTTTGTAGGTGTTCTAAGGGATTTAAATCATCCGTCAAAATAAGCCCTAATGCTTTATCAACGGGAAAAATACGCTGTTGCAACCACGCTTTCTGATCGCTTAACAGATTTTTTGAATTTAAATCAATGTGCTGACGGCTGGCCAGAAAAATAAAATCGTTAAAGTCTTTACCGGGCTCGGAAACAAACACGGTTTGCTCAGGCAAGACTTCCGCAATAGTGCGTGACACCGAGGCTAAGGCGACACTTTTTTCACCCTGCAAAGCAACAAAATTCAATGCCAAAATTCCTTGATCCGCCAGCAGACCGCGTAATTGCGTGAGTGTTTCAACGGTCAATAAATGCGCGGGCTCAGAACCTCCAGTAAAACAATCATGAATAATCAGGTCATAAGGGCCTTGCAAATGGCGGATTTCATAACGCGCATCACCAACAATCGCTTGTCCGGTAGGTTTAAAGCCAAAATAGCGCGATGCCGCTTCAGCGACCGCTGGATCAATTTCTAGGGTGTCAGTTGTGATGCCATAGCGATCCTGTAACACTTTCGCCATATGACCCGCACCTAAGCCGATGATTAAGGCACGTTGCATTTTGTTTGGCGCAAGCGCAGGTATTAAACCCACAATATCTTGATAACTAAGACGACTTTCACCGTCACTAATGCCTGAAGCCCCAATTGTTGAGGCATCTGCCGTCAATAAGCGTAAATCTCGAGCGGGTTGATCAATGACGCGCACCCAGCCATATAAACTTTCACGTTCAGATTGAATTTTAAATTGATTGCCGCCGGTATAGGTGTGCCCTGCTCCAACAATTTTTGGTAGTAAGGATAAGCCTACAATAGCCAAAAGTACGCTGGGCAGCATGGCTGCTGGGATATTGCACTTTTTTTGCTCGTACAGGGCAACGACAATCGCCAACGCTAATAACAACAGCCCCAGCCCCACTAAAATTTGCCGCGAACCAATCATTGGGAATAAGTAAAAACCTAAAACTAAGGTACCAATCACACTGCCTAACGTGCTAACCGCGTAAATAGACCCTGCACTATTTCCTACGCCTTCCAGTTGTGACGTGGATAATTTAATCGCAAAAGGGCCAACCATCCCCAACAAAGTCAAACTGGGCGAAAACAATACTAAAGCACTGACAAATGCGCCGGTACGCAAGCCTAACGGATCGGTTGCTAATAAAACTGTCCGCGTCATTAAGGGAATTAATAAGGTAAACAAAGCCGCCAGCGCGATAATCAGCGACAAGCCGGTGCGTTTAGCGCGATCTGCCCAACGCCCGCCGACAAAATAGCCAATGGCCAAGGCAATCATAGTCACAGAAATTAACGATGACCAAACATAAAGGCTTGCACCATAAAATGGGGCGATCATCCGCGTACCCAATAATTCGATGACCATGACCGACGCGCCGGTTAAAAAGACAATGAAAAACAGGGCAATATGATTATAGAGTGTTGATTTTTTGTTCATTTTTACATTTATCACGGTACCCAATGGTACGTTTTTGTTATTGAATTAAAGAGCCACCTGATGTGCCATCAACAGCCATCCAGCAATACGGCAAACCCAAATTTGCCAGCCAATCAACCCCGTCCGCTTCTTTTAGCATGGCAATCGTTGAGGCACTGCCAGCAACCACACAAAACTCACCGACCACACTGACGGAGGCTAAATAACTCACTGGCCAACCCGTTTTTGGGTTAAGAACATGCCCGTAGCGTTTACCGTCCACGACCAGGCAGCGCTCATAATCCCCACTACTCGCCAATGCCCCTTCGTGCAATGACAGCGTTTCCAAGAGCTGTTCTTCATGGCGCGGATGCCGTATACCGATACGCCACGGGCTGCCATCTGGACGTGCCCCAATGATTTTAATATCTCCGCCCAAATTAACCACACCATGTCGAATGCCTTCAGATCGGCACAACGCTGCCGCCCGATCAGCGGCATATTCTTTCACAATACCCCCAAAATCAAGCGCCATTCCTGCGCTTAAAAAGCTTAAAGTGGGCGACTTCCAGCACAGTTTATGCCAGCCAATCTTGGTTAATAACGCTTGAATTTGATCCGTGTCAGGTAAATCCTGTTGATCAAATCGCCACACTTGGCGTAATAGTCCAGAGCTAATATCAAATAAACCATCGCTTTGTTGATAACAAGTATCGGCATAATTAAGCAAGCCCGCCGTTTCTGCATCCACATCAAGACTGCCACCTTTGGCGGCTACTTGATTAATCTGAGATAAATAGCTGTCACTGCGATAACGTGAATAGCGAGCTTCAAGGCGAGCGACATCTGCTGCGGCTAATGCGCTCACTTGTTTAGCCCGCAGTAATGAACTTGCAAACAACTGTATATCGCAAGGTGTCCCCATTGCTTTGAATTTATAGTGGTAATATTTCATAAGCCGGAGCATTAGTGGTTTTAAACTTTTTCTGTATTAGAACACAAACGCATGGATTATTGATGCATCAAATCGATATCTAAACGCTTGTAATTAAATAGTGTGAACCAGCTCAAGCTTTTCCATATTTAATTTGCAAATTCACCGACAATCTTTTAGGCGTGTTCGTTAGGGCATTGATGCTACTGGTTGTTTATAGTTATTGTAACCGAGCAAAACAGAATAACGATATATTACCCCGATATGACAAGATGTTTTTTAAAACAGAACCGTGTATCATCCAATTTCACCTAGAATAATAAGAGATCCATTTTAAAACCTGAGGAGGAATCATGGTTGAAGTCACTGAGATATTTATACTTATGTTGGTTATTGCAACGGTTGCCTTTGCACCGTTAGGTTATTTTATTTACAAATTCACGCAAAAAAATGCCGAACCTTTTGGTGAAATCGAACCACACGGCGACAGTCCGTCGATGATTAATGATTTCGCTGAGAAGGTTATCCACTTTGTCAAAAGCAAATTGACTAAACATTAAGTTTAGAGCTGCTGTAGGGTGGATAAGCGTTAGCGTCATCCACCAACACCCCTTAAGTAAGGTGCATGACGCTAACGCTTATGCACCCTACACTAACACCGAACGGTAGATTGCTAGTCATGTGGCGGGCATGAGTCTATTCGTTGGTGTCCACACGCCATGTACCGTGTCGAAATTATCAAAGCCAACACCATCTAACGCAGATGTTCTGATTGCTTTAACCAAGTTTGCCAGATAGCCAGCATAACGGACAGAATAACCGGGCCGATAAACAAACCAATTAAGCCAAAGGCAGACAGCCCGCCAAAAATACCAAACATGACGACCAAAAATGGCACGTTGCTGGTACCACTAATAACTAATGGACGTATCACATTATCGACCGTGCTGATGGCGAGCATACCCCAGAGTAACAAGCCCAATCCTGACCAAAGCTCACCCGTTGCAATAAGCATCAATCCGACCGAGACCCATATCAGCATAGCCCCCATTGGAATTAACGCGAAAATTGCTGTCACTGCGCCCAGTAATATAGGCGCTTGAACACCTGCAACAGCATAGCCCAGTCCCGCTGTAATACCTTGACCCAATGCCGCTAGGACAATGCCGTAAACAACCGCCCGTGTTGTATCACCGGCAACGTGTAAATAGCTTTGCTGAGCATCACCGAGATACCGAATGATGCCATTTTGAAATTGCCTGATGACTGTCTCACCATCACGGAAACAAAAAAATACCGTGACAAGCACAAACCCCAATTTCATGAAATTGCGTCCCATATTACGGAAGAATTGGGTTAATTCACCCAACCATTGTTTGGCCCAATCAATGAATTCTGCTGTCAATTCAGCTTTATCTGACCCTAATCGATGCAGCCCTAATTGTAATTCATTACCCAGCCAAGGAATACGCTTTAAGGAATCGGGTAAACGATACGGTTGAGCGGCAAAGTTTTCAATTAAAGTTTGATACGCTAATTTAACTTCATTTTGCAGCATAGCCATTAAGCCAAATAGCATAAGCGCTATGAATAAGGCAATCAAAGCGGTCATAATTGCCGCGCTCAGAGTAGCGCGACCATGACAGCGTTTTTTGACGACCTTAAACGGTGCCCAAACGACATAAGCCAAGATAAATGACCAGCTTAAAATGAGAAAAAAATCTCGCATAATCATCAGGCTTAACAACACAATGCCAAAAAAGAAAAGTGCAGGAATGATCAAGCGGAGGGTCGAGCTGTTCAACAGGGTATTCATATGATCCTTCTGGTAAATAGCGGAGTCAACCTTGCGGGTGTACCGGTCATAATGCCGTTGAGTTGACCATTAAGTAGTCTATTATCGTTCAAGGTGTTTAGTTTTCGTAATTATTCAGCCCCCTCTAAAATTATTGCGATTAAGTCGTCATTCCGGCAGGGATCTGAATAGTTACTAGAGTTACGTTGAATGTCATAATGAGAATTGCTGTCCAGTAAGGCATCGAAAAAAGTCTGTGTCGTTTTGACGACGACAAAAAACATTTTTTACCTTCATCAAGACGAGCGCCGCAATTACCCCCCAGAAGAACACATCCAAGCGGAAACATTTTTAAAATTAGTGTTGGAATGCCGGTTAGCAGCCTTTGGATATTCACGTTTTTTGTGGACGCTTTTACCGGACTGGAAAGTGCACAGGACTTACTCTAATCCAACCTTCAAAACTAAACCTTAGGCGAAAATGGGTGAAAGCCGCTTTAAATGATGATTATCGCGCTAACGTCATATTTGGTTTTGAATTTTAATGCGTTTGCCCTGAGTTAATTTTAGGGGATATCCCAAAGGACTGAATCTATTAATAATGCTAAAACGGCTTAACGACCGCTAAAATAACAATCGCTAGCAAAAACAACACCGGTACTTCGTTCATCCAGCGGTAATAAATATGCGAGCGTCGATTGCGATTGTGCTTAAACGCATTTAGCCATATTCCGCAATAAATATGGTAAACCACTAATAATGCCAACAAGAACAACTTGATATGTAGCCATAGACTGCCAGCATACAATAACCAGGCATAATCGACTAACATCCAAATACCAAATACCAAGGTTACAATCATACCTGGTGTCATAATGCCAAAATAAAGTTTGCGCTCCATCACTTTAAAACGCTCATGACTGATCTCATCACTGCTCATGGCGTGATAAACAAACAATCGTGGTAAATAAAATAAACCTGCAAACCAGGTCACCATAAAAATAAGATGAAACGCTTTTAGCCAGAGCATTAAATTATCCTTGTAAGAATTGTTCAATTAAACGTTGGGTTTCAGGTACGTTAAGCAACCCTGTCGTACGTTTGACGACCACGCCATCAGGGCTTATTAACAGTGTGCTGGGTATTAAGCTAATGCCGCCAAACACCTCGGCATGATGCGCGGTGAGATCCAAAACCACCGGATAAGGTAATCGCTGTGCTTCCGTCATTGCCATGACGTGACTAGGTGGATCGTAGTACTGGGCAATGGCGATCATTACCAAACCTCGAGCATGGTATTGCCGATAAAGGTCAATCAGTATCGGTATTTCTTGCAAACAACTGGGGCAATCACTGGCCCAAAACGTCACTAAAACGGGTTTGCCTCGCCAATCTTTTAAATCAAATTGCGCTCCCGTCACGCTGGTCAAGCGATCATCAGGCATCATCTGCGGTGAAAACATGCTGATTAGCCACAACACGCCGGTTAAGCTTATCAGTAACTGCGCCAGTAAAGGAATTCGTCGCATTGTGTAATTGTTAAAAAATACATCGTTAAAGAGTCGCGCTGATGAAACACGCATAATTACGATGATTATAACAAAGCTGGTAAACTATCCTTTTTTTAGATTGCCGTTACGAATTCAACACTATGATAAAAATCCTTATCTCTGACAAATTGGCACAAGCTGGCATTGATTACTTAACGGCTCAATCGGGCGTTGATATACATATTAAGACTGGACTGGATGAGACCCGTCTTTGTCATATTATCGCCGATTACGATGCGTTACTGATTCGTAGCGATACCCAAGTGACCGCCACGGTATTGAAAGCTGCCAAAAATCTAAAACTCATTGGTCGTGCGGGGATTGGTGTCGATAATGTCGATATTCCTCTGGCAACCGAACTAGGCATCATCGTGATGAATACGCCCGATGCCAACGCCACCACCACCGCTGAATTAGCCATTGCCCATTTAATGTCACTTAGTCGCCATTTGCCCTCGGCGGATCGTTCTGTACGTGAAGGTAAATGGGAGCGTTCAAAACTTATGGGCACAGAAGTCGCCAACAAAACACTGGCAATCCTCGGCTTTGGTACGATCGGACGCATTGTTTCACAACGGGGTATTGGGCTAAAAATGCAGGTCATTGCTTATGATCCGTTTGTTGCTCCGGAAATATTTGCGGAATTAGGCGTAGAAGCCGTTAGTCTGGATGACTTACTGCATCGGGCCGATTATTTAACTTTGCACTGTCCATTGATTGACAAAACACGCCATATTATCAACGCGCCACAATTAGCTTTGATGAAAAAAGAAGCCATGATTATCAATTGCGCCCGTGGTGGTTTGATTGATGAAGACGCGCTTTATGATGCACTCAAAGAAGGTCGTTTAGCAGGTGCTGCATTAGATGTCTATGAAATAGAACCACCGATTGATTCCCCTTTGCTGGAATTGAGCAATATGGTTTTTACGCCGCATTTGGGCGCTTCCACCAGCGAAGCTCAAGTCGCCGTCAGTGTCGAAATTGCTAGGCAAGCGGTCACTTTTCTAAAAACTGGCGAGGCGATTAACGCCCTAAATCTTCCCAGACTTTCTGCTAAAGAGCTTAAAAAATCACAGGAATATATGAACTTGGCAAGTATTCTTGGCAACGTGCTGGCGGGTTTAATCAGTCAACCTTTGGAACATCTGGAAGTAGCGTTGTTTGGCAAAGCGGCTGACGTTAGCATTCGCCCAGTGTCCGTATCCGCCTTAGTCGGCTTGCTAAGTGGTCAACTTGCTACGCCAGTTAATCGCGTGAATGCGGAAAATATCGCTAAACGTCAAGGAATTACTTTAACTGAATCGGTGACTCACGAATCCCACGATTATATTTCCTTAATCCAACTCACGGGGCATTTTGGCAAGCAAGCAGTCACGTTATCCGGTGCGTTACTAGGCGGCAAGCAACCGCGTTTAGTAAGCATCAATCACTATGAAATTGAAGTCGTGCCCGAAGGAACCTTATTGGTCACGCGCCATGACGATAGACCGGGTGTAATTTCCGCCATCAGTACCGTATTAGGCGATGCCAATATCAATATTACCCGTATGCAGGTTAGCAATGCCGATGAGCAACAACAAGCGATGGCGGTTATTAGCATCTCTGCGCCACTTAATGGCGATTTAATTCAACAGCTAGGCGATATTGCCGCCGTTCATCAAATACGACAAATCAACTTATGAAATTCAATACCATCTGCTTTGACTGCGATAGCACCTTAAGCACCATTGAAGGTATCGACGAACTCGCCAAACGTGCCGGCTTAGGCGATGAAATGGCCGCATTAACGGATGCGGCAATGAATGGCACGGTGTCTTTAGAAGCGGTTTACGGACAACGTTTGGCTTTGATAAAACCCAATAAAGACAGTATTGATTGGCTGTCTGAGTTGTACATTGCCGAACAAGTGACAGGCGTAAAAGAAGTTTTTGCTCAGTTATTAGCGCAAGGTCGACACGTTCATATTATCAGCGGTGGCTTACGACCCGCTATTTTACCATTAGCCCGCTGGCTGGGTTTAACTGAGACCCATGTTCACGCCGTTGATATTTATTTTAATGACGACGGCAGTTATGATCATTACGAGCAAAATTCTCCACTGGCTCGAAATGGCGGCAAAGCCGATATTGTCCGTCAACTCACCGGCAGTGGTTCATTAGCCATGATTGGTGACGGCAATACCGATATGGAAGCTAAACAAGCAGGGGCTTTTGTTATCGGTTTTGGTGGCGTGGTAGATCGACCTATCGTGCGGAAATTAGCAGATGTCTTTATTGCAGAGGCTGATTTAAAGCGAGTATTAGACTATTTATAACCGGTTCGGCGCGTTAGATAACAGCCAACACAGCGTCATC
This sequence comes from uncultured Methylococcaceae bacterium, assembly GCA_903945375.1. Classification (GTDB taxonomy): domain Bacteria; phylum Pseudomonadota; class Gammaproteobacteria; order Methylococcales; family Methylomonadaceae; genus Methylovulum. Next base: position 41,037 of record CAJAVP010000121.1, on the reverse strand, counting down.
GTCATAAATGGCAAAAAAACAACTAAACAATCACTTAACTCATGAAAATCTTAGGAATAGACCCAGGCTCCAGACTTACGGGTTACGGCATTATAGAAGGCTCTGCCAGCAGCTATCGCTATATCGCAAGCGGCTGCATTAGGGTTAAAGCCGATTATTTTCCCGATCGGCTCAAGCAAATTTTTGATGGAATTGTCGAAATCGTTACTCTTTATCAGCCCGATTGCATGGCGATTGAGCAGGTGTTTATGCACAAAAATGCCGATTCTGCACTCAAACTGGGACAAGCTCGAGGCGCGGCAATTTGTGCGGTACAAACCAACAACGTGCCAGTGTTTGAATATGCCGCGCGACAAGTTAAACAAGCCGTAGCAGGGAAAGGCAATGCCGATAAACTGCAAGTTCAACACATGGTAAAAATTATTTTAAACCTACAAGGCGAACTACAAATTGATGCCAGCGATGCGTTGGGGATTAGTATTTGCCATGCCCATTACCAACAAACGGCATTGCGCTTACAGCAAGGACAATTGAGATGATCGGTTTTTTGCGTGGCAAACTGGTACATAAAGCACCGCCGTCTTTAGTTTTGGATGTGCAAGGCGTAGGTTATGAACTCGAAGCCCCGATGACCACGTTTTATCATCTGCCGCTGCTCGGTGCTGAAATGACCTTACATACCCATTTAGTCGTCCGCGAAGATGCTCATAGTCTATTTGGTTTTATTGATGAAGCGGATCGTGGTTTATTTAGAACGCTCATTAAAGTCAATGGAGTGGGCCCTAAACTAGCATTAACTATTTTGTCTGGGCAAAGTGCTGAAGAATTTCAACGTTGTATCCAAAACAACGATACTCAAGCTTTAGTCCGTCTGCCGGGCGTAGGTAAAAAAACTGCTGAACGCTTAGTCATTGAACTGCGTGACCGTTTGCCTGAACAGAGCACACTCGAAGCAGGTGAAACCCGTCCTGCTCTTACAAGTAACATTGGCAATCCTAAACAAGAAGCCATTAGCGCGTTATGTTCATTAGGTTATAAACCCTTAGATGCCAGCAAAATGGTGCAAGCGATTAGCACTGAAGATAAAAGCTGTGAAGACATTATTCGACTGGCCTTACAAGGAGCTATTAGGTGATAGAAAGTGATCGCCTCATCACAGCTCGCCAACATACGGATGAAGAACGTCAAGACCGCGCCATTCGGCCTAAGCGTTTAGCCGATTATGTCGGGCAGGTGCAGTTACGCGCTCAGATGGAAATTTTCATCGCCGCCGCAATAAAACGTAGTGAAGCACTGGATCATGTCTTAATTTTTGGCCCTCCTGGCTTGGGTAAAACGACACTTGCCAATATAATAGCGGCTGAAATGGCGGTGAATATCCGCCAAACCTCAGGGCCCGTCTTAGAAAAAGCGGGCGACTTGGCTGCATTGTTGACGAATTTAGAAGCCCATGATGTACTGTTTATTGATGAAATCCATCGTTTAAGTCCAGCGGTTGAGGAAATTTTGTATCCGGCGATGGAAGATTATCAACTCGACCTCATGATTGGAGAAGGACCGGCGGCGCGTTCTATTAAGCTGGATTTGCCACCGTTTACTTTGGTGGGCGCAACGACTCGTGCCGGCTTATTAACTTCACCATTACGCGATCGTTTTGGTATTGTGCAGCGTTTGGAGTTTTATACCATCGATGAACTTTGCAGTATTGTGCTACGTTCGGCAAAAATGCTGGGCATTGGTATTGAATCTCAAGGCGCTATCGAAATCGCCAAACGCGCCCGTGGCACACCGCGCATTGCCAACCGCTTATTGCGACGCGTACGTGATTTTGCAGAAGTTAAAGGGGACGGTGTTATCAGCGAAAATATCGCCATGCAAGCCTTGGATATGCTGCAAGTCGATAGCAATGGTTTTGATGCCTTAGATAGAAAATTATTGTTAGCCATGATTGAGAATTTTGGTGGCGGCCCCGTCGGCTTAGATACCTTAGCCGCCGCTATCAGTGAAGAGCGCGGCACTATCGAAGATGTTTTAGAGCCTTATTTACTGCAACAAGGTTTTATTATGCGAACGCCGCGTGGACGTGTGGTTACCGACAACACTTATTTACATTTTGGCCTGCCCGTGCCCCGTTTACAGGGCGCTGCAACTGACATATTTGATTAGAACTTATGCGCTTTTACTTGCCTGTCCGCGTTTACTATGAAGATACCGATGCCGGTGGTGTGGTGTATTACGCCAATTATCTAAAATTTTATGAACGTGCCCGCACTGAAAAATTAAGAGCTTTAGGCTACGAACAGGATGAACTGTTAAACAAAGAAGGTATAATCTTTGTTGTCCGCACGGTACAGGTTGACTACTTATTACCTGCCCGTTTTAATGAACTATTACAGGTGAGTGCCGAAATGAGTGACGCTAAAAAAGCCAGCCTCACTTTCAGCCAAACGATAAGCCGAAACGATGACATGATCAGCACCGGCATCATCCGCATTGCCTGTCTGGATGCAAACACCCTGCGTCCTAAAGCGATTCCTAAATACCTACTTGAGCAGTTAAAGCATGAATACTGATTTATCTATTTTTCGATTAATTACCGAAGCCAGTTTTGTCGTCCAATTTGTCATGCTGATTTTAGCCGCCGCCTCGGTGACATCCTGGACTTTTATCTTTGCTAAACGCAAAGAACTCAACCGTGCAATTGAAATTACTGATGAATTTGAAGAGCAGTTCTGGTCGGGGATTGCCTTGGCAGATTTGTTCAGAAAGCTCTCGGCAAAAGATTTTGAGCCAGAAGGCATCGAAAAAATATTTTTAGCGGGTTATAAAGAGTTTTCCCGTATGCGCCAAAGCGGTAATGTCGAACCTATGGTGCAAGTAGAGAGCGCACAACGCGCTATGCGGATTGAATTGTCTCGTGAACTCGATCGTTTGGATGAGCATTTAGCGTTTTTGGCAACCGTCGGTTCAACCAGTCCTTATATCGGTCTATTTGGCACGGTTTGGGGCATCATGAATTCGTTTATGTCTTTAGGCAATGTCAAACAAGCAACACTGGCACAAGTCGCGCCCGGCATTGCCGAAGCGCTGATTGCCACCGCTATTGGTTTATTTGCCGCAATTCCCGCTGTTGTCTCCTATAACCGATTTTCTACCCGACTTGATCGGCTAACAGGACGCTATGAGTTATTCGTAGAAGAATTTGTCGTCCTATTACAACGTCAGGCACACAGCAAATGAGCTATATCATCAAAAAAAATGGCCGTAGAAAGCCTATGGCTGAAATCAATGTCGTCCCCTATATTGATGTTACGTTGGTCTTATTGATTATTTTCATGATTACAACACCTATGTTACAAACCGGCGTCGATGTTGATCTGCCTGAAGCCGAATCTAAAGTGGTCGAAACCGAAACTGGCGGCGAAAATAATCCGCCAATCGTTGTTTCGATTAAAGAAGATGGGCAATATTTCATAAAATCCAATTATCAGGAAGATGAGCCGGTACAAGCGGAAGAAATCAACACTCAAGTCGTTGCTATATTACAGGCAAAACCTAAAACTCAAGTCCTGATTAATGCGGATAAAGGTGTCGATTACGGTGCCGTGGTTACTGTCATGGCGGCATTAAAAAATGCCGGCGTACCGACGGTGGGACTTATGACACAGCCAGTTGAACAAAATCAATAAGTGAGATGGAAAAACCAAAGCGATACTCGCGCCCTTTTTTACTAGCACTTAGTCTACATCTGAGCTTGCTGGCTTTATTTGCAATCAGCGCCCTAATCAAACCCGCCAAGCAAGAGTTATCTAAACCCGCACCTGAAATCATCCATGCGACGATGTTTGACGCGACTGAAATTGAAGCCCAAGAACAAGCCGTTAAACAAGCTGAAACGGCAAAACAAAAAGCGATAAAAGACCAACTTGAAGCGGAGCAAGCACGTCAACGCGCGATCATTGAAAAAGCCAGAGCCGAGGCTGAACAAGCTGAAGCCGACGAAAAGGCAAAGATTGAAGCGGCAGCCAAAGCGAAAGCTAATGCCTTAGAAAAAATCAAAAATGAAGCTATTGAAAAAGCACAAGCTGAAGCAAAAGCCCTAGCTGCCGAAAAGGCTAAAGCTGAGGCGGCTGAAAAAGCTCAGGCTGAGGCAAAAGCCCTCGCTGCTGAAAAAGCTCAGGCCGAGGCAAAAGCCATTGCTGCTGAAAAGGCTAAAGCTGAGGCGGCTGCAAAAGCTCAGGTCGAGGCAAAAGCCCTCGCTGCTGAAAAAGCCAAAACCGAGGCGGCTGCAAAAGCGGAAGCTGAAGCAAAGGCCAACGCTGCTGAAAAAGCCAGAGCCGAGGCGGCTGCAAAAGCTCAGTCCGAGGCCAAAGCCGTCGCTGCCGAAAAAGCCAAGGCCGAAGCGGATGCCAAAGCAAAAGCCGTCGCTGCCGAAAAAGCCAAGGCCGAAGCGGATGCCAAAGCAAAAACTGACGCCGCCGCTAAGGCCAAAGCCGAGGCAGATGCCAAAGCAAAAGCCGTCGCTGCCGAAAAAGCCAAGGCCGAAGCGGATGCCAAAGCAAAAACCGACGCCGCCGCTAAGGCCAAAGCCGAGGCAGATGCCAAAGCAAAAACCGACGCCGCCGCTAAAGCCAAAGCCGAAGCGGATGCCAAAGCAAAAACCGACGCCGCCGCTAAGGCCAAAGCCGAGGCAGATGCCAAAGCAAAAACCGACGCCACCGCTAAAGCCAAAGCCGAAGCGGATGCCAAAGCAAAAGCCGACGCCACCGCTAAGGCCAAAGCCGAGGCAGATGCCAAAGCAAAAGCCGACGCCGCCGCTAAGGCCAAAGCCGAAGCAGATGCCAAAGCAAAAACCGACGCCGCCGCTAAGGCCAAAGCCGAAGCAGATGCCAAAGCAAAAACCGACGCCGCCGCTAAGGCCAAAGCCGAGGCAGATGCCAAAGCAAAAGCCGACGCCACCGCTAAGGCCAAAGCCGAAGCAGATGCCAAAGCAAAAGCCGACGCCGCCGCTAAAGCCAAAGCCGAAGCAGATGCCAAAGCAAAAGCCGACGCCACCGCTAAGGCCAAAGCCGAAGCAGATGCCAAAGCAAAAGCCGACGCCACCGCTAAGGCCGAAGCAGATGCCAAAGCAAAAGTCGAAGCAGCGGAAGCCGCAGCAAAAGCTAAAGCCGATGCGGAGGCTAAGGCTAAAGCGGATGCTGAAGCAAAAGCGGCACAAGCCAAATCAGAATTAGCTGAGCTAAAAAAGGCATTAATGCAAAAAGTCAATCGAAGTTGGATTCGTCCACCGGATGCAATGCAAGGCATGAAATGTACGATCCGTGTTAGATTATTAACCGATGGGACAGTGACTGATGCAGAAGTCATCGCCAGTAGCGGGGATGAAATGTTTGACAATTCAGCGGTGAATGCAGTTAACAAGGCTTCGCCATTACCCGTTCCTAATGATAAAGAATTGTTCGCCAAAGAATTTAGACCGCTGACATTTGTATTCAACCCCAAATAGTCGTTTTAGATTTTCTGTGTGTTTGCAAAACACTCAATTGCCCAAACCCGCCTCCTCTTGCTAGAGCTTGGGTATAATAGAACTCTCACGACACGCATTAACTATTACTGATTTATCATCGCCGAGCTACTAAAGGTAACTATCATGGTTTTTTTAAGAAATTTATTATTGATCGCATGGTGTTGTATCTATACGCCAATGACGTTTGCTGCATTAACAATTGAAATAACGGAAGGCGTAGAAAGTGCACTACCCGTAGCGGTTGTACCTTTTGCCTCATCCGGAGCACCTGTTGACATCAGCGCGGTGGTCAATGCCGATTTAGAACGCAGCGGCTATTTTAAAATGCTGGCGCAACACGCTATGCCCAATCGCCCAAGCACCTCACAAGAAGTCAATTTTAAAGAATGGCAAGCCTTAAACCAGAATTACATGGTCGTTGGCAAAGTGAATAACAGCGGTGGTCAGTACGATGTTCAATTTCAATTATTGGATGTTTATAAAAATGGTCAATTATTAGGTTATAAAATGGCATCGTCAGAAGCCGACTTGCGCCGTACCGCTCATCACATTAGCGATTTGATTTTTGAAAAACTAACGGGCAAAAAAGGGGCTTTCAGCGGTCGCATTGCTTATATCACCAGTAGCGGTTCGGCTAATCATCAGTTACAAGTTGCTGATGCAGACGGTTTTAACCCACAAACGATCGCCGGCTCACCTGAGCCTTTGATGTCCCCATCGTGGTCACCTGATGGCAAGCGTATTGCCTATGTCTCATTTGAAAGAAAATCTGCAGCAATTTATGTACAAACCTTGGCGACCGGTCAACGCGAACGCGTTGCCGAATTTCCCGGCATTAATGGCGCACCGTCGTGGTCTCCTGACGGCACACGCTTAGCATTAACCTTATCTAAAGACGGTAGCCCTGATATTTATGTTTTGAATCTAGCCAGTCGCTCCTTATCTAAATTGACCAAAAATATGGCGATTGATACTGAGCCGTCGTGGTCACCGGATGGCAGCAGCATTATCTTCACGTCTGATCGAGGCGGTAAACCACAAATTTATATGGTATCTAGTCAAGGCGGTACTGAAAAAAGATTAACCTTTACCGGCGATTATAATGCCCGAGGCAGTTTTTCATCAGACGGTCGAAATATTGTTATGGTGCACGGCAGCGGTGGCGGTTATCGTATCGCGATTATGGATATGGCAACGAAAGCCATTAACGTATTAACCTCAGGGCCATCAGATGAATCCCCTAGTTTTGCCCCTAATGGCAGCATGATTTTGTATGCCTCGAAAAAAGGTCGCACCGGCTTCTTATCGGCCGTGTCATTAGATGGTAAAATGCAACAAAAACTGGTATTTAACAGCGGTGAAGTGCGTGAACCCGCATGGTCACCCTAGTTAGCAAAAAATACCTGACAGCCCATCTATTTATGTAGAGTAAAACCGTTTTTATTAACCACTTGTCTTTGGAAATTTATAATGAAATTGAATAAAACCGCTTTGGCATTAGCCATCTGTACGCTTTTTTTAAGCGCCTGTGCTGATACAGAAGAAAAAGACCCTAATTTATTAGACGGCAGTAAAGCTGGCACTAACGGCATCAATGATGCGTCAACCAATGGCTTAAACAATAGTGCCGGTTTTAATGGCTCAGAAATGGGTGGCTCTGGCATGTACGGTCGCACTGGCGGCGGCGCAAACAGTTTAGGCCCTGAGTTTAGCGACCCTAATAATCCACTATCAAAACGTACCATTTACTTCACGCTGGATAGTAGCCAAGTACAACAAGACTTTGTACCCGTCGTGGCGGCACATGCACAATATTTGCTGGCTAATCCTTCGCAACATATTACGCTGGAAGGTCACGGTGATGAACGCGGCTCGCGGGAATACAATGTTGGATTAGGTGAGCAACGTGCAAAATCTGTTGCCAGTATGATGAAAATCCAGGGCGTGTCTGAAAGTCAAATTGGTATTGTCAGTTACGGTGAAGAAAAACCTGCCGCGCTGGGTAATGATGAGGCGGCATGGGAATTAAATCGTCGTGTCGAGATTGATTACCAAGGTCGATAAATGAAGCTACGTTCCGCTGTTTTGTTATGCACGATTGGATGTCTTCCGGTTACCGCGTTTGCGCTACCAGAAGTCATTGACAATTCGGCTTATCCGGCATCCGCTGCACCGGCCAATTCGATTATTGCCGCAACGCCTTCCTCATCAACCAATACACTGCTGGAAATTACGGCACGTATAGAGCAATTACAAGCGGATGTTCAGCAATTAACCGGTCGAGTGGAGGAGCAGGCTAATTTGATTGCTGAACTCAAAAAACGTCAATCCACAATGTATTCCGATTTTGATGATCGCATACAACGGTTTGAGGGCAAATCAGAAAGCAGTCCACAGACCGCCCAAGAGAGTTCTACGCCTCCGCCAGCCGCCGCTGAGCCAGAGCCTAGCGTTGAACAAAAGCCGCGCCCAATTGATGCCGACATCGGCTCACCTAATCCACCCGCTGCACCCGTAGCAGATAAACCTGCGGCACAACCTAAAGTTAAAATGCCAGCGGTTTCTGAGGCTGAAAATCAGGAATATCAACAAGCCTATATTGCGCTGAGAAACGGTCATACCGATCAGGCCATCAATGATTTGCAAGCTTACGTGAGTAAATATCCAAGCGGTGGCTTAGCCGGCAATGCACAATATTGGCTAGGCGAAGCCTATCGTGTAAAACAAGATAATGAGTCGGCTAGAAAAGCTTTTTCTGAGGTTTTAGAAAAATATCCAAATAGCCCCAAATTGCCTGATTCCTTGTTAAAGCTAGGCTACGTCGAGATGGATTTTAAAAACACCGACAAAGCTCGTGAATACCTCACACGAGTCAGCACGGAGTATCCTGACTCACCGGCGGCTCATTTGGCGGTTAAGAAACTGCTCATACTGAATGGCGGTAATCAGTAATTGATTCTGGACTCTTTGCGTATCACAGAAGTTTTTTATTCCCTGCAAGGTGAATCCAACACGGTCGGCTTGCCAACGGTGTTTATTCGCCTCACCGGCTGTCCGTTAAGATGTGTCTATTGCGATACGGCTTATGCGTTCACGGGTGGAAAAAAGCGCAGCATAAGCAACCTCCTCGACGAGGTCAAACAGTACGCTTGTCGATATGTTACCGTGACTGGTGGCGAGCCTTTGGCACAACCGGGTTGTCTTGATTTAATGTGTCAGTTGCTCGACCAAGGGTATTTTGTATCGCTAGAAACCAGCGGCGCACTCGATGTCGCAGCCGTTGATCCTCGGGTTGTCAAAGTCATGGACTTTAAAACACCTAGTTCAGGCGAGCTGGATAAAAATCGTTATGACAACATCTCGCATCTAAACCCTAAGGATCAAATCAAGTTTGTCATTGCGGATGACGAAGATTACGCATGGTCAAAGACCTTACTGTCTCAATACCATTTACCCAGCGTTTGCGAGATTTTATTTTCCCCTGTCATGGGCAAGCAAAATCCCACTGAACTGGCAGAAAAAATCCTTCAAGACCAGCTACCGGTTCGTTTTCAAATTCAACTTCATAAACTGCTTTGGCATGATGCCCAAGGTAAATAGCGATCATCATGCAAAAAAAAGCCATTGTTTTACTCTCCGGCGGCTTAGACTCCATAACCGTGCTTGCCTTAGCCAAGCAACAAGGATTTCAGTGTTATGCCTTAAGCTTTGATTATGGTCAACGACATAATGCAGAACTCATCGCCGCTGCACAAATAGCTAAAGCCTATCAAGTCGAAGCGCATAAAATCATTAAGCTTGGCTTGGATTCAATCGGCGGTTCGGCTTTGACTGATAGCCAAATTGCCGTACCCAATAGCCTACAAGCTGGGATTCCCGTGACCTATGTACCGGCAAGAAACACAATATTTTTATCTTTTGCCTTAGGTTGGGCAGAAGTCATTCACTCACAAGATATTTTTATTGGCGTTAATGCGGTCGATTATTCAGGCTATCCCGATTGTCGACCGCAATTTATTGAGGCGTTTCAACAATTGGCTAATCTGGCGACCAAGGCCGGTGTCGAAGGTCAGACGATTACGATTCACACCCCATTAATGACTTTAACAAAAGCCGATATTATAAAAACCGGGGTGGCATTGGGTGTCGAGTATCAACAAACGGTCTCCTGTTATTCGGCCAACGCGCAAGGCGAAGCCTGTGGCGTTTGTGATGCCTGCCGTTTAAGAAAAACGGGGTTTTTAGATGCCGGCATTAAAGACCCCACGCTGTATGCGTCCTAAACAGATTATCTATTCTGGCTTGTTTAGCCAGTGTTACCAAAACTTTTCTGAATTTTATATATTTTATAATAATGACAATAGGTAAACTTTATATCATTTCTGCTCCCTCCGGCGCAGGCAAAACCAGTTTAGTCAAACAGTTACTGATGCAAACTGCACACGTCTCAGTTTCTATTTCTCATACAACCCGTGCCATGCGACCGGGTGAGATACAGGGACAGGATTATTTTTTTGTGACCATACCTGAATTTCAAGCCATGCTCAAGCAACACGCATTTCTTGAACATGCCCAAGTATTTGATAATTTTTATGGCACCGCCAAACAAACCGTTGAAGAAAACTTAAGTCAGGGGTTGGATGTCATCCTAGAAATTGACTGGCAAGGCGCCCAACAAATTAAACAAATCATTCCCGATAGCCTATCCATCTTCATTTTACCGCCCTCAATTGCCGTTTTACATAAGCGACTGACTGACCGAGGACAAGATGATGAACAGATTATTGAGCGTCGCATGTTAGATGCCGTTGCGGAAATGCGCCACTTTGAAGAATTTGATTATCTGATAGTCAATGATGTATTTGAGAATGCGCTTACCGAGCTGAAAAGCATCATTATCAGCCACCGTTTAACCCGTCACCGACAACAAATTCAACTTAAACCCTTGCTGACATCCTTAATCGCCTAAGTGATTTGCCCTAACCTTTTATTTTTTTATACGCTATGACACACATACCAACCGTTGGCTTTATCAGCCTAGGCTGCCCCAAAGCCTTGGTCGATAGCGAGAGAATTTTGACCCAGCTTCGCTCCGAAGGCTATAACATTTCTTCCACCTATCAAGATGCAGACCTTGTTGTAGTCAATACTTGTGGATTTATCGATGCAGCCGTTGAAGAATCATTAGATAGTATCGGTGAAGCGCTTGCCGAAAATGGCAAAGTCATTGTAACCGGCTGTTTAGGTAGCCGAGAAGCCGAAATACGCGAGCGCCATCCCCAAGTTTTAAAAGTCACAGGCGCTCACGCGCTGGAAGAAGTCGTCGCCTCAGTTCATGAGCATTTGCCACCCCGACATGATCCATTTACCAGCTTAGTGCCACCTCATGGCATCAAATTAACACCAAAACACTATGCGTATTTAAAAATCGCTGAGGGTTGCAATCATCGCTGTACATTCTGCATTATTCCCTCTCTGCGTGGTGATTTAGTGAGTCGACCTATTGATCAGGTACTATGGGAAGCGGAACAACTGCGTAACGCTGGGGTTAAAGAATTACTCGTTGTTTCTCAAGATACCAGTGCCTATGGCTTAGATTTGAAATATCAAAGCCGTACTTGGAAAAATATTGAAGTAAAGACTCGATTTTATGAGTTAGCCAAAGAATTAGGTGACTTGGGTATTTGGGTGCGTATGCACTATGTCTACCCTTATCCACATGTTGATGAGCTTATTCCGCTGATGGCGGATGGGAAAATTTTGCCGTATTTGGATATTCCTTTCCAACATGCCAATAGCCGCATTTTAAAACAAATGAAGCGACCTGCGGCAACTCAAAATAATTTGGAACGCATACGAGCTTGGCGGGAAATCTGTCCAGATATCACCTTACGCAGTACCTTTATTGTCGGTTTTCCTGGGGAAACAGAGCAGGAATTCGACGAATTATTGGCCTTTCTCAGTGAGGCTCAGCTCGATCGTGTAGGTTGTTTTGCCTATTCGCCCGTAAAAGGTGCGGCTGCTAATGACTTGCCCGGGGCAATTCCTGAAGCAATCAAACAAGAACGCCTAACCCGTTTTATGGCACATCAAGCAGTGATTAGCGCAAATCGTTTACAACAACGCGTCGGTAACATTGTAACCGTATTGATTGACGAAGTGGTTGAAGAAGGCGCGGTCGCCAGAAGCAAGGCCGACGCACCTGAAATAGATGGTCAAGTCTTTATTGATGGAGCGACTCATTTAAACGTGGGGGATTTTGTTGAGGTAGAAATTGAAGAAGCGGACGAGTATGATTTGTGGGGACGTTTGATTTAATTAGACTCTCAAAACACAAAAAACCCAGCTTATAAAAAGCTGGGTTTTTTGATTTAAAGCGTTAAATTACAGTTCGATTGAACTAGAAACTTTTTGCTTTGAACCATCTGGATCATCCATACAGCCAGATAAGCCAACTACCATTAATGCCATAGCCAAAAGTGCTACAATCTTCTTCATAATATTATCCTCCAAAGGGTTTAACTTATTTTATTTATTGTGCGTCAATCAATGAAAGCACAGTGAATTTATATCATGACTAGAATACTGATGCAATAATTAAAGTCATTATCCGTGACAGTAAGGTTACAAGGAATTGATATCTTTAGGTATATCGAAATTGATGACATTATTATTCCAAGTCACTGTTCCAATCGTAGACCAAGGGGCGGCAAAGTTAAGCTGTAATTGGTTGTATACCCAGTGCGAAGGTGCATCAATCTTTTTTAGCTTAATATGGAAGACCGTTTTATTGATATCTAAACCTATGTTCGGGCCCCAAAATGCTGTGACCTTCATAAGAAACTTTTGTAAGCGCACGTTATTTATAGTCGGTGTAACCGCAATATTGGCCCACATCGAATGCACCCTGCCCCAATTTGGCGCTAATAACCGACCTTGCTCATTAACAAAAGGCAGCCATTGTTCAACGCCATTTTGATCGGTGTATGTAATCGCAATAATCCGATCATAACCCGCGAAATGGTCATGTAAATAGAGCGCATGGGGTGCTATACCCAAAAAGGTCTGAGAGAGTGCCAAAAGCGCATTACTGCCCTTAGACAGCATGTCACTCCATTGATTTTGATGAGGATCGATATGCAGCCGATAAACAATACCGTAATGAATGGTGCTATTTAATTGCAGAATAACAATAGCTATAAGAATTTTGGTCAATTTTCTGGATAGCGATTTGGGTTTTTGGCTACCCAGTTGTTCAAAAATCTGTTGATACCAGCTCGCCTTTGGGCATTGTGCGGGCAATAAACATTGCGTATCACACGGATCCAAGCGTCTGCGACCTTCTGCAATCCGTCGATAATTTTGGGCGGCAAGCTGATAAATACCAGGCAGACTTAAAAGTAAGCTGATAGGCATTAAATAACGCATCTTCATACCAATCTGGATATAAGTATCTAAACCCGCATAGACTCGTTGCTGAGCATCTACAGCATACAAATCGGTCAATAAGGTTTCTGGCGTAATCGCTGCGAGAGCGGAATAATCCTTTGCGTATTCTTGAGCATTTTTAAATTCAATCGCTTGAAAAATATCAACATGATTAAGAATAAGTACGGTGCGGTTACAAAGTGGGCAGAACTGATCATAAAATACGGTCAAAACGGGCTGCTTATAGGTAAAAATTCGTCCTATGGCACGGTACCAGCTAAATGGCACGAGTAAGCTGTAACATATCAGCATCCCCATACCAAAAGGGTAAATATTTAAGGATAAGGTAATGCCAAGATGCAAACCAATGCCAATCAACAAATAGATGACTCGGCAACATCGATGCCAAAACAGGAACATAAACGTGAATTGAAAAACCAAAATGGTATAGCCGATAGTTTTTTCTAATAACTCATTATTAAGAAAAACGGACATATCCAGCGCAGAAACATAATAAGGCTGTGTGGCGGGTAGCCAAGACCCCAAGCCATTACGCCAATGTTCGGCAAATAACTTATGGATTGCGGAGTCAAAATACAGAAAACCAAGACAAAGAATAATTGGCACATAATACGCTAATACCGAAACATTTGCCGCCTGATAGTGTTGGTAATGCGTCATGGGTGAACTTAATTTTTTTCGTAGATTGTCGATTGAAAATGCGCTGTCTCCAGGCATAAATAGCAAAAAGAAGCCAAGACCAATCATGAATAAATCAAAACCACCATCAAAATCGCGTTGCATGGAAGTGAAATTGACAAAAACTATCCAGAAAATATAGTTACTGATAACAGCAAATTGATAGCGATAAGCTAAAATAATAAATCCTGCAATAATTCCCCAAAGGCACAAGAAAAATGTGACCATAGGAAATTCCATATCAATGTACGGAATAGGATCGAATATTAAGTGGTTAAAATAACCGAGAAAAATAATTTCCTGTAAGGTAACTAATCCATAAAGTATTCGGAATAAACCAATACCAGTTGCAGGAACTTTCTTTTGTAAAAGAGAATTGAGTTTAGAGAAGAGGTGTTTATACATTTTAAACGAATGTCCAAATGTATAAAGTATAAAATAAATGTGGAATTAAGATATAAAAAGTTTGAGCTAACTAAAAAACTAAAGCCACCACCAACTTAATTAAGGCTGATAGTGGCTCTACGTTTAGCGATTCCTGCGTACAGCTTATTTTTCGTCGTCTGGGTGCTCAGCGAATACCCATTTTGCTAAGAAATAAACAGCACCTATAACAACTACCGCACCAACCATACCAGCTGGTTCTTTTAACATTGAAGTGAGATCTAAGATGAACCCCATGAGATGTCCTACCTGTATTTTTTGTATTTTAGAAATTGCTAGTTTCATAGCAAAGGGAAGCGACATAATACTTTAGAGGACATTAATGTCAAGAGCTAATTGTTTATCACTGCTGAAAAAGCATTAAAACAAAGCCCCACAATCAACAAATATCCTATTGATTATTAATAGTTTTATAGAAAAACAACACGATATTTAAAACCGTAAAAAAGATGATGTTTGGGGTTTTTATAGAATTTGAAAATTTAAAGCTCGATAGCTATTGTGGTATAGTTTACACTTCATATTTTAATGCTTACTATAGGTTATGAGGGTGAGAGATATGATAAAAAAATATATAAAAATACTTACAGTTTTAGGGTCCTTTATAGCATTTTCTGCACAAGCCGACATTCTATTAAAAGACAACACCGAACTTTTGGGAAGATGGAATCTTTATGCGGAAGCAGCCAAAATTGACGGAGAAAAAAAAGCAGTTAAAGTTGAGTGGGATTTCAAAGATAACGGGGTATTACAAACGACGTCAACGGATTCAGTTGGCAGAACTAAGGAAATGAAAATCGCCATCAAATACGCAGTTGAAAATGGCGAAATAAAAAAGCAAACCAAGCCGGGACAAGAAAAATACGAATCATGCAAAGTCGTTGAAAAAGCAGCAGACAATATGACGTTGAAATGTACGTTCCTGTTTTATTTTCTAACAAAAATATAATAATTTAAAAGAGAAGGGTTTAACTATGATTGGTGCTATGGTAATGATTTTTGCGGCTGTCTGGATTTATCAATCAGCCATGAAAGCAGGTGTTAATAATGTCATCATGTGGGTTGGCATTTGTGCCGGTGTCTTTTTGGTGTCGCAAGTTTTGTTAATTGATGTCAATGTTTATTTATTAGAAGCCTTTAGAAGTAGTGAGGGTGGCGAAAATTACGAACGCGATTTAGCAAGTATTGGCGACAGAAAAAATGAGGGTGGTTTTCAAGGCGGTGGCGGTGCGTTTTTGTCGGTCTTTATGGAGTTAATGCCGCCAATCGTTGGTTTAGTTATTGTGGCGTTAATTCGCTCACAATTTATACTTAAACAAAAAATCGCATTGCCAACCTTATTTGACGGTGCAACAGCGATTATTGTTAATGGCTTTAAAAATATTATTGATACCCTGAAACAAGGTATTAAAAAATCTTAATTAGGTTAGTTGTCATAAAAAAGCTCAAGCAATTGCTTGGGCTTTTTTTATGAAATTTTGGTAATCGTTTAGCCCTCCATCCTTCGACAAGCTCAGGACGAACGGCTAAGCCTTGTTTGAGTGTCGCGTATTAGTTGGTAGCCGAAATGCTTAGGAATGAGCATGGACTATTAGGCAAGTTGCCAATAGTTGGAGCGCAGGCTTTGCCTGCACTCCAACCACTCTATTTCATGCTCGCTCCTTAGGTTAACCGCAAGGGGCTAAACGATTACAAAAAATTTTAAACCTGCGCGGCTGATTGTGTCACCCAGTCAATGTTCAAAATTGCTAACATTACACGGGTCTTAGCCAATCACAACTGAAACGACAAATATCAAACTGGCAATAAAGGCAATTGTAAAAATAGCACCGACAATCAGATATATTTTTAAAGAACCTTGAGTAAAATCTTTTTGTCGATTTATATCGCTTTGTACACCAATAAAGGCGGAAAAAACGCTTTTGATAACTTCAAATAGACTTGGTTTTGGCATGTTATCTCCAATTTAATTTTTAAATTATAGTGCTGTCTCGCATTTGCGCCGAGATTATATGGCAAAAAACCCTCCACTCTTAAACTAATATCACTCATGAGCAGAACAGAATTATTTAAACAACAATTAACCCAACGTATCTTATTTCTTGATGGTGCAATGGGAACGATGATCCAAAGCTACAAATTGGACGAAAAAGATTATCGTGGCGAACGCTTTGCTCAATGGGATGTCGACCTCAAAGGCAATAATGACCTATTATCCTTGACTCAACCCGATATTATCAAAGCAATTCACTGCGCTTATTATGACGCTGGCTCCGATATTGTTGAAACCAATACCTTCAACGCCACAACGATTGCTATGGCCGATTACCACATGGAATCTTTGGCTTATGAAATCAATCAGGCATCCGCCCGACTAGCTCGGCAAGCGGCCGACGAATTTACGGCGAAAACACCGGAAAAGCCGCGCTTTGTGGCCGGTGTGCTCGGCCCTACCAACCGCACGGCCTCCATGTCGCCGGATGTAAACGACCCCGGTTTTCGTAATATTTTCTTCGATGATTTAGTGCAAGCGTATACCGAGGCCGCACAAGGTTTAATCGATGGCGGAGCTGACCTGCTTCTCATTGAAACCATTTTCGACACGTTAAATGCCAAAGCCGCTATTTTTGCAGTAGAACACGTTTTTGAAAATAATGGCTACAGCTTGCCGGTGATGATTTCGGGCACGATTACCGATGCATCAGGGCGTACGCTATCAGGACAAACAGTGACGGCTTTTTGGCACTCGCTCAAACACGTCAGCCCCATTTCCTTTGGTTTTAACTGTGCCTTAGGCGCCAAAGAATTACGTCAACACATCGAAGAATTATCCAATATTGCGGATACGCACATTTCCGCCCATCCCAATGCGGGCTTGCCCAATGAATTTGGCGAATACGATGAATCACCTGAAGCAATGGCAAAAGAAATTGCCGATTGGGCCGCTAATGGCTTTCTGAATATTATCGGTGGCTGCTGTGGTACATCACCTGCACATATCAAAGCAATTGTAGACGCGGTACACCAATACACCCCCAGAAAAACCCCTGATATTGAAAAGCAGTGCCGCTTAGCCGGACTCGAACCCATGTCGATTGGCAATGACACGCTGTTTGTCAACGTCGGCGAACGCACCAATGTCACTGGCTCGGCTGCTTTTAAACGCTTGATTATTGAAGGTAATTTTGAAGATGCTTTAGACGTTGCTAAGCAACAAGTAGAAAATGGCGCTCAGATTATCGATATCAACATGGACGAAGG
Organism: uncultured Methylococcaceae bacterium; assembly: GCA_903945375.1. Lineage (GTDB taxonomy): Bacteria > Pseudomonadota > Gammaproteobacteria > Methylococcales > Methylomonadaceae > Methylovulum. The sequence continues at coordinate 23,678 of CAJAVP010000121.1, read as the reverse complement.
CATGTTGGAATCCAAAGAGGCGATGGTGCGTTTTTTAATGCTTATTGCCTCTGAACCCGATATTGCCAAAATACCAATCATGCTGGACTCGTCAAAATGGGACATTTTAGAAGCGGGGTTAAAATGTATTCAAGGCAAAGGTGTGGTTAATTCCATTTCCTTAAAAGAAGGCGAAGCGGCTTTTATCAAACATGCCAAATTGGTTCGACGTTACGGCGCAGCGGTCATCGTTATGGCTTTCGATGAAGAGGGGCAAGCGGATACTAAAGACCGAAAAATAGCCATCTGCCAACGCGCTTATAAAATTTTGGTTGAACACGTCGGTTTTCCGCCAGAGGACATTATTTTCGATCCCAACATTTTCGCTGTTGCCACCGGCATTGATGAGCACAACAATTATGGAGTTGATTTCATCGAAGCAACGCGAGCAATCAAACAAACCCTGCCGTATGCCCTAATCTCCGGTGGTGTCTCTAATGTCTCGTTTTCATTCCGTGGCAATAATCCCGTGCGCGAGGCAATCCATGCAGTATTCCTTTATCATGCGATTCATGCCGGTATGTCAATGGGTATTGTCAACGCCGGTCAATTAGCAATTTATGCCGATATTCCCGACGATTTGCGTGATGCCGTTGAAGCGGTGATTCTCAATACGCACGACGGCAGTGGCACGGAGAAATTGCTGGAGTTAGCCGAAAAATACAAAGGCGATGGCAGTAGTAGCGAGACCAAACAAGAAAACCTAGAATGGCGCAGCTGGCCGGTCAACAAACGCCTAGAACACGCCCTAGTCAAAGGCATCACGGATTATATCGACGAAGACACGGAAGCTGCGCGTCTTGCAGCCGAGCGTCCTTTACATGTCATCGAAGGCGCGTTAATGGACGGCATGAATGTCGTCGGTGATTTATTTGGTGACGGCAAAATGTTCTTGCCACAAGTTGTAAAATCTGCACGAGTCATGAAAAAAGCCGTTGCCTACTTAATGCCCTTCATGGAAGCCGATAAAGCGGCAGGCGACAGACAAACCAACGGTAAAATTTTAATGGCAACCGTTAAAGGTGATGTCCATGATATTGGTAAAAATATCGTCGCCGTAGTCTTGCAATGCAATAACTACGATGTCATCGACTTAGGAGTTATGGTGTCTGCCGAAAAAATCTTGCAAACGGCTCGATTAGAAAATGTCGATATTATTGGCTTGAGCGGTTTAATCACACCGTCGTTAGATGAAATGGTGCATGTCGCCAAAGAAATGCAACGTCAAGGCTTCACCATTCCCTTAATGATCGGTGGTGCAACCACCTCCCGCGCCCATACCGCTGTCAAAATTGAGCCGCATTATCAAGGTGCAACCGTGTATGTGACGGATGCTTCACGGGGTGTCGGTGTCGCCAGCAACTTGTTAAGCACGGAGTTACAAGAAAACTTCAAACAAAACCTTCGTCAAGAATATGCTGAAGTTCGCGAGCGTCATAAAGGCAAAGAAGCCAAAACCAAGCAACATCCGATTGAACAAGCGCGTCAAAATCGTTATCAATGGCGTAATTACCAACCCATAAGCCCGTCGTTTTTAGGGATTAAAGTGATTGACGACGTATCTTTGGCAACCTTAGCCCGATACATTGATTGGTCGCCGTTCTTCCAGACGTGGGAAATGGCTGGTAGTTATCCCAAAATACTCGACGATCAAATCATTGGCGAAGAAGCTAGAAAATTATTTGCCGATGCCCAATCCATGCTGAAGCAGCTGATTCAAGAACAATGGCTTGGCGCACGTGCCGTCATTGGCTTCTTTCCGGCACAAAGCGATGGCGATGATGTGGTGCTGTACACCGATGAAACGCGCAACCAAACACTTGAGATATTGCATCACTTGCGTCAACAAAACGTTAAAGCACCGGGACGACCCAATTACTGCTTATCGGACTTTATCGCACCGATTGACAGCGGTAAACCCGATTATCTCGGCGCATTTGCCGTCACGACCGGCATCGGCATTGAAGCAAAACTCCAGCAATTTGAGCAAGATCACGACGATTACAGCGCGATTATGCTCAAAGCTTTAGCTGATCGGTTAGCCGAAGCATTCGCCGAATACTTGCATCAAGTGGTTAGAAAAGACTACTGGGGTTATGCTGAAGAAGAAAATCATGATAATGAGCAACTGATCAAAGAAGCGTATCAAGGCATACGCCCTGCCCCAGGTTATCCCGCTTGCCCAGACCACACGGAAAAAGCCAAATTATTTGACTTACTCAAGGCGACTGAAAATACCAGTATTTCACTCACGGAAAGTTTTGCTATGTATCCGGCATCGGCGGTCAGTGGCTGGTATTTTTCACATCCCGAAGCGCAATATTTTAATGTCGGCAAAATCGACAAAGATCAATTAGCCGATTATGCTCAACGCAAAGGTATGAGTGAAGCCGATGCGGAACGTTGGTTGGCGGCACATTTACACCAATAATTCATGCCCGAATTACCCGAGGTTGAAACAACATGTCGCGGTATTGCCCCCCATATTGAGGGGCAAACCATTCAACACGTCATCATTCGCCAGTTTAAACTGCGCTGGCCTATACCCGAACAATTAGCTGACATACTCATCGGTCAACGCATTCAACACGTCTCCCGACGTGCCAAATATCTCTTAATCCAGATGACATCGGGCGCTTTACTTATCCATTTAGGCATGTCTGGCAGCTTACGCATAGTGTCAGTAGCTCAAGCCGCCGGTAAACATGATCATATCGATTTTGTCTTAAATGAAAACACCGTGCTGCGCTTTAACGACCCGCGTCGTTTTGGCGCGGTGCTCTGGACATCCGAGCCAATTTTGTCGCATCCCCTATTAAAAGACCTAGGGCCCGAACCCTTATCACCGATGTTTACCGGTGAACGGCTTTACCAAGCCTCCAGAAATCGTAAAATCCCGATTAAATCGTTCATCATGGATAGCCATATCGTTGTCGGCGTAGGTAATATTTATGCTAACGAAGCCTTGTTTATGTCCGGCATTTTGCCCTCACGCCATGCCGGAAAAATTGCCTTAGCACGTTATGAAAAACTGGCCGACAGCATTATCAAGGTCTTACAAAATGCCATCGACCAAGGCGGCACCACTTTACGCAATTTTGTCAACGAATCCGGCAAACCAGGTTATTTCAAACAATCACTACAAGTCTATGGTCGTGCAGGTTTAGCGTGCCGACGCTGCGAACGCCCCTTACAAGAAATCCGCTTAGCCAACCGCTCCACCGTATTTTGTAAACAATGCCAGCGGTAAATCGCTCACTACATCATTCCTCCATTAAAAACTGATATTACCTTGTAGCCATATCTTCTGAGTATCGGTGCTAGCCGTAGCATAAGCGGGCGTTGCACCCGCATTATAGGTCGCATATTTCGCAAGCACAGAATAATGTTTGCCGAATTTTTTAAGCACTTGGAAATCCCATTCATTACCGTAATCCAATCGTCCGGTATCATCAGAAAAATCATGATACACGCCAGTAAAAACGAGATCGCCGCGCTGGAAAGGTACGATAACCGAGCCAAAGACATCACGTATACCATTATTTGGCGTGATTAAAAACAAATCTGCCCAACCCTGAAAGGCGTGATTCGTGCCCAATGGCGTATCAAAATGTTGATTAACACCCAAACCATCAAGCTGCTCCATTGCGCCTTGAAACAAAACACCATAAGCACTGATGCCGCTCATCAAATTATAGCGATCGGCATCATACGCTACCGCGCCATGCCCGTAATCACTTTGATGACTCCATTCCGCCGTATAAACCCAGCCAAAATGATCGCTCAGTTTGTAAGACTCCAAGGGTTTAGCACAACACGCCATCCGTAAGCCATAAGTCTGATTGGATTTTTCATAATTTTCTCGCTCAGTGTAATCCAACCAATAGCCATAACCCACCACGTTACCCAAATCACCCATTTTATAGTTAAGGTTCAAAATCGGTGCCTCAACGTTTTCAGTTAAGCCCGTAAACGTTTGTACATTAGCAAGATAGCCAACATTCGCCACTAAACCAAATAAGGTATTGTTATTATGGGTAATTAATACCGAATCATAGGTGGCTTCCAGTTGTCGCCAACCAACGTTACCAATGAAGCGATCATCATCAAGCTTGATTCGCTGTCTGCCGACTTTAACGATATTGTCAGTAATGCCCGTATAGGCCAACCAAAATTGGTTTAATTCACTACGATCAGGATCGGCAACCCTTGAATATAAGGCATTGCCTGTTAGCAAAGTGTCGTTGTATTCATCCTGCATCGCCAGATTACCTTCGTACTCGGCATAAGCCTGTAAGTCATAAAATTTGGGGGTTAAAAAACCCAATCGTAATCTTGCCGTATTAGCATTTGCAGTTTGTGTGATACCGGCATCCTGATTGACATTTTCGTAGCGATAATTCAAATCAAATTTAATCGCACCATTATGCCCGTAATGATAAAAATTCAGTGCATCTTCAATGTCTTGGGTTAATCCGGCGGCAGCCGGTTCAACACCTGTCGTTAGCCATAATAAAGCGATGACCGATAATGAGTTACGTGATATTGCTTGCTTAGGCATAGTGCCTCCTCGTTTAAATCGTTAATATTATTGCTATTAATGCGTATGCTCACAGTCGGTTAAAAAACTGAGGATACTTTCTCGATAGGCATAATAATCATCGTGTGATAGCAAGGCTTGACGAGTACGCGGCCTGGGTAAATCAATCGTCTGAATTTTGCCAATTTTAGCGTGTGGACCATTCGTCATCATCACCACACGATCCGCCAGCAAAATTGCCTCATCAACATCATGCGTAACCACCACAGCAGTCACTTGGGTGCGCTCCCAAACTTCCATTAACACTTCTTGCAATTCCCAGCGCGTCAACGAATCCAGCATTCCAAAAGGTTCGTCCAACAATAACAGCTTGGGCGATAGTGCAAACGCACGCGCAATGCCCACACGTTGACGCATACCATTGGATAATTCAATGGCCTTCTTACGCATAGCATCACCCAGCCCGACACGCGATAAATAATAGCCCACAATATCTTCTCGCTCGGCTTGGCTGGCATGGGGATAAACTTTATCAACGCCTAACATCACATTGTCAAACGCACTCAACCAAGGAAACAAACTCGGTGCTTGAAACACCACACCTTTGTCTGGCCCAGCACTATCGACTTCGCGATTATCTAAAATAATGCCCCCTTCGCTAATCGAGGTTAACCCAGCCGCCATGGATAAAACAGTTGATTTACCGCAGCCAGAATGGCCAATAATGGCAACAAACTCGCCTTTTTTCATTTTTAAATCAAAGCCATCAACTACTTTTACCGTGCCATTGCCCCCGGCTTTAGGATAACTTTTGGATAGCTGTGAGAACTCTAAATACCGGGGTCGCTCCAGATGTTCTTGGGGTGTTTTTACAATGGCATGATTCAACTGCCAATCCGAACTGGTATTGGGTTTAACCTGAGGCAAGAGGATTTTGTCGGTTATAACGGCTTGTGTTTTGCCCGCGCCGACCTGCATTAAATACTGCGTGATGTCAGCCCGCAGGCGTTTAAATTCAGGATTATGATTTAACGCAGTACGATCTCTAGGTCGTTGGAGAGTAATGGGGTAACTTGGGCCAAAGGTCGCTTCCGGACCTGGGTTTAATGGAATCACCCGATCCGCCATATAAATTGCCTCATCCACATCATTGGTAATCAGAATGACGGTTTTTCGCTCTTGTTCCCAAATGGATAAAATCTCATCTTGTAAATTGCCACGCGTCAACGCATCCAACGCGCTCAGCGGCTCATCCAGCAATAAAATGTCTGGGTTAGCCGCTAATGCCCGTGCCACATTAACGCGCTGACGCATCCCTCCAGATAGTTCAGCTGGACGCTTCGCCATTGCCGCGCTCAAATTCACCATTCGCACATAATGTTCGGTATGTAGACGGCGTTGTTCGGCCGACCAGTCTTTAAAAATCTCATCGACCGCCAATGCGACGTTCTCATAAACCGTCAACCACGGCATCAGCGAATAATTTTGAAAAACCACGCCACGATCAGGCCCGGGCTGGGTTATTGGTTTACCTTGTTTTAAGACCTCGCCACTATCGGCTTGGATTAAGCCGGCAATCGTTGAGATCAGCGTGGTTTTGCCACTGCCAGAAAAGCCAACAATAGCGATAAATTCGCCTTGTTTAATGGATAAGTTAATGTTTTTTAAAATGCAGTTTTTTTCCCTACCTTCACCATAGGATTTACTGACATTGATTAACTCAACAATCGGCAAATCTGCATCATTAGAAGGTCGAAGGCGAGGCTGAGTGAGTTGATAGTCATCGGATTGTATTTTCATGACAGCGTTCATAAATAATTCCTGATTAAAGAGCTCGACCAAAAGCAAATACATTTTGCAATGACTGCATGATACGGTCGAGAATGAAGCCAATAATGCCAATTGTAAATACCGCGACCATAATGCGCCCTAACGAATTAGAACTGCCGTTTTGAAATTCATCCCAGACAAATTTGCCTAAACCAGGATTTTGCGCCAGCATTTCAGCGGCAATCAGCACCATCCAGCCCACCCCTAAGGACAATCTCATGCCGGTAAAAATATACGGTAATGCGGACGGTAAAATGATTTTTTTGATTTGCGTAAACCAGCTAAGACGCAACACTTTACCGACATTCACCAAATCTTTATCAATGGATGATACGCCAACAGCGGTATTAATTAAGGTTGGCCATAATGAACATAAGGTGACCGTAATCGCCGAGGTCAAAAAAGATTTCTCAAACCACGAGTCTTCAGTCGTCACATACATTGAACTAACGATTAAGGTAACAATCGGCAACCAAGCCAACGGTGATACAGGTTTAAAAATTTGGATAATCGGATTGAGTGCGTTATTAATCGTGGTACTCATACCGCACAAAATACCCAACGGAATAGCGATTGACGTAGCAATGATAAAACCGGCAAATACCGTATACAAACTGGTAAAAATTTGATCAACATATGTCGGCTTACCGGTGTAAGGACGTTTTTTAATATCTGCATTGGGTGATTCTGCTAATACTTTTTCATTACGTGTAGCTTGTCGCTGATAAAATTCAAGCTCTTTTTGACGCTCAGCATAATGTGCTGTCAATAGTCCTTCCGCCTCCACCCATACCGCAGATGGCCCTGGAATTGCCCCAAGGCTAGTATTAATTTTAGAGGAGGAAAAACTCCACATCGCCAAAAACAACATAAACGCAATAATCGGCGTACCCATAATCAGCCATAACTCACGGACTTGTTGGTTTGGATTCTCGCCGTTAGCCAATTTGACCAAAGGCACAAACCAAGTTAAACCGGTGATGGTTAAAAATTTAATCAGTTGATTGCTCATAATGACACCGTTAATTTTTTAGTAAACAAAGGATTTAAACGAGGCAAGTCTTGCTGCACTTGCCTAGATATAAGACAAGCGGTCTTTAGTCCACCACTTTCCCACCCACAATTTTTTGCTTCGCCTTCAAACCAATTGCAAATTGATTTAAATAGTCATTGGGTTTGTTGGCATCGAAGCTGATTTTATCAATAAAGAAATTTTGCGGCGGATTCAGCGCGGTATCCGTTGGGAAATCAGCCGCTTTCGCTTTACCTTCTGCGACTAAGGCTGTTGCCGCTGTTAAATAAATATCAGGACGATAGACTTTTTTTGCGGTGTCTAAATACCAACTATCTGGCTTAAATTCACTAATCATGCCCCAACGACGTAATTGCGTTAGATACCAAACGGCACTGCTGTAAGAAGGGTAACTTGCGCCATTGCGGAAAAACGTATTGAAATCAGGCAAATTTCGTGTATCGCCTTTTTCATAGTCATACGTGCCGTTCATGCTCTTGGCTAACACCTCAACATCCGCGCCCACATAGTGTTTTTGTGACAGCATCTCTATGACTTCTTTGCGATTTTTGTTGTTTTCTGCATCTAACCAAATCGATGCTCTAATCAAGGCTTTCACCACCGCCAAATGTGTATTGGGATTTTTATCCGCCCATGCTTTAGTCACGCCAAACACTTTTTCCGGTGTGTTTTTCCATAATTCGTCATCAGTGACAACGGGGACACCGATGCCTTTAATCACGGCTTGCTGATTCCAGGGCTCACCAACGCAGTAACCCAAAATAGTGCCAGATTCCAGTGTTGCGGGCATTTGTGGTGGTGGCGTAACGGATAACAGTGCATCCGCATCTACCTGACCAGAATTGTCTTGTGGTGGCGCGTAAAATCCTGGATTGATCCTACCTGCGGCTAACCAATAGCGAAGCTTTAAATTATGACTACCAACAGGAAAGGTCATCGCCATGTTAAACGGCTTACCTTCACTTTTATATTTTTCGACCACTGGTTTTAGTGCATCCGCTTTAATCGGATGAATGGGTTTACCCGCGTCCATTGGCACATTAGGTTTCATTAATTTCCAAATATCATTGGATACGGTGATTGCACTGCCGTTAAAACCCATACTAAACGCCGTCACAATATCAGCCTGTGTACCAAAACCGATACTGGCACCTAATGGCGCTGGGGCTAGCATGTGCGAACCATCTAATTCACCACTCACCACCCGATCCATTACAACTTTCCAATTCGCCTGCGCTTCCAATTGCACGTAAAGCCCTTCGTCTTCAAAAAAACCTTTTTCAAATGCAACCGCTAACGGTGCCATATCGGTCAGTTTAATAAAACCAAATTTAAGGTTTTCTTTTTCAATAGTTGTCACCGCCCCCACATTGGCGGCAACACTTAATGCAGTCATAGCAGCTAATGTTCTTATCTTTTGAGTTAGCTTCATTGTGCTTATTTTCATGATGAAATTTCCTGTTAAAAACAATCGGGCAAAAAAAAAGGCGTCTCAGAAATTGCTTAGGTTATGAATAACGTAAGCAATTTAATCGACGCCTTTGTCTGTTTACTCAGCAATGAGCTTAGTAGTTTGGCTCCCTCATTAGAACCACTGAAATAGTTAAAGCAGGTTTTGTGCCAGATTATATTCCATTGAATAATTATATATAATTTCATTAATTAACAGCATATTAGGAACATATAAATCACTAGATCAAAAACAAACCAACACAACATATGGGCGAGTCTTTGCTTCGGTGTTGTGCAATAAAATGCACATTGCACCAAAAAAACCGTAATCGCTTAACTGTAAGGGGGGACAACTGACTTAAAACCTGCATCACACCCGTTTTTAATTTAAACTAATTTCTTTTTTTATGGAAAACATACTGCCCATGAAATTTGTAGATCCCAAAACCGATATTGCCTTTAAAAAAATCTTTGGCAATGATGCCCATAAAAGTATCTTGATTGAGTTTTTGAATGAAATACTAGAACTTGATTATCCAATAGAAAGCGTTGAAATTTTGAACAGTTATCAGCCGCCAAAATTTGCTGGTTTAAAAACTACCGGCCTCGATGTCAAAGCCAAAGACAGCTCTGAGCGGGAATTTATCGTTGAAATGCAAGTAGCAAAAGAAGCGTGGTTTTCACAACGGGCGATGTATTACACATCTAAAGCTTACAGCCAGCAGCTACCAATTGGTCAAAATTACTATAAACTCAAACCTGTTATTTTTTTAGGGATTTTAAATTTCGATGCGTTTGAGAAAAACACGCAGTATTTTTCACGACATTTGATTATCAACCGCGAAACCCATCAACATGATTTACACGATTTGGAATGGAATTTTATTGAGTTAAAAAAGTTCAAAAAAACGGAATCCGATCTTGACACAGTTGCTGACAAATGGATTTACTTTATTCAACAAGCCATTGATTTAGATCATGTTCCAGAACACGCTAACACAGCGGCATTGAAATTAGCTTATGAAATAGCAGAACAACATCAATGGTCGGCTGAAGAATTAGCGGTTTATGATGCTCAAGAAATGGAAATCCATCGTGCTCAAAATGTTATTGCAACGGCTAGAATGGATGGTCTTGAACAAGGTATACAAGAAGGTATACAACAAGGTATACAGCAAGGTATACAAGAAGGTATACAACAAGGTATACAAGAAGGTATACAACAAGGTATACAAGAAGGTATACAACAAGGCAATCTAGAAGGCAAACTAGAAGAAAAACGTCTAATTGCAAAAAATTTACTCACCACAAGTTTAGATATTGACATGATTGCTAAAGTCACAAACCTAACACATGCTGAAATTGAAAATCTACGCAAAATAGAGTAGTTCCTGCTTATAACACTGGTGTGTATTGCTGGAATTTTGGCACTGTGCAGTGATAAAAACTGCACAGATACCGCACAGCCTATCAAGCTCTGACCTTAAAACAAAAAACTCACAATTGCACTTAAGTGCCCGTTATCTATCACCGGAATAGCTAGCATCGCGCTTAAATCATCTAATTCAGGCTTATAGTGAGCGACTTGGCAACCACTGATGACCGGCATACCGGTCAGCCAAACTCGACCTAACGCGCCTTCGCCTTTAGTTACGGGTATGGTTTCAAATAACTGCGCTAAGTCATTGGTATTTTTACTATAACCTTGTTGGCAAATGAGTTGTTGGCCCAGCGCATCTGGTATCCAAATTTGAATACGTTTAGCAATTGGCGTGGCTTTGGCAGATAAGAACGTCATCATACAGACCTGATTGTCATAACTACTGACGGGAATACCTAAACAGGTGGTGATGCCCGCTTGCTGCGCCTCTAAGCCTCTCACAAACTGTTCAGTTTGCCCCATATCTTCGATTAATACCGGCATCTTGTTTTGCCAAACCAAGCCCGGAATACCTTCACCTTTAGCTAACGTCATTTGACGTGAGAACGTTTCAAAATGATGCAGTGTGCCGTAATAACCTTCATTAACCGCAAGCCGATTGGTTGCTGTATTGCTCCATATTTCAATAGCACCTGCGTGTTCTTCATCATCGCCACATAAAAACATCACCACCGCCATTAAAAAATCACCCGAAAAAATAGGAATAGCAATGCCACATGTTAGCCCTGCCTGTTTTGCGGCAGCGGTGCGTTTAAAATAGGAATGTTCAAATTCGGTGAGTATGACAGGTTGTCGCTGCGCCCACGCTTTGCCCGGTAAGCCTTCATTGAAAGCAAAGCGTTGTTGTTCACTCGCGGCTTTAAAGTCTAAAAGCGAGCCATATAAACCGGAGCCAAATTCCAATTGAGTGCGTTCTTTGTCAGGAATCCATAGTTCAGTGACTTTAATAAAGGTCTTCATGGGTGTTAAGTCGTCGATAAATGAGGGTAAATCCCGAACAATCGGGCATTCGTGTTATTTGAGTAATTCCGCCATTGCAATGACATTCTTAGCCATCTCTCCCAAAGTAATATTCCTATCCATCGCCAGCTTTCTTAAGGTGTGGTAGGCCTCGTTTTCAGTGAAATTTCGGGTTTGAATTAAAATCGCTTTCGCCCGATCGATTTGTTTACGGTCTTCCAATTGTACACGCGCTTCTTCTAAGGCGGTTTTGAGTACTTGCTGCTGTTTAAAGCGTGCGATAGCGACGTGGATAATGCTATTTAGCCTAACAATAGGCACAGTGTCACATACAATAAAGCTACTGACACCCGCGTTGATAACGTGTTGAATCGTATCGGTCTGTTCATCGGTGGCGAAGATCACCACTGGTAAGGGTGATTGTTTATTAAGTCGTTGTAAATCAGCAATTAATTTTGTTGAGGGAGTGGTTACATTAAACATCAGCACATCAGCGGAATAATGCTTAAGCTGAGCAAGAAAATCCTCGTTGTCCGAAAGTTTGAGGCAATTAAAACCACACAGCGATAAGCTGTGTTCCAGCAACGTATGTTGAGGATCAAATTCAATTAAAACGATATTAAGCATAATGATGTGCGGGCATCTGCTGTGATGGCTTATAAAATATAGAGTGTGTAGTCTACTAAGCAACTTATGCACCAATGAAAGCATTCTTAGCTAAAACACACACGCGCTTAATTTTATAAGTGTGCGGAAAGACACTTTCTCCACGTCATGCACAACAAAAAAACCTATCTAGCACAACATCGGTGCATTATTGAACTCAATCCTCTAAGCCAATTCGCCGCATCACAACAGAAGTCCGCATTTTGTTGAACAATACGTGCTCAAAATAATTAGGCACAGTAATTGCTAATTAACATGTAAGCTCCAACGATGGAGTCATATCCCCAGTTCAATGCAGAACTGATCAGACAAAGGTGTCATAGAACTCATGCCGAGCATGTGTTTTAGATACCTTTTTTTTTGCCTGACAAAAAGCCTGTAGAGGTGGTTATGAAACAAACAATAGTAGTAATAGGTAATGGTATGGTCGGTCAGTATTTTTTGACCGAATTAATCAACAGTCCAGCACGTGCAGACTATGAGGTGATTACTTTCTGTGAAGAACCCAGAGCGGCTTATGACCGTGTGCATTTATCTGAATTTTTCTCGGGTAAAACGGCTGACGAGTTATCTTTAGTGACTGAGGGCTTTTTTACTGAACACAACATCACCATTCATCTAGGTGACAAAGCGGTCGCGGTTGATCGTGTAACCCAAACCGTCACTTCGGCAAAAGGACGCTGCATTCGTTATGACAAACTGGTCTTAGCCACAGGCTCTTATCCTTTTGTACCGCCGATTCCCGGACATAATCGCCCGCAATGCTTGGTGTACCGCACCATTGAAGATTTAGAAGCGATGCTGCTTGCCGCTAAAACCGCCAAAATTGGCACCGTGGTCGGCGGGGGATTGCTTGGACTTGAAGCGGCTAAAGCGTTAAAAGATTTGGGTTTGCAAACCCATATTGTGGAATTTGCACCGCGCTTAATGGCGGTACAAATTGACGAGCTAGGTGGCGCAATGCTTAGGCGCAAAATTGAAGCCTTAGATGTCACCGTGCATACTGGCAAGAATACCAGTCAAATTAGTGCAGGTGAGCAGTGTGTTAATAAAATGTGCTTTGCTGATGGTGAAGAACTAGAAACGGATGTGGTGTTATTTTCAGCCGGTATTCGTCCACGTGATGAGTTAGCCCGAGCGTGTGGCTTATCGGTCGGTGAACGCGGTGGCATTGTCATCAATAATCAGTGCCAAACTTCCGATGCGGCCATTTATGCCATAGGTGAATGCGCGTTATGGAATGGCATGATTTACGGACTTGTTGCCCCAGGTTATGCAATGGCTCGGGCAGTCGTAGCAGATTTAGCGGGAGTCTCAGGCAGTTTTAGTGGTGCAGACATGAGTACCAAACTGAAATTATTGGGTGTTGATGTCGCCAGTATTGGTGATGCTCATGCCAAAACCCAAGGTGCGCTGGTGTATACCTACCAAAATAGCGAACACGATGTGTATAAACGGCTAGTCGTCAGTGCCGATAAACAACAACTCTTAGGCGCGGTACTGATTGGTGATAACTCGGCTTATGGCAGTTTATTGCAATACTGTTTAAATGGTATTGCCTTGCCAGAACAACCCGATGAGTTGATTTTACCGGCACGCTCTGGCGCGTCGATAAGCTTAGGCACAGATGGTTTACCCGATTCGGCACAAATCTGTTCGTGTCACGATGTCAGCAAAGGCACATTAAGCAACGCGATAGCCGCTGGCTGTTGTACCGTCAATGCCTTGAAAAATGAAACGAAAGCAGGCAGTGGTTGTGGTGGCTGTGTTCCTTCAATCAAATCCGTCTTAAACGCCGCGCTACTCCAACAAGGGCATACAATCAACACTGATTTATGTGAACATTTTGCGTATTCACGTCAAGACTTGTATCACCTAATCTGCGTAGAACGTATCCAAACCTTTGCCGAATTATTGACAAAACACGGCAAAGGCAAAGGCTGTGAAATTTGCAAACCGACCGTTGCCTCCATTCTCGCCTCACAGTGGAATGACTACATTTTAAAAACCGAACATCAAAGTCTGCAAGATAGTAATGATGCGTATCTTGCGAATATCCAAAAAGATGGCACGTATTCAATTGTTCCGCGTGTTGCGGGTGGCGAAATCACGCCGGACAAATTAATTGCATTGGGTCAAATTGCCAAAAAATATCAACTTTATACCAAAATTACTGGCGGACAACGGGTTGATTTATTTGGCGCGAGGGTCGATCAGTTGCCACCGATTTGGCAGGAATTAATTCAAGCTGGTTTTGAATCCGGTCATGCCTATGGCAAATCCCTACGCACAGTCAAATCCTGTGTCGGGAGTACGTGGTGTCGATATGGTGTTGATGACAGCGTAGGCTTGGCGATTGAATTGGAAAACCGCTATAAAGGTTTGCGTTCACCGCATAAGCTTAAATTTGGCGTGTCCGGCTGTACCCGTGAATGCGCCGAGGCACAAAGTAAAGATGTCGGCATTATCGCCACGGAAAAAGGTTGGAATTTATATGTCTGTGGTAATGGCGGTATGAAGCCACGCCATGCTGATTTACTGGCAACTCATTTAAGTAAAATCGACTTAATTAAAACCATTGATCGGTTTTTGATGTTTTATGTCCGCACTGCCGATCGTCTGCAACGCACCTCAACCTGGTTAGACAGTTTAGATGGTGGACTGGATTATCTTAAAGCAGTGATTTTAGATGACAAACTGGATTTAGCCAGTCAATTAGAACAGCAGTTACAGCATATTGTGGACAGTTATCAATGTGAGTGGAAAACAACGGTTGAAGATGAGCAACAGCTTAAACGCTTCCGACATTTCGTTAATAGTGACCAGTCTGATGAGCAAATTGTGTTTGTCGAAACACGCGGACAACACCGCCCCGCAACCCCCGCTGAACGTCAATTACTAACGCTTACGGAGTATGTGGTATGAAGTCAATTGCCGTCTGTGAAGTCAGTGACTTATTAGTCAATGCGGGTATTTGTGTAACGGTTGCCGGAGTGCAAGTGGCGATTTTTTATCATCCCGATGATAACGCCATTTATGCCATTGGAAATTATGATCCTTTTAGTCAAGTCAACGTGTTATCACGCGGCTTAATGGGTGATTTACAGGGTCAACCCGTGGTGGCATCGCCGCTTTATAAGCAACATTTTAATTTAGAAACAGGCGTTTGTTTGGAAGATGAGCAAGTTTCTATCCCCACGTATCCGGTGTTTATCCAAGATAACTGGGTTTATTTGCATAGTTAACCGAAGGGGGACGCGTGAAAAAGAAATTAGTAGTTATCGGAAATGGCATGGCAGGTATGCGCACAATAGAAGAGTTATTAGCCGCTGCGCCTCAGGCTTATCGTATTACTGTTTTTGGTGCAGAGCCGCACGGAAATTACAACCGTATTATGTTGTCATCACTGCTGTCTGGCGAAAAAGCGATGACCGAGATTGTTATCAATGATCGGCAATGGTACAGCGACAATCACATCACGCTGCATGTCGGTGCGAACAAAACCATTGTGCAGATTGATCGGCGCAATAAAAAGGTAATGGCTCAAGATGGCACAGTAGCTGATTATGATCGTTTACTGATTGCGACCGGCTCGAATGCAGTGATGCCTGAATTGGAAGGCATCAATTTAGACGGTGTACTGCGTTTTAGAGCGGTCATTGATGTTGATACGATGTTGTCATACAGCCGTAGTCATCGTAAAGCGGTGGTATTAGGCGGCGGTTTATTGGGCCTAGAAGCGGCAAACGGCTTGCTGAGTCAAGGCATGGAAGTTACCGTGCTGCATAATCATGAAGCCTTATTAAATCGCCAATTGGATAAGCCGGCGAGTCAATTATTACAAGCCGAGCTTGAGCGACGCGGCATGCGCTTTAACATGGCAAGCCAACTCAAGGCCTTAGTTGGTGATGCAAAGGGTCATATCCGAGCCTTAACCCTAGAAGACAACAGCGAGCTAGCCTGTGATGTCCTGATTGTCGCCATTGGTGTACGACCAAATATGGCCTTAGCTCAAGCCGCAGGGTTGTATTGTGAACGGGGTATTGTCGTCAATGATACCCTGCAAACCTATGACCCTAGTATTTATGCCGTCGGCGAGTGCATTCAACATCGTGGGGAAACGTTTGGCTTAGTCGCGCCTTTGTTTGAACAAGCCAAAGTCTGTGCCAATCATTTAAGTGCTCATGGTGTCGCCAATTATCTTACGCAACCCACGGCAACTAAGCTCAAAGTCACCGGCATCCACGTTTTTTCGGTCGGCGACTTTCAAGGGGATGCCAACAGTGAAAGTATTTATTTAAGTGATCCAAACGCGAGTATTTATAAAAAACTGGTTATCAAAGCCAATAAATTGATTGGTGCAGTTTTGTATGGCGATACCGGAGACGGGGCTTGGTATCAAGAATTGCTGGAGCAAGGTCAGGATATTGCCCCCATGCGAGAGGCGTTAATTTTTGGACGGGCTTATGTCTGACACAATACAAACCACTTGCCCTTATTGCGGGGTCGGCTGTGGTATTAGCGCGACCGTAGATAAGACCCATAGCCACGTTACGATTGCTGGCGATAAAAACCATCCTGCTAATTTTGGGCGACTTTGCTCAAAAGGTTTCGCTTTAGCTGAAACCTTAGAAGTAAACGGACGCTTATTACAGCCACAACTCTTTGGGCAAACAAGCACCTGGTCAAACGCTTTAGATTGGGTTGCCCAAGCGTTTCTAAAGGTAATTGAGCAACACGGCCCAGAAGCAGTGGCACTTTATGGCTCAGGGCAATTACTGACTGAAGATTATTACGTGGCTAATAAGTTGATGAAAGGGTTTATCGGTAGCGGCAATATGGATACCAACAGTCGTTTATGTATGTCGTCATCGGTGGCTGGACACAAACGCGCATTTGGTGCCGATACCGTACCGGGCTGCTATGCGGATGTTGAGCTAGCCGATATGATTGTCTTCATTGGGTCTAATGCCGCATGGTGTCATCCCGTTATTTTTCAGCGTATTCGTGCTGCCAAAGAAGCGCGTCCGGCGTTAAAAATTGTCGTCATCGATCCTAGAAAAACCGCCAGCTGTGCGATTGCCGATTTACATTTACCCCTAGCTGCAGGCAGCGATACGCTGTTATTTAATGGTTTACTGGCTTATTTGGCAGACCATGATGCTGTGGATTCAGCGTATATTGACCAACAAACCGAAGGCTTTTCAGCCGCCTTAAACAGCGCGTTAGCCACCACCCAAAGCACCGAACACGTTGCGGCACAATGCCAAATCAATAGCGAAGACCTGCAACAGTTTTATCAGTGGTTTGCACAAACTAACAAGACCATGAGCCTGTATAGCCAAGGGGTTAATCAATCCACCAGCGGCACGGATAAAGTCAATGCCATTATCAATTGCCATTTAGCCACTGGGCGCATTGGTCAACCTGGCATGGGACCTTTTTCACTGACCGGTCAGCCTAATGCCATGGGCGGTCGTGAAGTCGGCGGACTCTCACACCAATTAGCCGCACACATGGATTTTTCTAAGCCAGACGACATTCAGCGTGTCGCACAATTCTGGAGCAGCGACCGTATAGCTCAACAACCCGGCTTACCCGCAGTGGAGCTATTTGATGCCATTTATGACGGACGTATTAAAGCCGTTTGGATTATGGGCACTAACCCTGTGGTCAGTTTGCCCAATGCCGATAAAGTCAAACAAGCCTTACAACGCTGCGAGTTAGTCATCGTTTCAGATTGTATTGCCCATACAGACACTACCGCGTTGGCGCATGTGTTATTACCCGCGCAAGCCTGGAGTGAAAAAACCGGCACGGTGACTAATTCTGAACGGCGTATCTCACGTCAACGACGCTTATTAACACCCGCAGGTGAAGCGATGCCAGATTGGTGGATTATCTCGCAAGTTGCCCAACGCATGGGGTTTGAACAAGCCTTTGCCTACCAAACTGCTGCGGATATTTTTCGTGAACATGCCGCATTATCGGGTTATGAAAATAACGGTACACGGGATTTTGATATTTCTGCCTTTGCAGACATGAGCGATACGGATTATGAACAATTAGTACCCATACAATGGCCCGTTAATGCGAGTCATCCACACGGAAAAGCCCGCTTTTTTGCTGATGGGAAATTTTATACCCCCTCTGGCAAAGCACACTTTATAGCCATTACACCCAAACCTCCACAGCACCTACCCGATGCACAGTATCCCTTGATATTAAACACTGGTCGTTTGCGGGATCAATGGCACACCATGACCCGCACCGCGATTGCCGCTAAATTAAATCAACATAAGCCAGAACCCTTTGTGGAGATTCATCCGCAGGATGCCAAACAGTATCATTTAACGCATAACGGACTCGCGCATATCAACAGCCGCTGGGGTGCAATGTTGGCGCGAGTGCAAATAACCGATACTCAAAAACGCGGCAACCTGTTTGTCCCCATGCACTGGACGGCTCAATACGCTAGTCATGGTCGAATGGGAAGCTTAGTTAATCCAGCAGTGGATGCCTTATCTAAACAACCGGAAAGCAAATATACACCCGTACACATTAGCCCGTATCAACCACAGTGGGTTGGTTTTATTTTGTCACGCAAGGCATTATCGTTAAACCATAAAGACTATTGGGTGAAAATCAAAGGTGAGCAGTTTTATCGTTACGAACTCGCCGGTCATGACTTACCGGAGCATTGGCCCAGCTGGGCGCAGCAACAACTTGGACGGCTATCTTCGACACCTTGCTTAGAATACCAAGACTATCATTTGGGTAATTACCGCACCGCGCAGGTCATCAAACAACGCCTAGAAAGTGTGCTATTTATCAGTCGCCAAAAAGACTTACCCGAACGCACTTGGTTAAGTGGTTTATTCAGTAAACCTCAGCTCGATGACGACGAGCATCGCGCCCTATTAACCGGCTGTCCGCCCTTAGGTAAAGTGGATGTCGGCACTATGGTGTGTGCCTGTTTTCGTGTCGGTGAAAAAACCCTAGTGAATGCAATCAAAGAACAAGGTTTAACCACCGCCGCTGCCGTGGGACAATGCCTAAAAGCAGGCACCAACTGTGGCTCATGTGTACCAGAAATTAACGTGTTATTAAAAAGGACACTATCCGTTAAAACACTGCCTTGATTCAATAGGTTAGAAACCTGGTGAGAGAAGCGTCATTTACTTAATCGGCGAACAAGCTTTGTTGAGCCGCACCTAAGGGTTTACTACGCACTTTGGCAAATTCACACAAAGCGGATAATCGCTCACCTGTGTTGCGCCACTCCCAAAAGGCATCTTCACCAAGTAATACATAGCTCCAGTTTACTGTTGACCGACTGGCTTCAGGCAGTGCATTAATTCGCTCACACCACGCAGCACCGGCCTTTAACTTACGTTGTACATTCGGATGCGTGGTTTGTGCCTGTGCTTTGGTTTCTAGCAAATAAATCGCTTGCTCCGTGCGCAGTAAAAAATCCGGCGAATAAAAAGCAGGCAAACCATCTTCTTTAACATAACGCAAGCGTACAAAATCGTGGCGATTCTCGCTGATTTTACAAAAAGCCAGCACTTGACTATCAGCATTTGCCCATTCAATTAACGCCTTTTCTAAGCCTCCATTGCGTGCAGGATAAGGCAAGCGTTCATAAATACACTTACTGACTTCTATCGAACTACTCTCGCGCATTGTCAATTTGCTCACTTCAGATAACAACCGATAACGTACCTCGGTCTCACCAAGCAGCGGTTTGTCTTCCGCCTCGATTAACGCCAGCGCAATGACTTTACAAATATGGTCAAGTACGGGTTGTAATAGCAAGACCCGCCAATTCTCATCGTCCAACGGCTCAAACTCACCTGAAAATAATTGCCAGCGAATGTAATCATCCAACCAGCCGGTCAGTTCAGCCGTATTGACTTGTAAATACGGATTAGCCAGATGCACGGCAATTTTATTGCCTTTGGGCAAAGGTTGACTTAACGCTTGACCGATACGCCGCGTCAGTCGTGACAAATAATCGTTATAACCCCCGATATTCATTATTTCACCATCAATGCGATAATCGCCAAACAGCGTACTGCTTTGTAAATCCTGAGAAATAAACACATCCCCCTTACCTAACAAGGCTTTGAGTTGCATTAAATTCAGTGCTGAAAATGGCAGTAATGTTGTGATATCCAAGGTTTGATGTTCCAAACATTCTTCTGCTTCACGCAAAATAAATGGAATGGCAAAATCAAAGGCTTCATAGCCTTCACGCAAACCGATTGTCATTAAATCGCCAACGCCGCTGTGAGTTTCGCTCTCCTCAGAGCTTGTACCCACTAAGCCTTCCTGCATCAACTCATCATAAAATGACTGAAACGCCGGATGTTCAACAATCGTCAAAATATCAATCAAACTATTAGGCTCTTGACCGGCGGTGATTCGTTCACGGTTTTCGCGCTTACTGTCGGTAAACTCTACGTCACGCCACATCAATCGCAAACCGCGTCCAAGGGTTTGCTCCAGCAAAATTTGCGCTTGCGAAGAACGCAACGGCACGATCACGCAAATATTATTGACATCAAAACCTTCGCGCAGCATCAACACACTGACAATCACACGCGGCGACGCATGGTTATCGACATTAAACAGTTTTTCACGTACCACCGCCCAATCCTTTTCACCCAACTCGGCTTTTTTGCCAGAATCAATCGCCATCACCTCCTCTTTACCCAAGCCTTCATCGCAGCAAAATGCCACAACTAAAGGAGATACCGTCGTATCCTCGCAAACCACCAACATTTTCGGATGACGGTTAGGGTCGATACCAGCAAAATCCGCTTCCAATTTACGCAGCTTTTGTAAACCAGCGCGTAACATCACCCGTTGCCCAGCACTTAACTTCGGATTGCCGTTTTCATCGCGTTCTGCCTTAAATTCCAACGGCAACGCGCCAATTTCTTTACGCCGATCTAATACTAGCGATTTAACCAAGCCCATTTTCATGGCTGTTTTTAAATCAAAATCTGTGACGATGTGTGGAAAATAGACTTTACGTTTCGTTCTTCCAGTGCCGACATCGTTATAAGGCGTTGCTGAAAAATCCACTTGAACAAAACGCCGCCCCTTGGACTCGGCAATGCGCGACAAGCTTTTTTGCCATTCGACTTCGGTCGTTTCGCCTTCACGTCTAAAATCATGGATATGGTGCGCCTCATCATTAAACACCATCAACTCTGCCAGCCCACTTAAATAATCCAACACACCACCGCGAGCAAAACGCCGATCTAACACCTCCAAACTATTCCCTGTTGCTTTACCCGGTTGTATCGGAAACAAAGAATTAACCACTGCAACCGGATCGACATCAACGCCCAAGGTTTCTAGCTCGCCGTCATCCGACTCATCTTCTCCCGCCTCTTTCAACAAATGCCAATTGGCAATGGCAATCATGCCGTTACCCGTAGTTTTCAAGCCTATTTCAGCTTTGCTGCACACATTGCCGCGTACAAAATTAAACACCGTCTCACGATGATTTTCGGGAATAAATAACTCGGCACAACACGCGACATCCGAGCTTAAAAAATCACGCACCCCGCTCTTGAGCTTGCCACAAAACGCATCCAACAAACGCTCGTAAACAATCAGCCCGGGCGCGACCAATAAAAAGTGCCGCGTAAAGCGAGCATCATCCACACCTTCAGCGATTGCCGCATTTTTATTCAACAACTGCCAAACTAACAAGGCTTGCAGCACCCAGGTTTTGCCCGTGCCGGTTGCCATTTTTAGGCAATATTTGGGATAACCGTGTTTGCTGGCGGAAACTTCCGCTAATCGATTACCGGCTAACAGTGCGTCCGGTGCAACGGCTTGATACAGGCTTTTTAAATCTGCCGTATTCAGTACTTCATGGGCAACAATAGTGTTTAAAATCGCTTGTCGTTGCCCCTCATGAAAATTCAGGCGGCGAGTCGCTTGCGCCTCATCGCCAAACCAGAACCGTAACAGCTCGGCGGTAGTCGGCGTGACCAGATCGAGAATATCCGCAACGCCATCGGCAAGACCAATGCAGAGTTGTTGGGTTTTGGTGGTTAAACAGTGGGCTAATTCTAATTGCGACATAAAGACTCCAAGTGAATAATTGACAGTTATAAACAAAATGTTTAAATTGCTTTCCCATGATACGTAACTTCGCAGATACCGAAACAGAACACTTCTTAACTACGAGTAAATCTCGAAGTTTGCCGCCTGATATTTTGCGCCGTGCGACGATGCGGCTGACGCAACTGGAGGCCGCAACCACGCTAAACGACTTACGCTGACCGCCTTCCAATCATCTGGAGAGCTTGCTCGGCAACCGGCTGGGCTTCTGGAGTATTCGTATCAATGAGCAATGGCGTTTGTGTTTTCGCTTTGTCGAAGGCGAGGCATTTGACGTTGAAATAATCGATTACCACTGAGAAAAATAATGATAAACAATGCGTTGCCAGCCATTCATCCAGGCGAATTTTTGCGTGAAATAGTGGCAGAACTCGGTTTAAACCAAACGGCTTTTGCCGATGCCTTAGGTGTTTCACCCATGCGAATATCGCATTTACTGAAAGGTGACCGTCCCATAACGGCTGAAATAGCATTGCGATTAGGTCGGGCACTCGGGCAATCACCGCAGTATTGGTTAAATTTACAAAGCAGTTACGACCTAAAAATCGCTCAACTCCAATTAAAAGACAGCCTTGATAGCGTTCGTTCATTGATTGCCGCATAACGCATGTTGACTACTCTGGGCATTTAACGGCAACGTAACTAATGTCCCACCTCAACCATCACTTCCGCTTCAAAACCAAACACATCCACGGCTCGTACACAAATTGTTCGAGTGCCGGTTTGGGCGGGGAGCGTCAACTCAGCTCGGGTGATAACACGCAACGGATCGCCGTCATTGGCGGTATTGCCGCGATAATCTTGCCAGATTGAACGAAACAACTGACCGTCGTAAGCGGGGTCTATCGCCCAATATTCAATCAACGCCAAAGGCTCGGCATTCATGACCCCTTGCAATTTTTTACGGTTGGCTTCATCGAGATTAATGGCTTCGGGCGACAACAACACGTAGTTGTCGAGTTCGATTATCAAGATGTCCTCCGCATTAGCAGCATTCGCGACCTTTTTACGTTGCACTGGTTTGAGCGTCAAATATTGCAAACTGGCAAAGCGCACCGAACCTTTTAACTTCTCCAAACCGCCTTTCTTTTTTAAACGATCCAGCAAATCCGGCGGAATCACTAACACTTCCAAGCCGGAATCGTTTAATGCCTGAATGTCATGCCCGATAGACGGCTCAAAATTCCAGCCCAACACCACTACTTTATCCCAGCCACCCATTAACGAATCGCGTTGAGCTATGGCTTTTTTAAGAGTTGCCGCACCCGTCAATTTATTGGGTGAATCGGCAAGTACCAGCGTCTTTTTGCTGCTGGAAGTTTGGTTTGAGGGGAGATAGCCCAAGTTACGGTTGGGGTTGTCTTCGGGCGACAATGGCAATGCGCCGAACAATTGCAAGACAATCGTGGACAAATCGCCGATACGGAACTTACGTCCCAGCGTGGATTTGGCAGCTTCCACTTGATAATCGCCAATAGCTTGATATAAAAACGGCTTGGCGTTCTGGTCGATCAGGCGTTTACGCATGACCATACAGGCCGGTTTGCCTAAATCAGAGGTTATCCATTTTC
>CAJAVP010000120.1 GCA_903945375.1 uncultured Methylococcaceae bacterium | reverse complement strand
CTTGTGCTTTGATAGCTGGGAGCATCTGCTCGAGTTTATGTTGGAGGGCTGGTCTCATAATCCGAAAAACTCAATTGTCCGACCCCGAAAGCCGGAAATAGGATAGCTTGGGGTCATAATGAGAATTGCTGGTGTACTTGTATCTAGTTGTCACTACCGTACTTTCTGTGGTAGCCGTCAAAGGAAATGTTCCTACTAGTACCGCGCTAATCATTGCCGTCGTGGCCTTTATTACTTATACCTATAATGCGCATTTCAGTCGGCGTTCTCAAATTGAGCAAATGACTAGGCAAGTGATGGCACTGTTTCGTGACCGTCGAGATTTTGTGGCGAAGGATCCTGAATTGCTTTCCATATTTGCAGGAGAGGTAAAGGTATTGACGGTAACACAAAGTATTAAAGTTGAGAGTTTTCTTTATTCCTTATTTGATGCCTATCTATATGGTATTTATTTGATTCGTTGGGGGTATTTGGATAGCCGTACAGGACTCTATTTGATGCTCAAAACATGATTGCCAAATCGCTGGCATTGCAATACGTAATCAAGATATGGGACGAAGAAAAAAATGGATATAAGATTTTTCAAAATTAATACCCCTGATACTTTGTCAAAATGGTAAACGAAATTCGCCTTTTTATGCTGAAATAACATGAGATGGCGAGCTTGAAAATAGTCAGCACATTTTTTTGTAAATAGTGAGGAGTTCATAATCTTGCTCAAAGATATTATCAACTTGATTAAAAATGAATTTTCAGATCGCAGTAATACTTGGGTGGTCGGCAAAACTTCACACCTGACGCACGATCTTGGACTCGATTCGATGGATATGGTCCGCCTCCAAGTTTCCATTGAAGATCATTACCGGATTCGGTTTTCGCCGGAAACAACTGACTTCGAAACCGTATTTGCAACTCCAGAATCGCTCGCTCAACATGTTCAACTGCAGATCACAATATGAATGTGACGATTCGTAAACAACAAGAAGACGGAAGCAATATATTTCTGTCACGCCTCATGGGAATTATTCGCAAACCGCGTTCACAACTCTCAGTTGATCAACCATTTTTTAATCGTATTGAACGCGTCACTGCTGGTAATTATGGGGAAGTCTGGTTCCGAACTGCGGGCTGCCAATGGGACAAACGTGGTGGTTGCACAATGTGCAATTACGGTACTTCTCCATCTCCAAGTACAGGTGCGATGGTCGAGTCGGTAAAGCAGGCACTTGCCGCCTTCGATCAACCAATCAGCGAGCTAATGGTATCGCCATCGGGCAGCATGCTGGATCCAGTTGAAGTTCCACAAGAAGCACGCAGCCGCATTTATAGCCTGATTGCAGCCTTCCCAACTTCGAAAGTTCTACTTGAAACAAGGTCTGAATGGATCACTGAAGAACATCTCCTTGAGCTATGTGCGAGTCAACCGATTGGAAGGCAACTTGCCGTCGAAATCGGACTCGAATCAATTGACCCATGGATTCGTCGCTTTTGTATTAACAAGGGTGGCAGCATTGCAGATTTTGTCCGTGCAGCCAAGCTGGCACATCAGCACGGGGTTGAAGTGTATGCCAATGTTTGCTTGGGCACTGCGTTCCTGTCTCCACTGGAGGCGATTGAGGATGCCGTTGTTACTGTCATATGGGCTCTGAAAAATGGTGCCGACCACGCTGTCGTTTTCCCACTTCATGTAAAACCTTACACCTTGCTTGACACGCTGTACCAGCGTGATGCCTACGCGCCTCCCTCGCTCTGGTCTTTGGTTGAAGTATTGCGCCGAATCGAACCAGAACTGCATTCAAAAGTAGAAATTGCATGGTACCGCAGCTATTACGATACCGACACGAAGATACATAGGTCGCCAGATACTTGCCCTGTTTGTAGAGAAGATGTTTTGTCGCAACTGGATCAATTTCGTGCCAACCAATCCACACAAACAATAACAACTTTATCAGACTATGCTTGCGTTTGTCATGGCCGTTGGTCGGATAGTCTTGCGGCAAATACAGATGGTTTGGCTAAACGGGTTGAAGCTGAGTACTACCGGCTTGGAGCCGAATTTGGTCTTGATGAATGGTTGGCGACGGATGGAATTGGTTTAATTGACGCAATACGTAGTCGTAGTCGCGGAATTATCGTGGCCTAGAAATGTCGATATGGATTTCCCGCCCTGTCATACTCTTCCCGCCTAATACTGGTCGGGCTCGCGATGTGCGATTCGATTTTTATCTAAACAATGCAGCGACTGCTTATGATCAGGTTTTTTCTGGATTTGGCGATATTACAGACCAAATTGATTCTGATCATCCCGAGGCGGAAACGATCGCAGGTGCAGCATTGCGTTTAGCATTGCTTGATGCTTCAGAGATCATCAAACCGAGCAAGGTTTTTGATTGTCGTTCAAGTCCTGCCATCGGTAGTCCTTCTCCCTCATACAAATTGCTGATGAAAGCAGGAATGGAGCGAGCCGTGCCGCTTTGTCTGCAAGGTCAATACGGCACAGAAGCCATCCAGGCACTTTTATTCGGTCTACTTGAGCAACAGAATGGGGGGGCACTTATGGCATTGTCAGCCCTTAATTGGCCGCTTCAATCGCAGTGGGGTGGTATCACACGTTCCGCCGCAGTCGGAGCCGCAATGCTACTCACTAATCAACGCCCAAGAAGTGGTGGATTTCGCTTGTTAGCGGCCGCTACTAGCAGAGACCCGATTGATAGCTTGGCTGCTGTGCGTTGCGTAATGGCGGATACGATGCAGCGTGTCGGAATAGTAACAGAAGCGCCTAGCTGGGCTATAGTACACAATGGCCCAAGCGAATTGATAGACGCAGTGACTAATTATCAGCCCCAATTGGTGATACTTAAACGCGCTACATATTTGAATACCGACTTCGGGTGTGCAGATCTAATGGTTTCGCTAAAAGAGCTAGAACCGACATTACCAATTGGCACTCCCGGCATTTTGGTGGGGACAGGACGTTCTGGCATGGCAGGAGCCATAATTGTTATTCCTGATCTGTGAGGACACATGGAACTATTTTTTAACTTCGAAGAAATCAAGATCGAGTTCGAGCGCATTGTTGATGCCATTCGCGTTGAACTCGGTGCTACTGCGAAAGCTGTCATTGGCTTATCTGGAGGGCTAGATTCTGATGTCGTTGCCCGCCTAGCAGTTCGTGCGGTGGGAGCCGAGCGAATCAAACTGTTTTTGGTCAATCAGGAAGCCATGGAGGAACGGCATCGTCAATATGCCTGGCAGACAGCAAATGACCTTGGGATACCATTAGTGGTAATTGAGATGGCTGAGTTGCCGCAAGCAATCATCTGTGCAATGGCTGCTGCTGACCCATCCGAGATGTTTCAACCCTCTGGACTATTGGATCCGGCACGTGCGAAATGCTCCCTGCGCACCGTCATTTTTTCAACTTATCAGGATCGTGGCTATGTGGTGCTTGGTACCTCGAACCGAACAGAGTTTGAAACTGGGTTCTTCTTGCCATTGGGTGATGGTGTTTGGCATTTTGGCCCAATTGCACATCTGTACAAAAGTCAAGTGATGCAACTGGCACCACTTGCAGGCAGTCGCCCTGAAGTCATCATCCAGCCTCCTTCCGCAGGTTTTTGGCAGGGGCAGGAAGACCTGGAAGATCTTTCTTATTGGCTGTATAACGGCGGTCCGATTGGTCGTGAAGTGATTTTTACCGACGAAGATGATATAAAAGTTCAGGAAATCCGAAAACAGCTTAGTACTGAAGGGGTCGATCAAGTACTATTGGCCTTGGCGCAAGATGCCGAGGATAAAGATGCTTGTGCAATTAGCTCGCTGCCGTTAATGATTGTTGAGCAATTAAGGAAATTGTGCGAAAACGCACGTGAAAAAAAGCATCGTCCGCTTGGTCGTAGACTTGATTTTCGATCCAGAGCGTGATCATGGAATATGATCGAATTGACTACCTGCTTCATATACGTGCAGTGACCAACCCAAATGCGGTATTTCTGATTGAGGGTGAGCAGTCCACGACCTACGCTGAAGTGGATCGAGCAGCAGATCGTGTTGCATCATGGCTCGCACGTATTGGCATAACAACTGGCGACAGGGTTCTGCTACATGGGGAAAATAGTACACAATTTCTGTTGGCTGTATTTGGCATTCTTCGCGCTGGGGCAATTGTCGTCCCGATTCATGTCAAAACAGAGAGTGCGATACTGACCGAAATTTTGCAAAACGCCGAGCCAAGCTTACTGCTGGTTGATCGGCAGCTACTTCGTGGATATCGCTCGCTTACGTCTAGCGTAACCATAGCGTTGGATATAATCGCTTCCCTGCCCGCCGAATACAAGCCACCTTTGACTCCCGCAAGGTCAGCTTGCATCATTTACACATCTGGCTCGACGGGAAAAGCGCATGGTGTGGTATGCGGCCATCGCCAAATTCTGTTTGCAGTTCAAGCTATCAGTAAAATGCTTCACCATACGCAAGAAGATCGTGTGCTATGCTGTCTTCCTTTCTCTTTCGATTATGGCTTATACCAGGCTTTCATCGTGCTGGAGGCTGGAGCTTCATTAATTATTGTATCAACGCAACTTAATCTTTTAACGATTCCTGGACTATTGCACAAACACCATATCACCGGGTTTCCACTGGTTCCCGCCCTCGCCGTCGGTCTACTTCGTTCACGTCTGCTGGAACGAATAACACATTGCAGTGTTCGCTATGTAACCAATACTGGCGATATGCTTCCACTCGCGCACATTGATCGATTAATGGAGCAGATGCATAATGCAGCCGTGCTTCCGATGTACGGGTTGACCGAGTGCAAACGTGTATCCATGATGCCATTTCACGCACTTGCGACCAAGCGTGGCTCGGTTGGTTTGCCACTACCTGGCACGACTGTTGAGTTAATCGAAGACTCGGTTCTGCCAATGTCTGGATCAAATTGCGGACAATTGCTGGTATGCGGTCCACATATAATGGATGGATATTGGCGCGATCCAGAAGCTACCGCACATCGATTTCACTGGGAACAAAGCATTAATAAATGTACCTTGTATACGGGGGACTTGTTCAGGCGCGATACTGACGGATATCTGTACTTCCTAGGAAGATGCGAGACACTAATCCATGTAGGTAACGCTGTCTTTTCGGCTGCTGAATTTGAGCAAAATCTGGCGGCACTGAATACGGTGGCAGAAGCAGCGGTTATCAGCTATTCTGACCATTCGCAGCAATGTTGCATTCATGCATTTCTTGTCACGGATATGCCAGATTCACAAGTTTTGCAATTGGCAAAAACCGTACTAAGCCCGATACAGGATGCTGGTGTTGATTCTGTGACCGTTCACTTGATACCAAAGTTGCCTCGCACACTCAATGGCAAAGTTAATCGTCAAGCACTTGGTCACCTTGTAAAATCGTCGTCATGAACACCATGCTTCAACATCACTATTGCGGGAAAATTACTGCATGTCATTCGTATGGTTTACTCGGCACATTTTTTTCGGCAATCAACACCACTGATTTTTTATTATTCGAAGCACTCAGTGGTGTTCCCTATGGCGTATTTTCGCAAGCCAATGATGCAAATCGGCTACTTGGCCCTTGGATCGATCCAGATCAAGGAATGGATCATGCACTTGATACCTTGGGAATAGAATACGAACTGGTAACACGCGCGGTAGATGCCGATGCGTCTGAAGCACTTGAACACCTTAGACAATGGCTTACCCAAGGATTGGTGCTGCTTGGACCACTCAACATGAATGCTTTGCCTTACTTATATTATGCACATCTTTTTCGAAACTGTGATCATTACCTGATCGCTCTCAAGGGAGATAAAAACCGCTTTCTAGTTCGCGACAGTGAAGGCTATGACATGGCTTGGATAAATGAACATGATTTGACCAAGGCTTGGCGTGGCGATAATATTCCAGAAGGACGAGGTGGATTTATCATGCGCCGACTTACTGACACGCAGTGCCCGCTACAAATTGAGAACCATATGGTTCTTAATGGATTGATTTATGCGGCCAAGCTTTTACAGGCCAGTAGTTCTAGCGAGCGTGGTGGTTCACAAGCCTACGCATTTATTGCCAGCGAGGAAGCCAGCATTCTGGTGTGGCCAGCGGCTTGCCGCAGCCTAAGCTACTTGTTGCCAACTCGCATGCAGCGCAATCTGACGGCTTGCATCCTATTGGAACGTGTGGGGTTGGCTGCGCCGTACTTGGCAAACGAGATTGACAGAGCCAAGGCAATTACCCTACGTCAAACATTTTTATTGGCACAATGCTTGAGTCATTTGAGGGGGAAAACGCAACACGGCCTACAACCGCTAAACGAGGTTGCCGAACTAGAAGATCAACTGACCATAGGTTACCGACAAATGGAGGAAATGGTATGCGATGCGGCTTTGATCATCTAATTTCCGTAATTCCAGAAACCAGCGTAGCAATCAGGGTATTGGCAGGCCAAAATGGCCTAGATGAAAGCGGAATAACCGCGACCTTTGGCAATGGATTGTGCCGCATACCAGTCGCGATCGGCCACACTAGTGCCAGTCTCGCAGCGCAGGCTGTAACCAATTTGTTGGCGCAGCGTCCCGATCTTTCACATCGTATCAAGGCAGTAGTGCTTGCACACTCCATCCCAATAGCGGCGGCAAGTGGTGTTGATCTATTGGCCCCGAGCCTTCAAGCGGGTTCGCTTGAAGGCCAGGCAGCAGTGGTAATTAGCGGTCAGCCATGCGCTGTTTTACATAGTGCAATTCAGCTTGCACGAATCTGGTTGTCAGGTCTACCTCTGGAAGCTGCGGTATTGGTGATTGGTGTTGATGTTGCCAATCATCCTGAAGAACGTTTTTTCTTTAATTCAGCAATGGGCGACGCTGCTATTGCTGGCGTACTAACCCAGACTGCGACTAATCACCTCATCCTGGCCTCAATCACTGAAACACATGTAATGGCGTGCAGTGGTGAATTTTCAGAAGGGGTTGCCATCAGCCGTTTTCGGGCTGAAAATCCGACGGCTATCCGCACGGTAATCGAGCATTGTATAGCTGTTGCAGGTGTCGAATTGGATAAAATCGTCTTGATTGTGCCCCATACGCCCAATAACTCGCTATGGACTGCGGTTGCCGAGCTATTACGTTTTCCTCGTGAACGCATTCTGACCGATTACATTGGGGAAACAGGACATATGAATTCAAATGACTCATTTGTGCATTTTTTGCGTGCCATACATGAACATCGATTGGTTGGTGGTGATCTTGCATTGCTCGTCAACCCAGGCTTCGGTGGTACACGCAGTTGCACCTTGTTACAAGTTTAGATTGCCTCAAGAGTAAAAACATACTGCAATTTTCATAATACAATCAGGTAGAAAAAAGGATATGCAATGAATCCTGTACTAAATCCATTAAATGTACACATGTATCTGACTCCACTGTGTAATCTTGCTTGCTCGCATTGCTACTACGATGCAAAGCGGATTGGTGATGATCCCGGTCGTATGCTTTCTGTGGATGATGTGGTTGACACTATCTCGTGGTTATGTAAAAAATTTGAGGCAGATTTACATCTGGAGGGAGGGGAAATATTCCTCAGACCTGATCTGGATCAAATTTTTGCAAAGTTGGCACCAGAATACCTATCATTGCTCACAGTAACAACCAGTGGCATCGTACCAATGCAAGTGTCAAAGGAACGGCTCCGTGCCCTTGGTGACTTGAGAATATCGGTTGAGGGGCATACCGATGAATTGCAGCAAATGTTACGCCCGGCAAATCTTGATCGGGTATTCCGTACAACTGAAATGTTACGAACAAATGCCATACCGTTTTCTTTGCGAGTTACATTACACCGTGCTAATGTGAGGAAAATTCAGGAGATGATTACAAGCTTTGTCGCTCGTGGTGTTGAACGTATCAGTTTCTTTGAATATCAGCCGGTTGGTCGTGGCTTGGCGCAAATAAATCAACATACATTGTCGGATGCTGACTTTGAATTTGTACTCGATACCTTGATTCAAGAACCCCTCAATCCACTGCTTCGGGTTTTGAAATTGAGCTTGAGTCAGCGCAGAGTGGCAATGGCCCTCGAACGGCAATCAATGCTGGAAGATCAGGGATTTAAATTCATCGAACTGACAGCCATCCCTAATCTTACCATTAACAGCAATGGCGATTTGGGTATTAGTCCATGGCTGGCTACAGCAACCAAATTGCATGACTGTTTTGCCAATATCTTCGAAACAGATTTCCGCACCGAGATTGAGCGTCGTTTTATCTCAGATGAAAGTAGGGTGCCTTGCCCTTACACCAGCGAATTCCTATTGCGCTATAAAGTATAAATAAATCAAGGATAATTACATGCAAGGTTTGAACAGTCTTGAAAGCTATGGAATTGGCACGACACCCATTCACCTTGCCAAAGCACTATGCCCAATTGGACAGCTGTATGTGAAACTGGAATACGTTAACGTTACGGGCAGCATTAAAGCGAGAACCGCGCACTATATTGTTTCCGACTTGATTCAACGGAAGAAAATCAAACCTGGCATGACAATTGTTGAATCCACTTCAGGCAATTTAGGAATTGCCTTGGCACTTTTTGGCAGGGAAATTGGCGTTAGTGTTGTCTGTCTGGTCGATCAGACAATTCCCCCACGAAAAATCCAGAGGCTGCGTGATGCACAAGCTGAAGTACGTTTGGTAGAACTTAGTGTGCATCCTGATTTTCGCACGGCACGCTTGGTAGAAGCGTGTAGGCTTGGTAAGCTAGCAGATTGGATATGGCCAAACCAATATGGAAACGAAGCAGGCATGTTTGCGCATGAAGAAACTACGGGGTCTGAAATATGGGAGGCATTACTAGGGAACGTGGATTGCGTAGTTGGGACTTTAGGTACTGGAGGAACTCTCTGTGGTATCGCTCGTGCACTAAAAAAACGCAA
Organism: uncultured Methylococcaceae bacterium; assembly: GCA_903945375.1. GTDB lineage: Bacteria > Pseudomonadota > Gammaproteobacteria > Methylococcales > Methylomonadaceae > Methylovulum. The sequence continues at coordinate 37,171 of CAJAVP010000120.1, read as the reverse complement.
GCCGTCAGTTAGGATCGTGGCGGTAGAACCTTGCGGCTCAACTATTTTTGGTGGGATTCCAAGTACATATTTATCTGTAGGTGCAGGGCTGCCTGAAGCATCACCTCTGCTCCATCGACATGGATATCTTATTGATAGCTTTGCGAAAGTTTCTGACGTACTAGCGATACAAACCTGCCATACCCTCGCTCGCCTAGAGCAGCTTTATGTTGGCATCACATCTGGTGCCGCTATTGCAGTTGCTACCCAGCTCGCCGCGAGCGATCCTGAACAGATTGTGGTTGCTATTGCCCCTGACGGTGCCGAAAATTATGAAGATATTTTACATGGTGAATTTACTGGAGGGGAGGGCGTCTTTGATGTATCGGAGGTGCATGATGCGACTGAATGGCATCGTATTTTGAGGCCGCAGGAATCGGCGACATGACCAGCCCACATTTGGGACAGCCGTTGGCTGATTTAATGCGACCGACAGGACTTGAACAAATCGTAGGTCAGAATCACCTTGTTGGATCAAATGGCGTTTTACAACGAATGGTCGCCACAAAACATATTTTGTCGCACATTCTGTGGGGACCCACTGGCTCAGGGAAAACATCAATTGCGCGCCTGCTCGCTGCTGCAGTGGGTTATGCCTATGTCCCACTAAGCGCTGCATCGAGTGGCATCGGTGATCTTAGAAAAGCACTAAAGGAAGTCCATCGGCTGCGTGAACTTGGCACACCATCTTTAGTTTTCATTGATGAATGCCATCGCTGGAGTAAAAGTCAACAGGATGCGATTTTACCCCTAGTTGAAGATGGCACTATTACCTTGATTGCTGCGACTACTGAGAACCCATCATATGAGGTTAATCGTGCTTTGTTGTCACGATGCCGGGTCTATCGCTTACATTCACTTAATGATTATGCATTGGAGGAAATTCTGCAACGAACAGAAGTATGTCTTGGAAAGTCCTTGCCCTTGCAGTTGGATGCACGAATTATGCTGCGTAATATGGCCGACGGTGATGGCCGTTACTTACTTAATTTGATTGAGGACTTACTATTGGTTCCGCCTGACTCGCCAATCAATGCCGATGCCTTGGGCGAGACACTTTCGCGCCACATGCCAGCTTACGATAAAGGTGGACGCCTGCATCAAGCATTGATTAGTGCATTACAAAAATCCATACGAGGATCAGATACCAATGCAGCCTTATACTGGCTTTCCCGCTTGCTAATTGTCGGCGTGCCATTAGAGATAATAGCTCGTCGTTTGCTTGCCATAGCATTGGAAGACATCGGTATGGCCGATACTCAGGCACTACTACAAGCGATTGCTGCCAAGGATGCGGTCGAGTTTCTTGGCCCACTTGGCGAAACAGCACTTGCACAATGTACTATTTATCTATGCACTGCCCCAAAATCGAACAAGCTATCGTTAGCACTTTCACTGGCAAAAGAAAAGGCACTACAAACCAGCAATTTATCGCCTCTTTATACACCAACCGATAACACCAGATATCACAACGATCATAACTTCCCGAATGCCTTCGCAGGACAACCCCATCTACCAGTAGAATTGGCCAAATGCATCTTCTATCAGCCAGTCGAAAGAGGTTTTGAAAGAGAAGTGATTCGTCGCCTTTCGTATTGGGATCGACTTCGAAAGCAGCGCATGACAAATGAGGGCAATAAATGAATGAAACGTCAAAATTGATGTTGCAGCTTGGGCGAGTGATGAAAAAGGATCGGATACGCTTCTGGGATACTGAAAATTTTAATGTGCGCTTGGGGAAAAGATTAGGAAAACTTGACGCTTCGCTGTTTTTTCGTACTCAAGGTTGTCGGCATGACCGTAGCGGTGGTTGTACAATGTGCGATTACAGTGCTGGACCAACAACCTCAGTTCCAGAGATGATAGATTATGTGCGACAAGGGTTAGATTCTCTACCAAGCGGTATGGACAGTGTGCTGGTATCACCGTCAGGAAGTTTTCTTGATACTTGGGAAGTACCACTAGACGCCAGAAATGGTATTTTAGCTTTATTAAGCCAGAATCAGTATCCAGTTATTGCTTTTGAGACGCGTGCTGAAACTATCACTGAAGAGTCAATCGCTGACTGCCGTTCTAGAATACCTGAACAAATGATGCGGGTTTATTGTGGACTTGAATCCGCTGATCCTTGGGTTTCCCAATTTTCAATTAATAAGGCGCTTGAACCTGATGCTTTTGTATTCGCCATGAAAACGCTCGCAAAATACAATATGGCTGGTGTTGCCAACGTATTGCTTGGGGCACCATTCCTGTCTGAAGTAGAACTAATTGAAGATGCTGTGCAATCTATACAATGGGCGCTTGCCGTTGGTGCAAAAGAATTCTGCCTGTTTCCTTGTCACGTCAAACGGTGGACACAGCTCGAATGGCTATATGGTCATGGTCATTATCATCCACCATCACTATGGTCGTTTATTGAGGTTCTGCATCGGCTCGGATCACAGGTAGTTAGCCTCCAAGGAGAAATTGCCTGGTTTACTAATTATGGTGCTTTCAATATTCTAGCGTCACCGACAACCTGCTCGGTTTGTTATGCTCAAATTATTGAACAACTTCATGGGTTTGCCAATAGTAGTGACTATACTTTTATTGATCGCGTGTACGCAATCGATTGCAAATGCAAAGAAGATTGGCAGGAAAAATTGCAAACCCACATGTCTAATAGTCGGGAGGAGCGCGCCGCAATGGCATATGACCAAATCGGACATGTATTGTATTCAGATGCATGGCCTATGATGAGAGAGAACGTGTTGACAACAATAAGTTTGGCACAAAAGAATACGATACATGCAAAAAAATCTATTTTTTACGCTGGGGAGATACGATGATTACTTCACATGTGACAGTAAGCGATCTTTACAATTTGGCGAATCAAGCATTGCGTAGTAATGTTCATCGCTTCACACCTCCACCCGCATGGTCGCAATCACATAGTGCAGATTTTGGTGAAATCTGGTTTCCATCAATTGGTTGCGCATGGTGGGAAAATGGCTCTTGTAATATGTGCAATTATGGAGCGTCAATTTCTCCTACGCCAGAGCAAATGATCCAGGCTGTTGCACTCAGCTTGGCATCTTTTGATAGTGTTCCTGGTGTTTTATGGGTTAGTGCATTCGACAATTTGGATCGACGTGACGTTCCAGTTGAAGTCCGACACCAAATCTACCGGTTGTTGGCAAATTCGAACGCACACACCATTATATCGGAAAGCTATCCGAGTATTGTTAGCTTCAATAAGGTAAAAGAATGCGTAGAATTGCTTCCTGGCAAACAATTTGTTGTTGAAATTGGCGTGGAATCGACAAACGATCTTCTCAGGACTTGGTGTATCCACAAGAATTTTACAAACGATCATATCCAACGCGCGATTATCCAAACAAAACAAGCAGGAGCTGAAATTTATATAAACTTATTGGTTGGAATACCCTTTTTGACAATGGATGAATCAATAGACGATGCCGTTAGCTCAGTCAAGGAATCTTTTGAGGCCGGCGCTGACTCAGTAGTAATATTTCCCTGTCACATCAAAGAAAATACTTTATATTATTGGCTCTATCAGCATGGCATTTTTCAGCCGCCATCATTATGGGTCATTGTCGAGACAATTTTGCGCAGTAATCCAAAATACTGGTCTCGCATTAAGCTGGCATGGCTTGAAACAAAGAATCATCCCGGCAGTTCCGCATCAATAAAACCAACGATTGACTATGAGAATGAAGAGGAGTTTATGAGCTGCCTGATGGAGTTTAATGAAATTGGCGATGGAGAAATTCTCCGGCCACTTCTCAATTCATCATCGTATTCCAAATGGCGAAGCGACATATCTCTGCCTGCGAAAGATTCGACCCAAAATCGAATTGCACAAATTTTACCGCGTATTGGAATCGAATTATTGGATGGCACTTGGTGGGCTGAACATGGTGAATATATCTTACAACTATTGATGTCAGACTGGGATAGTCAATACTTATCGGTCAGTACAGGTGGGGGAAGTCCGTTGCGGCCTGGCAATGCCGCATAAACTAGTGGGTGTGAACCCCGCCTAGGTAATTGTCAGCCTCTATCATGTTCAACTTTGATTATTTTTAAAGGCCTTAGCTTACATTTTGAAATTAGATCTGTGAGTACAAAGGAATAGTGCCCAACATAATTTATGTGTGAATGTAGCAATTGGGACAATCTAGAAAAATCTCCTTCATTGATATGGATACACTGGCCTTTTATATGATTTAACGCCGATTCCATATATAGGGTATTCAAAAGCGCAACGGCATTGGTGACAAGCCCAATGCGCCAAGTTGGTCTTCTTGACTCTCTGCGGTATCGTTTGCGAATTTCACCCCGTTGACCATGTTTTCTTGTCTGATGACAGTCAGCTTGCGTACAACGAAGTATTATTGGAACAACGACCAGACTAATCCAACTGTTTAAAATCAATATGTTAATAACAGGGATTTTGCAATATGTACCAATAATACTTCGTTTTCTTGCGAAGTATTATTGGTACATTTAGAATTAAGCTCGCCAGGATTTTTCGCGAAAGCTGAAATGGGATCCATCCGATTTCAGCAGCGAAAAATAACCTGGCGATTATTGCCTTCGGCGGCTCGCGTTCGTCCTGTGTTCGCCGCGACGCACAACTCCCCTACGGTACGCTGTGCGCCACTGGCTACCTCAATGACTTGACGCCGTGTCGGGATGCCTTGCATTTTGTCTCCACCCTCGCTACCGCTCGGATTCCGACAAAACGCCCGGCCCTACGGCTACGCGAGGGTCGTCGTACACATCGGGTCAGAGGAGGCCTCAGCCTCCGTCTGCCCACAGAACCGTGCGTACGGATCCGTACACGGCTCCTCATGCAAGGCGTACCCATTGAGAAACATCAAACCAATGCGCCAGTTTTCGGTCGGAGCGGATTTCCTGTCCCTTCAAGTTGATAAACCAACTGTTGGGGTAGGCTCTCGTCACCGCACGGGCGTTTGAGAGCGCCCATCGTCCGTCGTTTGAGAAAACGGCTTTTGACGCTTGTTTCGGCGGCACTCCCCGCTTGACCAGATTTCGATAAAGATACTGCCTTCTCTTCTGTTGGCTCACCAGCCTTGACCGTATTCGTCGCCTAATGTGGGCTTCGATTTTATGCAATTGGGAGGGGTAATTGGTCAAACTATAATAATTCGACCAGCCCACATACCATTGATTGATCTTGTCCAGTGTCGGTTCCAGAGATTTGTGTGTGCCTCTCGGTGTCAATGCCTTGACTCTATTCATGGCCATTTGCAGAGCTTTACGCGCAATCGCTATCGTCCCGTTGACCACGGTAAAACCTAGGAACTTGACCTTATCGGATTTGGCCACTTGGCTTTTCTCCTGATTCACCTTCAGTTTCAGTTTCTTTTCGATGAATTGGCTGACTTTTTCCATCACCCGTTCCGCCGCTTTTTGCGAACTCACGAAAATGTTGCAGTCATCGGCAAAACGGCAAAATTCTAAGCCGCGTTTCTCCAATTCTTTATCCAGTTCGTCCAATACGATATTGCTAAGCAAGGGGCTTAACGGGCCACCCTGCATCGCGCCTTCCTTGCTGGGGTTGACGACGCCATTGACCATGACGCCGCTGCGCAACATGATCCCTACCAGTCTCAATATCTGCTTGTCGGATACCTTTTCACCCATGCGGGCTATCAACCGGTCGTGGTTGATCCGGTCAAAGAATTTTGACAGGTCGATGTCCACCACATAGGGTTTGCCGCTGTTGACGATCTGTTGCGCAGCCTCTACCGCTTGGTGCGGGTTTCGTCCAGGACGGAACCCATAGCTGTTCGGTGAGAAGTCTGGCTCGAAGATCGGTTCCAGCAGCAGTTTCAGTGTCACTTGCACCACGCGATCCCGCACTGTCGGTATGCCCAGTAGGCGGACACCTTTGCCATCGGGCTTGGGTATTTCTACTCGACGCACCGGCGAGGGTTGATAAGTCCAGTCATTCAGTTCCTGTTGTAACCGGCTTAGCTCTTCGTCTAAGTTAGCCTCAAAGTCCGCTATGCTCACGCCGTCGATGCCGGGTGCGCCGTGATTCTTCTTGACCAGCTCAAAGCCTACGCCCAAATACAACCTTGAACATAGGGTGTCGAAAAGTCTTGGTTCCTCTGTTGATAGGCTCATATTCGTTTATTTCACTCTGTGTGCAGCAGTCTTTCATCAATCTTGCGCCAACGGGTACGTTTAAACAAACGTCACCAAAGTCCCATAGGATTTATTGTAAAGCCACAGATGGCGTGGTCTTATGCCATTTTCAAGCTTCCCAAATTTAACCCTGTTTAACCTGTCATTTTTTGGGAAGCCTTAACCATCATTACTCAATAGATCAAAAAGCATAAAAAAACGTTCGTTTAAACGATAAGAAAAATTAGATGAAAATATCTGATATTCCTATATGTTTACTTACAAAATAAACCGTAATTTCTGGTATTCATTGAATAATACAACAGCGGTATGGGGATTAGGCAATACACTGAAAGTTTACGCCTTGTCACCGCTCAAAATCCTATGGGACTTTAGTGTCGTTTGTTTAAACGTACCCAACCATCAGCGAAAATTTTATTCGCGAAGATGTTGAATGGGGCTTGCATGGAAAAGACTAATGTCATCGTTATTGCCGATGCTAGCCCTCATTCATTTGGATGAATTGGACAGCTTGAATCTTCTGGTTCATTTTGTAAAAATACATTTCATCAATAATTACATTATCTTATATTGTGCTAGCCGCCTGCGCCGTCAACGTCATTGGTTAATGGCAAACAACTTAAAAAGACACGCTCACGTATTGTGGAAAATTTGTGTTGCGGAACATCTTTTTTAATCAGCAAATCTTTCAAACCCATCGGCTGAAAAATTAAAGGCGATTTACGTGTATCTTTGATAAATTCTTCATTGTTTTTTAGAAAAGGATGCAGTTTTCGCCATTCCATATCATCAATCGTCAAGTAATCAGATCGTTTCATAATTTCACTTAATGAAAAGATACGCTCACCTGCTGATTCTGCTGAATCCCCATCAGACGTTGTTCGGTTAGGCTTGCAAGCAATGTCTTCATACTCTGAGCATTCATGCACGTTGCCAAGGCAAGTTTCAATACTGTTACGATAGATAGTCACTCGCCATTTCTTTGATGTAGAGGGCGTGCCTATTGCTTCGACCCGGTGACGAAAAAAATCATAATCGAAGAAAATCAGTTCAGGCAACATGGATACGCGAAAATAATTGGGTCTTGTTATTTCCAAGATTGCAAAACCACTTTGCCGCAGTAATTCTGCTAATTGCTCAAGTTGTTGCTGTAGCATTTCATCATGAATTTCTATCCAGCCGAATTCGTGAAAATCCACGGTATTAGAATCCAATGGTGTTATCGTCAACCCTTTGCCATGCGCGGCTAAGGCTAACAACAGGCTTTTTTGTTCGGTATTCAGCGTGGTTAATAGTGGTTTTTCCTTACCGGAAGTAGCGCGTAAGATATTATTTTCAATAGAAAAAATTAGACCGTCTTTTTTGTCATTAAAAAGATAACGATTGATGTAGGAGGGTTTCATCTCCTCCAGGGCTTGTTTTAAAGCTCCCCTGTCATTATGAAAATCATCATAAATAGCCTGAATGGTGAGTGTTTTCGCACCGTCGGCGGTTGTGCCTATCGCAACTTCATCTAGTGTACATTCAATCAAGCGATCATTGTTTCGCATTTGATCACGCAACGTAAAATAGCCGTTAGTGCTAAGCTTTATTTGGTACAGACGAAAGAAATATTGCGTCAATGCATAGTTTGGCGCGGCACCCATGCACTTGGTGTAAGGAATAAGATCACGCCAAACTCGCGTCTTGTAATGCCCTTGTTCGTGGATAAGTTTAGCTTCCTCATCATATTCGCGATATAGTCCATGTTCCATCGCTTGAAACATAAGTTCAGAATCTGGAGCCTGTAAAATTTTAAGTAAATCATGATTTGATGTAGTTTCTCCTATCACTTTTTTCAGATCACGGACATTAATGCGACCACCAATTAGCCCGTATTCAGTCGCATGTTCAGAAGCTTCACGGCGATGACAAACAATTTTGTCGTCTAATTTGATAATCCCCCATGCGACATAGACAAAGCGAATCGGCACTGCGGTATTAACGCCGCAAACCTGACTGGAAAAACGATGGTTTTCCAAGGCTTCAAGAACTTTTTTCTGCTGTTGTTTTTCTTCATCCCCTACACCAGTAGTTTGCCAAAAATCGGAGGCAAACAGCTTTTGACCCTGGTCAGCCAAGGTATGTAGTAGCGATAAAGCACACAACTGGGCTGGATGTGAGACAAATTGCCATTCGCCGCGTTGCAACTCCTCATTGCTCAACAAGGAAAGGCTGGTGAATAGGTTTTCGACCAATTCCATTGTGGTTTGCACGGCTTGGATTTGTTCATCACCAATGTGCTTTACCAAGGCATTGAATATTTCCTGTTTGCCGATACGCGAAGCATCACAACCTTCTTCAGGGTAACGTGGTAAAAGGGGGATTAGGGTTTTGAGAATATCGTTCATGTGAATATTAATAACCTAATTTTTTAAATATTCTTTGTGATGGTGTTTTTACACAAAGTTCTGAGGAAATATCGCTTAATTACTTATGAAGGCGACACTTGTTATGGTAACCATGCTCCAAACATTGATCTTATGCGCTCTTTTTGTTCATCGATATGGCTTTGAAATTTATTCTGATTTTTGACATTTCCGCCATGCTTATGTCGTAAATAGTTTTCTACTTCAATAAGAAGTTCATTAATGCTTACATTTTCATTACAACACTCTTGAAGTAATTCGATAGCTTGATCTAAGTCTTCTTTGTGAATAGCAAATTTCCCATCACTATCTCCAAAGCAATCTGGAATATTATTTTTCCATGAAAAATTTGACATAATTATTAACCTCTAAAAAATATAAAACATATGCTCTTGTAATTTATCCAAGCATATAAACAGTATTGGTTCGCAATTAACACATAGAATGATAGTTTGAGCGAGATAGCAGATATTATTAACCCAACTTCACTCCACCATTTTTTGTGTTTGTTGCAACAATTGATCTGGTATTTCAGTTTTTATAAGTGTTGACATAATAATTAGCCTTAAGAAAAACTATCATTGTAAATATGGCGAGCTAATGTTGGTAAAAATTCATCCGAAGTGGCTGTTAAATTTCTTAAAGAATATTTCTGATTAACCCAGAAATATTGCAACAAAAAGCCTTTATAGTTATGCTCATCAGCGTATGGATTTCCTGTGTTTTGACGATAAATGGCATTAATTTTCTCGCCGAAATTTTTTAAAATTTCCTTTCCATTTTTGTCAAACATTTGTTGCCCATTTTTATCTTCTTTATATTCTGGTATCTTCAAAGAAGCCAAAATACCATCAACATTTTTTTCCGCATAACTAATATTATTATTTAAATTCTGGAAATCAATAGCATTGGTGGGTGATAAAGAAAGGCAACGCAACAAAACTCTTTCGTAAGGCTGGATTACTTTTGGTAATCTGAACATGGCTCGCATGTTGACCAAGAATAGAAAGGCAATAATTTGTGGATTTAACGGCTCAAGCAAACTGGCGTGGGATGTCCAATTTCGGGTCATTTTTATAAGCCATGCAAAAGTATAAATATCGTTCATTTTTGCAAAATAATTGGGCTGTTTTTTACTGAAAAACTGTGGATATTTTTCTTTTAAGCTTGTTGCTTCAATATTTTCTTCCCATTCATGGACAATTGTTCTTAAAAACAACCGATATTGGATATTTTGATCATTTGGCTGTTTGATCGCTAAAAACTGCGATAAAGAATCAAGATAATTTTTTATGTCTCTGCTTGGTATGTCAATAGCAAGTTGATTATTTTTAGTTTTTATAAAGTCCCTAAATTGAATATTATTGTCGTCTATTTCAATATGTGATTTTAAAAAATTACATCCTTCAATAATCCCTCGCCGCAAAACTAGATAATCGTTTTTTTCGTTATTTTCTAACCAATGATTTAGATGCTGCTGGGATTCATTTAAACTTTTATTGATGGCTTTAGGCGGTTCAATACGACAACGCCGATAAGCTTCACAAAATCTGTTATAGGTATTTTGGTAATTTCCATCATTCAAATTATTGAAATGATTTTCAAGATATTGGCACAAGCCTTCAATATCTTCTGCCTCAATTAATTCAGAGCACTTTTTGAACGATTCTTCACTAAGTTCATTTGTTATCGTTCCTATAATTTCATCAAAAGCATCATCATTGCCTTGTCTATAAGACTCCCGCAATTCATCTATCCGACTAATATTAATATCTGCATTAGCCGTTAAAAATATAATTTGCTCTTTCGGAAAGCCATGCTCCCGCAAGTTTAAAAACAAATTCATTCCGCTTTCTTGTAAAAATTCTTGCTCGGTAATTTTAAATTGCTTTGCAAGTGCTTTTACTTTGTCAGTATGCTCTGAATTTTCTAAATTTATATCCAATACAATCAAGTCGAATTGAGCTAAACAACTATTAATAGCTTCTTCTCCCTGATCGAAGGATGTTTTTACGCAAACCGACCTATTGCTAAACCAGGAAACTTGTTTTTGTTCTGAATACTCGTCTTCAACCCACAATATTTTCAGCATTTTTTACTCCACATTGGTTTTGCGTTTTATTTTAAGGCTAGGTAACTTATTTATTAGCAAGTCTTTTTTAAAGAACAAAGTCACCTGAAATTGATTTTTTTTCTTGGGAATCAATAAACTTTCTTCTGGTTTTTCGGTGTCGTTCAGTTGTTTCAAATCTTCTTGAATGGCATCTAAACCGTTCCCTGTGCCTAGCATTGACGGGCTTTTGTCTTTAACTGGGTTTTGCCAACTACAAGATAAATACGTTTTGTCGTTGATGATTTTTTCATCAAAAACTAACCTTAAAAATTCATCTTTGTCATGATCGGCATATTTAAAGGCATTAAACAAAATTTCTGAAAAATATCCAAACAATAGTGCTTCTGCATGACTTTCGGAAAGAATGAACACTTTTTTCCACAACGGGCTTATTTCGGCTATTTGAATAGGCCGCAAATTTTGGTTAATCCATGCAACAGGATTCAATGATTTGTTGAGTAAAATGTCATCCTCAAATTTTTGCTGTAAAGTATTAAGGCTTACATTTTTTTTTGACAAAATTTTATCTCGGATGCTAGTAAGGCCCGCATAATGTTGATTAAGAAACCTCGCTGTTACACGACTAGCCGCATAATCCAAAATATCTTCGATGGTTTTGGTATTTTCGATAGTGTTCTGAGTCCGGCGACAACGTCTGACAAGTATTCGAAAGTTTTCTGAATTGGTGTTGGCGTAACGTTGGCGCAATAATTCGCCTTGTAACTTGATAATGATTTCTGAATGATAGGCTTCATTCAGTAGTAAAACATCTTTTCGACATTCTGAATTGTTTTTTAACCGTTCCATAACTTGATAAATAGTGTCTGGAAAAATGACATTACCTAAAGAATGGGTAAATTGATCAACCAATTTCTGCATTCTATATTGATATTTATCAAGAGCTTTATTTTTTTCTTCTAGCTCTTTGTTTGTTTCTTTTAATTTCTGTTGTACTTCTTCAAGATTTTTATTTTTTACTTTTATATTTCTTTCATTTTTTAGTATTTCTATATTATTCAAAATGAATGTCTTAGCTAATTTAATGGCACGTACACAATTAGGTATTATTTCTTGTATTATAGATAATTCATTAAAATAATAATCAAGTGCTGAATCAATGTCATATTCATTATAATTCGCATATTCAATGATATAATTTTGTATTTTTTCCCTTGAAAATGATTTTAATATTTTATTAAGTTGGTATTCATCAATGTATTGACCACACTCATAACTAAGAGTAATAACCGTTAAAATTAATATAGAATCAAATCTATAATCAATATAATAATCGTCGTAATCTTTCATTTCAGAATATGCAACTTTTTCGTATAATGCTACAGCAGTTTTTATAGATTTATTGCGACCACATCCCTTGGCATAATATTCTGCCAATTTGTATCTAGCTCTATTAAAGCAAGGTAATCCACCATCTTGTTTATCTACAAGGCTGTAGTTAGTAAAAGCTTTTTCATAACGTTTTTCACTGTCAAAATAATCTGCTAGTTGGGTAAGCGCAGTAGGTGTTGCGGCCATTTCTAACCAATGATTTTTTTCATCATAATCCACTAAACGAAAACCACAGCCATCCTCATATTTCTCTTCGCTTAATTCAGCCATTCTTAATTGTGCTTCGGTTATTCCGTTATTTGCTGATTTTTCTAAAAGACTTTCGCCTTCAAGCTCATTTTTTTCTACGCAATACCCCATAAATTTGAATTCACCTAATATGTATTGGGCTTCTGGCAATCCATTATCAGAAGATTTTATTAACCAGTCGATAGCCTTACTCTTGTCGTTATCCAATGAATTGATGTTATTTATCATTTCGACGTAAAACATGATTAGTTGAGATTTATTATCACCAGAGTTGGCTTTTTCATAAAAGTCATCTACATAACTTTTATCTTTTAAAAGTCTTTCTGTGTCTAGATTTAGATTATCTGACCAATCAGCAGAGTTAAAAAATGACAAAATATTCTGTACAGTCGCTTTATTTATGTCTTTATTAATTTCATCTATGTTCATGTTCACTAACCTATTATCAATTACAGTGGAAACAGTTTTTTTGGCGAGCCAGCACACTACCATTATCAGGGTAAAAACAAGGCCACCCATTATTCTCATAAACCCACACCGGCACATGCGCCTGCCGTTGGGTATATTGGTTCAATAACACATCCACTGCCATTGCCCCAACGATGGCATTCAGTGTTTTTACCGCCGGTTCCTTCACGTCTTGACCGCTCACATAGCCCCGCCTGACCAGCTCATTACCGATAAATTGTCCTTTATGCTGCTCTGCCGCAATTTGGGTGGGATTGATGCGTCCAAGACAATGCAAGCATAGCCCATCACCTGAGCGGGCAATAATCACTTCGCCGCTCATGTCAGTAATTTGTTCATCCTCCACACTGATATTAACACCAGTCGAAATCAACGGTATGCCAAATCGCAGTGCGAGTTCCTGGGCTTTATAGCGGCTAAAGTGATTATCGGTGGCGATAATCAACCAATCGCTGTGCATGAGTATGGGCAAAACGCTTTCATCCTCAATGCCGACCGGATGTGCGCCAATCTGCGCTTTGGGGTTGATGCGTTGCAGATGTTGGGTAACGACCTCGACTTTAAGCCGGTTTTGTTCCGCATCGCTATAATACGCGCCAACGATACGGTTCAGGTTAGTGATTTCCACACAATCAGGATCAATCAGATGGATCGACTGAAAACCGCTATGAATCAGGTTTTCTGCAATCACCGAACCTAAGCCGCCAACACCAATAATGGTGATCGTTTGGTTGTCCATGACCTGACGCAGCGTATCCAATCCCAACGCCAAGGCACTGCGGGCAAGAAAACCGGTTTGCAGTTCCGTCATTTCCTTAGGGGTGCGGGCATGTTCGGTTTCTTTCGCTGAGGGCCAATTCTCAACCACCGTTTGCGTCTTAATTTGTGCGCTATGGGCGGTGGATTTGCCATTCTTCCGTTCCCACAACCGTGCGGCATAATCGGATTGTGACAACACGATGCTAGCGTAGTGGATATTGTCCAGCGTGTCATCTAGCCAGCTATGAAAATTCTTCTCATCGCGATCGTCAACACCAGAAAAAGCGACACCCTTGGGGCAAAAAGGATGGGTATGCACATCAATCAAGGTATCCACGTCCCCGCGTTGCTGCACCTCAGCCGTTTTGGCATAAATATACTCGCGCTTCAGACTCAGATGCGCCAAGCCTTGGCTTTCATAGTCATCGACGGTGGGATAATGTGCCGCGACAACTTTGATGAGGGTTTTATCGCCGATGGTGTGGCGTTGACCGAACAGTAAGGCAAAGGCTTCTTGGCTGGAGTCTTGCAACAGGCGGTTACGCAATTCTGGGAAAAGCCCTTGCGGAAAACGGATACGGTTTGCTGTGCTACGCATGTGGTGTTACTCCTGGTTACCCAAAGCTTCACGGATGAGTTGGAAATAGGTGAACAAATTGTCCCCATTACGCCAGTTCTGGGACGGCTGCCAAGCACCATTGTGGATATAGATACAGTACCATTTCCAACCTTGTTGAATGGGTGCATCTGATGCACCATGCGCGGCAAAGCTGATGAAATGACCATCATGCGCCATAGGCAAATCACTGGGCAGGTAAAAGCCTATGGGTGGAAGTGCTGGGTAATCGGTGGGAAACAGCACCATCAGCGCAGTGCGACTGGCAATGTGCCGCCAATTGGGGGGTAGCTGGTAGTTGGGTACAACCAGCCAGTCGGCATTGCTTTCGTCGAATTCAACGCCTTGTTTGAACAGCTTTTCAGCAAGATCAAACACCTGCTCAGTGACGAGCTGTTTTGATTGCTGTGAACGTGCGCCACCGAACCCGTAGCCTTTAGAACGATCAGGCATAGAGGATATTTTTGCGCCGCGCCCCTGTTTGTCTACCAGCTCTTGTTGGCTATAGTAGCGGTTGGGATTGACTTGTTGCACCTTGCCGCCACTTTCAATGATGGGGCGACGACCTGCGCTGGCTTGTGCATGACGTACCAGTTCGCTGCCATGTACGCCGCTGCTGGGGATGCTGTTTGGGTTGATTCTTCTGCCGTTGATGATAGCCATGTGTTTGTTCCTTTTGGATTGGTGTGTTGAGTTAGATTACGATTGTTACGGGTTGAAAGAGTAAATTAAAAATTCAATGGGATCACAGGAAGAGCAGGGGAAAAATCATCACGGGTTTTGTGTAAGTGCGTTGCCGTTGGCATCCTTGAATCCCAACGGCAACACGGTTTGTTAGTCGACTGCGACTGGTATCCAGTCGCCGTCTGCGTGTAACGATATTGAACCGTTCATGCTTAACTCCTTTTGTTGATGGTTGATGAAAGATCAGGCCATTGAAATCCTGATCGCCTAAGTTGCGCCTTCAGTCGATTAATTCAATGTCCTCCGCAGCGTCATCTTCTTCTTCATTGACATCGGCATATTCAGAAGCGTGTTTAAGTGCATCTACATATTGGCTGAGGTCAATGAAACCAGACGCTTTTAACATGACTTCACGCGCCGCATTGATGTTGGGGAAAGCCGCGACTTCAACACGAATACCGCGCTTGCGTAGCTCCAAAATGACCGGAATAAAATCCTTGTCGCCTGACAGTAATACAATGATGTCGGGTTTTACAATCTCTGCGGTACGCATCAGATCCAAGGTAATTTCCACATCGAAGTCGCACTTGTAAGTCTCACCGGCCATTGCCCCCACTTTGCTGTGAACCAGCCAACCGGTTTCCCAAAAGTGTTCAATATCGCGATCCCTGGTGTGCGGATTACGCGGATCAATAGGCACATAAGTCTGTGCTTCCACCAAGAAGCGCCCTTCACTGAGGTAGTTTTGTAACTCGCCATAATTTGGTTCAATGCCGTAGTTCTGATAAGCGGCGTTAGTATTGGCATAATCGTTAAAAATGACGATACGTTCCATGATAGATTCCTTGTAGTAGTTGTTTAGTTGTGAAAAATTATCGTAAAAAATAACTGGGGGCGACAGGGATAAGCGTGGGAAAAAGAGCTATCAACTATTCGCCATGTTAGGTTAATCGGTATGTTTGGTTAAAAACCTCCCAAGACGCCCATTTCAGTTTATTGAAATAAGCGTCTTAGCGCGTGATTTAAGTGGCTATTTATTGGCACTCACTAACAAACTGATGCCAATAACAAAGGCAGTGATTGGAAACCCAGAAAGAGCCAGCAAACCAATTCCACCACCCACCACCCAAGGGACAACATTAGTGTCATTACTACTGTTGCTTGGGGCGCGGTATTCATGGGCGCGTTGTTGTGGCTGTTGTGGTCTATGATTACTCCGTTGAGCATTATTGTTGTTGGTGACACTGTGGTACTTGCTAGCGTTTGGGATATTGGCCATTTGATGTTCCTTTGTGGGAGAGTTGATGATGTGTTTATTTTAGTGACTTTGATTGTTACTAATAGGGAAGACAGTGGGAAAATGAGGCTTTAATTTTCTGTTTAATTCTGTCAGGTAATCGAATTTTTGGAATTGATCGCTTTGTATAATTTGTAATTATTCAAACCAACCTATGACTGAGCGAACTTCGCTCTGCACAATTCCGTTCAGTCAACGGTGGTTTTTGATTCATTGGCCGTATTAAAATCGTATGAGAATGGAAGACTGAATAATTACGATTTCTAGATTGGCTGATAATTAATGAATGTTTTTTGAATTTAATGAACCAAACTCAATTTCGATTAACTCCAGTATGTTATATTTTATAATCAATTCATAATACTCCTTCACTGATTTTACAACGCCTGGAATAGTAAGAGTGCCACTATCTATAATTTTTTTACATACTCTTATTTTCGATGTTAATAAATCATGTCGTCGAAATCGAAAGTAAGTATTGTTTTCTAGTTCTTGTGGGATAAACATTTTAATCTCCTATTTTTGGTTAAAAAGTAAAACCTATACCCTCTCGTAGAGAATTTGACAGTGTATGCTTACTATAATTTTATTTAACTAGATAATTAGTAAAACAAAGTAAAGCTAATGTTTAGTCTTACTTTGTTGACTGTTAAAGCTAATTCGTTCAAGTTCAAGTAGTTCAAAAATGTTATGTTTACGAATATACTGCAAATATTCAGAACGTATTTTTGCAATTTCTTCTATTGATATTTTATTTTCATCACAACATAGTCTTCTTTCATCACAAATTTGTTTACATAAATGCAAAGTGTGTAACATTAAATCTTTTTGACGATATTTACAGTACAGATTGTTTTGTATTTTTTTTGGCAATGTATTAAAGTCAAACATTATTTCTCCTAGTCTAAAAAGACATTAACAAGTATTTAATTAAACAAAAATAATTCGAATCAACGTATTTGTTAAGCTGAGATTTTTGGATAGGGATAAACAGGACAATTGTAATGATTGAAAATATTATGGGTAGGGAAGACAAGGGGGAAAGTAAGCGTTAAACAGTTTATCTTGAGTTATCAATTTTTTATCTGGCATCATTAGTAATCTCCACCGCCATAAGAAAAGATGCCGGAGAAACTTTCAAAGCGCGTGTATTTCCCTAAAAATTTGAGTCGCCCCGTTGCGTTGTTTGCCGATAATAATTTCCGCAATCCCTTTATCTGCGCTATCTTCGTTATAAACTTCGTCACGATAAACAAACACAATCAAATCGGCATCTTGTTCAATAGCGCCAGAATCACGTATATCGGATATAATGGGGGTACCGGTAACGGTAGGGACACTCGTTGCCGAGCGCCCCCCGCACAGATCCGTACGTGCGCAATTAACGCATACGGCTCCTACCTTAGGTAGTGGCGCGAAACCGTTGTTCCGGGTAGGGATGAACCATCCGGCACAGTGGGATATACATGTTAATAAGACGGGTAAAGCGCGCCCAAGGCATACGATGGCGCTGACTGCGACGGAGTAAAGCATGGCGCCACGCTCGACAAATCTCGCTACGGAAGCTCTTGAGCCGGTGGAGATTGCCAGAAACCGCGTAGTAGTTGAAATATCCCTGAACTACGCGAGTAGGCCAGCGCCCAATTACTGCGATTGGCTCATGCCGCCGACGCATCAGCGTTTCCCGTATTGCCGACAGTGTAGCTCGCATACGCTTCTTCACCGTCAAGCGAATCAATTTGGCATAACCCAACTTGTTCCTTGCGCACACATGGGTGAAACCGAGAAAGTCGAATGTTTTCGGCTTGCCTAGCCCACGTCTCAGACGGTTGGTTACAGCGTATCGCCCGAACTCGATTAACCGCGTCTTGTCCGGGTGTAGCGCCAATCCAAACTTGGCCAGTCGTTCCTGCATTGCAGCCAAGAATCGTTTTGCCACGCCTTCGTGCTGAAATCCCAGCACGCTATCGTCCGCATAACGAACGATAATGACGTCTCCCGGCGAATATTGCTTACGCCAGTGATGCGCCCATGTGTCGAGAACATAATGCAGATAGATATTACTGAGCAAGGGCGAAATTACCGCCCCTTGAGGGCATCCCCGCTCCGATGCAACCCTGCGTCCGTTCTCGATCACCCCCGCTTTGAGCCACTTGCGAATCAGCCGTAATATCCGCTTATCCGCAATCCGATGTCCCAGAAATTTGAGCATCCATTCGTGATCGATTTCATCGAAAAATGCGCGAATGTCCGCATCTAAAATCCAATTCACCTTCCGGCCCGTTATCCCCATGTACAGTGCATCGAGTGCGTCATGCTGACCACGCCCTTTGCGGAACCCATATGAAAATCCAAGAAAATCCTCTTCGTAAATTGCGCTCAGTACCGTCGAGACGGCCTGTTGCACAACTTTGTCCTCCAGAGAAGCTATCCCAAGAGATCGTTGCTTGCCATCAGCTTTGGGAATAAATACCCGCCGTGATGGTTGTGTACGGTAAGCGCCGGAATGTATTTCCCGATGCAATTCATGTACGCGCGTATAGAGAATCTGCTCGTACTCTCGCCACGTTACACCGTCCACACCTGCCGCCGCGTTCTTTCTGAGAGCGTAAAAGCTCTCCACCAGCAACGACGGTGTGACATGATGCAGCAGTGCCGTGAACTGTTCCCGTTTGTTACGACGGGCGATTTCGCGCACGCCTTCGAGTCCCATCGACGCGCTAATCCGGCGCTGTGTCTGGGGCGCGGGAGAATCGAAGGCGTTCCCTTTGGTTACGTCGCTTCCCTCCACCACCTCCGCAGGGGTGTTCCCATTGTTCGGCGGCTTCTTCGGTACTACTGACGTATCCGACTTCTCACCGGCGTAGATGACGGGCTTGTGGTCATCGACCTTCCCCGTCCCATCCGGGCAAACTGTCCCGGATGCCGATGAGATCTCCCAGTTCCTGTGCAAGAAACTTCCCGACATGCGCAGGGTCTCCGACCGCGCGGGATCGAAGCATGGCTTGCGATTATTGTCATGCATCGTATTGCCTTCCGTGATCCTTAACTCCGTCGGCATCCCGAATTGTTGATTACGCGGCTCAATGGCTGGCCTGCCGGTGTCCCCTGTCAACGCTTCGGCATGTGCCTCACGACACATACCGCATGACTCGGGGTCAGAGTGATTCGCCATTTCTTCTCTGTATCGAACTTTCATCGACTATCTCTTGCCAGTTTTAACTGGCGCACTAAGGATTGCTCCGTAAATGAGTAACATCTACCAAAAGGCAGTACAAGAAAAACGAGCGTTTATCTTGTACTTGCGTATTCTGATTAATTTGAACACCTATTCTGGCCGAACTTGAACACCTAAAACCTAACGCATCGGTGGAAGTGAATTTTTACTCTAAGTGTTCAACTTGGGTCAAGGAATTCATTTTTTTTCGCATATTTTCTCCTTGTAAATTCATCCGGTGGGCGTTGTGCATCAGCCGATCCAAAATAGCATCGGCTAAGGTATTATCACCAATAACGTCATACCATTGTTCGGTCGGTAGCTGACTGATCACGATGGTTGCGGATTGTTGATAGCGATCATCCATTATTTCCAGCAAGTCATTTCGGGTGGCGGCATTTAAAGGCTCTAATCCCCAATCATCAATGATTAGCAAATCCAGACTGGCGATGGCTTTTAGCAATTTACTGTAACTGCCATCCACCTTGGCCTGTGTCAATGCGAGTATGAGGCGCGGAAGCCGGTAATATTTGACGCTGTAACCTTTCAGACAGGCTTGATGGCCGAGTGCGCAAGCGATATAGGTTTTGCCTGTTCCGCAGGGGCCAGTTAACAACAGGTTCTGGGCTTTTTTTAACCAATCACACATCAACAACGACGCCATTTGGGACTGTTGCAAGCCTCTACCGCTCTGATAATCAATGTCTTTGGCATGAGCTTTCAGTTTGAATTGCGCAGCGCGTGTCAAACGATCCTGTTTGCGCTGATTACGCTCCTGATCTTCGTGATCGACTAATAATTGCAGGCGTTCGGAAAAAGCTAAACCTTCATAAGTGCCTGGCTGATCCCGCTGGTTTTGCAGCGCAGAGGCCATGCCGGTTAGTTTCAATTGGCGTAGTTGGCTGAGGGTGGTTTCAATCATGTTAATGTCCTGTAGTTAGATTTTATAAGAAAAGGCGAGCAAGCAGAATCTTCTGTAAACCCTGCTTGCTCAACGCTTTAGAGGGTTAATGGTTAGGTGAAACTTTTTGCACCACGAATGTTTTCATGATCCTGAGGCAATAACGAAAGCTGCACCGGCGCTGTGTCAGGCAGCTTATCCCTGTTGCTTAGCAAAATAGCTTTGACGTTTTTTAAGCGGAACAGGGATTCTTTGTTGGCGATCGCACACGCTTTATTTAGACGTTCGGAGTCATAGCTTCGATTGAGGCTCAATAACCCCAGACAGACGCGGTAAGCCTGCTCTGGATGCTCTCTACGCTGCAACTGGCCCTTCACCCACACCAGCGCCTCAGGTCCTATCGATTTAGCCCAGTTCATTAACCGTCCTGGCGTCCATTGCTGATGCTGGGCATGCTGTTCCGGCATGTGCCCTGGCTCGGTCGTTATGCCTGGAAAATATTTTCGGACATGGGTAGCGATGCGTTTGTTGTGAAAATAGACCTCAATCAGTTTGTCACCGGCATGCAACTCCACCTGTTCGCCCACGAAGTGGTGTGGCACCGAGTACAGATGCTGCTCATAGATCAGGTGATAATCGATATTGACGCGAGAGGTTTTGATGTCGGTGTACTGGTAAGCGTACTTGGGTAACGGCGACAGGGCCGGTTTATCCAGCGTTTCAAACCACTGCTGACGACAACCTGGCATTTGCTTGAAGGGCTTTTGATTGAGTCCGATCAGCAAGGCGCTGATACACTGATTCAGCTCCGCCAATGAGAAGAAAGTTTGATGGCGCAATTTAGCCATAATCCAGCGTTCGACCAGCAGAACACCGGCCTCGGCCTTGGCTTTATCCTTGGGCTTATAAGGCCTGGCGGGCATCACTGCGATCGAGTAATGGGACGCCAACTGTTGATAACTGGGATTCAATTCAGGGTCGTAACGACAGGCTTTAGTCACCCCGCTTTTTAAATTATCCGGCACCAGCATTACCGTCGTTCCACCAAAAAACTCAAAGGCCCGCACATGACTGCCTAGCCAATCCGGCAAGCTTTGGCTCCAGGTCGCTTCGGCAAAGGTGTAATTGGAGGCACCCAACACCGCGACAAAGATCTGTGCGGTGCGAATTTCGCCCGTTGACGCGCAGACCACGGGCATCGTGGGTCCGGCATAATCGATAAACAACTTGTCACCGGCAATATGGGTCTGCCGCATGGAGCGTTTTTGTTTCTTCCGCCAGTCGGCATAGCGTGCGCAGAATTGCGAGTAGCTATAGCAACGGTTCGGATACTGCTGAGTGTATTCCTCCCAGATCAGCTGCTTGGTCAGGCCTTTTTTCTTCAGCTCCATATGAACGGCTGTCCAGACCGGCTCTTGGAACTTGGCTGAAGGCTGAGCATCTGAACGGGGATAAAACTTCAGGGCTAAGGTTTGATCATCCCAATCTTCCGGTAGCGGCCAGGTTAGTTCTAACTGCACGGCCAACTTTAGAATATTTTGGATACTGCCGACACTGATTTTGGTGCTGGCACTGATCTTCCGAATGCTTAATCCGGCGCTGTAACTGAGTCGGAGTACTTCTCTTAGTTTTCGCATTGCTGTTCTCTTCGCTGACATATTCTTTCCACAAAAGGTGGAGAGGATAGTCTGATTGAATAAACAATGCGTTAGGCGGGATTCTGGTAACTTGAACAGTCATTCTGGCAACTTGAACACCGATTCTGGAAAAATCCAGAAAAGTGTTCAGCTTGAAACCAGAATCAGTGTTCAAGTTAAATCAGAATAGGTGTTCAGCTTGGATCAGAATGGGTGTTCAGCTTGGGCCAGAATATGCACTTCACAATTATGATCCATAGCGATACGAAGCACACCCACGATCCATTTGCACGCGTCTCTAGCCTGAAACTGCCGGTCGCAGTTCAGCCATAACGTTCGGTAAGCATCGGTAGGCAACAACTCATCCCGGAACTGTAAAAACCGGAACGCTTGGGGTTTGGCGGACAGGCTATGAATGATATGGCGGTAATCAATAGACATCTTTCCTAAATACAGTCATATCGTAAATTGACGAGAGCCGCGACCAAACTCCATGTCAGTGAGTAGTTTTTATGCTTGCCTCGGTAAACATCTTTGACAATCCTGAAAATCTTACAGCGTCGGTTAACATGCTCAATGAAAATACGTTGTTTTGATAGCGCCTTATTATGAGCTTTATCCTCTGCGGAAAGGGCTTGGCCTTTTTTCTTTTTGACCGGAATAGTCGAGTTCTGATGGTATTTGTGTATCCCTTGATAGCCTGAATCCGCTAATAGCCGCGCATCGGCAGGTAACAACAGTCGTTTGTCTTTAAAGACTGAAAAATCATGCTGTTGACCTTTACCTACCACCACGGAGAGGATAGCCAGCGTCAACGCGCAGATCACGAGTTGGGCTTTGACCGTGTGGCGTTTTTTTTCCTGAATAGTACGCTTTCTGGTTCTTGACCGGGCGCTCGATAGGCTGCTCCGAGACATCAATGGTCAACGTTGTCGCCGGGTCTTCCAACAGGACTTTACGGTTGGGCAGCTTTTCGACTTTGGCTAACAGTCTTGCGGTACGGGTATAAATCTTATGACAATAGGACTCGCTGATGCCGAAGACCGTCCCCAAATTGATCAGGGTCGGATAATGGCGGAGATAGTAAAGTGTCAGCAACAAGCGATCTTCCAAAGCTAGCTTGGAGTCTTTTCGCCCCCGTCGGGTCAAGGGCTTGAGGGCTTTTTGTTCGTCCAGGTAATCTGCCAGCTTTCTAGTGAGATGCTGGAAATCTTCTTTTGACAAGCCGACAGTCCGCGTGAATTCTTCAGGGTTGTTGGTAGGCAATTGGGCATAAGGGGTCATCGCTATCCGTGTTTTCAGAGGTTGAGCCGCTATCTTAAACTAATCCTATAGCGGTTATTTGGGAAAGATGTCTAATACATTTGCCCCGTTCCTGACCGGCTTTAAGGTAAACACGAGGTATCGTACTGGTTAGCGTTTGGCCGATAAAAAGAGCCAAGCGGTCATGATAAACATGGACACGGACGGTTTCGCCAATCATGCGCGAGGGCACGGTATAAACGACCCGTTTGATTTCCAAAGTACTGCTGCGCGTCACTTTCAGACTGAGCTCGCTATAGTCCATGAAGCGTTCACAGGGGAGTGCCTGCAAGGCCAACTGTTCCTCGTTAAAGCGGCTCTGGCAGCGCTTGTTCAAGCGCTCGGTGACCTTATCCAATACCACCTGATAATCTTTGATGGCGGCAAAATCAGTATGCCCTCGCAGCTTCAGGGCTTGATCCAGGCGGCGCTTAAAAGAACCATGCGCACACTCAACCGCACCGTTTTCATGGCCCACGCCGCGATTATTACGCGTTGCCTGCAGGTTGTAATGGGCGCAAAGCGCCTCATAAGACCGCGTCAGTTTCTGCTCTTCAACACTATTATTAAAAGCTGCACTTAAACTGTCGGTGCGATGTTCGATGGGACTGCCGCCCGCTTGGAACAAGGCTGATTGCAAGCCATCGGCTAAAGCTGAATAACTTTCACCGCCCAAAATAATCTGGACATAACGCCAGCCACTGTAAGCCAGCCGGAACTGATACAAGAGATGGGTAAAGACCTCACCCTGAATAGTGATTTCAGTATTGGGATGGCTAAAGTCTGATAAGCCTTGCTGTCCGGCGGGTACCGACTGGCGAAAGATAACGGCCTTATCCGGCCCCTGGGTGGCCTTCCAATGTTTAACGCGGCGCTGAAGGGTGCGCAATACACGATAAGGAAACTGTCCGGCATGTTCATCTTCCAGATATTCCCAGAGGGTTAAGCCTGTTAGCTGCGCTTCTTTCTCTAACAAAGGTACCAATTCCTTTTCCCAAATAGCCTCAAAAGGATCTTCGCGAGTGCGCCAATGGCGTTCTCCGGAACGGATGGCCGCCCGCCTTGTTCTATCCTGCGACCGGAGCGCTCAGAAATACCGGCTTTGGAAGCCGCTGTTTCCTGGCTTTTTCCTGATTGACGTGTGCTCATATATAAATTCTCTTGACGTTGGGTGATACGTTTTCCAGGCAAAGGTGGGCTCCAAAAAATTGAAATCCACCCTTGTCCTACATATCAGTCAACCGGTCAAGATAGTTGTCGCCGAACCGGACAGGGTAATTGTCGCCGAACATCAACCCAAGCCGGAGGTCAAAACCGTCTTAGTTTGGTCGACTAATCTGATGCGGTGTAGTACGCTGCACCGCTAAATCCCCTGGTCAATTTTCAATCGGCACAGATGGTCAGTTTTCAATCGGCGCCAACAGCCGGTAGCCAGCGTGAATACATCCACTGGCTGATCGGCTCATGCACGAAGAACGACATGGCCGTTGAATCCATCCTGACGACGGAAGCCATTGATCTGCTGGCAACGCGGCTGCGGACACCGCTGCAAATTCAACTGCATCTCACGTTGTCGCTCGAAGCAGGTTACCAAACCGGCGGGGCACCGGTATCGGGCGAACTGGTCGAATCCGTGCTGTCACGGCAACTTGATGACTTGGAGCCAACATTAACCCGACATGGCTATCGAGTCAAAGACCTGGTAGATCAGTTCGACGCCAAGCCAGCGGAGATCAAGGCGCTATTCAACAATAGCCTGGATGCTACTCGCATGACCGAGTTACGCATCCAGTTTTTGGCTGCCGGTCTGCCCATATGATTAGAGAGGCCCGAATTTAATTTGCAATTAAAGTGAGTACGCGAAGATGGATTGCAAGCCTATGCCGATAAATGCAAGCTCATTTGCAGATAATGTGAGCCGATGGGTATTTTCATTTGCATTTAATTCGAGCTGGAAATTGCGTTAAATGCGAGTATGACCGATTTCAATTGCAAGCCGTTACACCTATTTATTTGGAACGGCAACGAGTGCCCCTACCGTTACCGGTACCCTATATGTGTTGGAAGCCCCATCATACAACCGAGACCACCTTCGTATCTATTAAAGCATAAAGGTGATTACTCAATAGGCGGGGTATTTCCCCACCGGAAATCAATATTCCCGCCTCCATGTTTCTTTCCATCGCGAAGCCCGTTAGATTGGCGCTTGTGATGAAACAGGTATTCGCATCTGCCACAGCGACCTTCGCATGAACACAACCCTCTAAAAATGGTTCGACCTTTTTGGTCCAAGCATAAATATGTGCCGATGGAACCAATCCTTTCATTTTGCCTATTACATCAATAGAGATACTTCCACCGTGTTCCGAAGAAGATTCAAGAAGCATAGAAATCTGCACGCCTCTTGCGCTCGCTTCGTTCAGGGCTTTTACTATTGAGGATACATCATAAGCCACGAAGCTGGTGATAAACAAAGTTGTTCGTGCTGTGTTGATGACTTGTAACAGCGCTTGCTCTGTCCGGCGAGCCGATACAAAAGGCGTCGTCGGCCCCGTCCAGACGAGTTCGGTGGATTGCTCGGCGACTGTCTTGGTGAAGACATGGCTTGCGGCAAGTAACATTGACGCAAGCTCGTCGGAACTAACGTCGGTGGATTGCCATGCTTTGACGAGCTGGTTAACCACTCCTGATGCCACAGGTGTCCCGACCATATCTGACAGCACAGAGGTTGACCCATGGGCTACGGTTAGACGAACTCGGGATGAAATGGCTTTGACCTTATCCGGGGAGACGAGACAGACTAAGGCTGCTACAGCATCTAACAGTTTCTCCATATCAAAGGCTTTTGAAGAATGCCGCATCGGCGCATTCTAGTGTTGGCATCAGTAATGATCGATCCAAATAACGATTACCTCGCTCGCACGAAGTTTCAGCCACCAAGGAGCATGCATGACAGGCCGCGCCATGCAGAGACCGATCTTTCTCGGCATCGTGTTCTGAGCAAAGCGGGTCTGATGAACAAATTTTTGACCGGTTCAGTGCTTGTTCCAGCAACCGCCCAAGATTTTCCGGTTTACCAAGATCAACGAGGCCACCAAGAGTGCCATCTGAGTCTGCTGCTGCGGTGTAAATAAGGATGCCAGCCTGAGCTCGGTCTTCCAAGGTATCTGCGTAGATTCGTTCACGAATACTTGCTGCATTGTAACCGCACTCCAAAGCTAGTTCTCGAATCAAAAGGTGCGAGAGGGTATGGAGCATTGCATACCGAATACCGGGATAGCCTTCGTTCGGACTAAGATGTCGTGAGTTGCGCCATCCTTTGTGGCCACCGCGAAGCATCTTATCAACTTTTTTAACCGCCTCCATACCTTCCCAAGCGACAAGAGCTTGTTCGTTGAATTGGATAAAAATACCTTCACCATGAACTTGGTTAGCGGGTACCCAATCCGGTTTACCACGAGATAGGCTGGCCATTTGTGGCCGCTCATTGGGATCGCCTGATTCTTCAGGTGCCTCCACCCGTGTAAAGCCCAGCAGTGCATTGACTTCACGTAGTCGTTCAAGAAGAAGAACTCTGCTGATATGAGTTTCGAACCCGAAAGGTGTTCCAACTTTCTTGCTCATGAAATGCGGATAATCGGTTGGAGGATTGTCCTCCGTTAGTACATTCCATTCTGGATCTTTGATGTCAGCCTCCCCAACGATATCCTGCTCCCCTCCATCACGATGTGCTTTTATGGTGGACCATATAGCTGGCGAAAGATACTTGTCGATTCCGGGCAGCGCTCCAGTCTTCTTAAGTGTTTTCACGGTCACCGATACTTCGGCTTCGGACTCAAGATCTTCGAAGAATTCCCATCCATCTTGAATTAACTGACTGAGCGGTTCTTTTGTCTGGGGAATAGCAAGCGCTGAAAGTGTGATTGGGAACCAGCTATTGGTGGCTCCTAAAAGGACAGCGCGAGCTTCTTCATCGCATTCGTTATCAAAGTAATCCAAATGTGGATGACGGCCTCGGCAAGCTGGCAAGTTTTCTTTTCCAGCCTTACCAAAAGCATGAGCCATGCTTCTGGATGCACCACAAGCATCGCATTTCACCCACAGGTTTTCTGTCTGCAAAGACGCCCCGCTTTCAAAGAAGCGCAAAGTTCCTTTGCAAGAACTATTACCACCATGGACGAAGTAGTGCCAAGGGAAGTCATCCAGGTGACCGTTGCGACAGGCCAACAGAAAACGCGCTGGAACAGCATCCGCATCTTTAGCGGGCTGATCACCCTTCGAGCCGCGACACCCTTTGTGAACAAAACGAGTTCTCTCTGGTCTGTAACGATGGTCTTTAATTTCGAACAGCGCAGCATCAAAAGGTGACAGTAGACCGCATTTCACACAGCGCAACCAGCGAGGAAACGGTCTGACCGGAACGCCAATATTTGCCTCAGCTGACCAGACATCAATTAGGTCACTTTTCTGAAAAGGCGGCATCCGCAGGTTTTCCACTTGTGGCCCTAGCACTTTTCTGACGGCAGCAAGTAGTCGTGCCTCATGGATTGGTTGACATCGGTCTTTTTCCCAATGGTCAATCCCTTGAGTTACAACCGACAGACTTGGAAGGTCAATCAATGCGCCTGGTCCATAAGTCCAAAGTAACTGGCTGGGCCTGACTTCTCCAACAGGCGTTTTATTGTTTATAATCATGTTTAATCCTCATCCTTTGAAGCTGGACGAGGCTTCCATTCGTGATCGTCTGTAATGTGGCTTGTGTTCATGATCAGCCTCACGCCAGGTTCCACCTCGCGCATTGACATTGGTACCGTCCAATTGTCCCACGCTTGGATACCTGGAGATTTGATCAACGCAACCGTTGTGGCTGCTTGAGGCCCTTTCTTTTCATACGCCAAAGTTCTGCCCGCTTTAGTCGCCGACTTGGCCCACTCGTCCGCGCGCTCTTTGAGCTCTTGTTCTGCCAAACTCTTGGTGTCTGGCAGGTCACTTACCCCCCATGCCCGATTGACAATGACATTGATGGCTTGGGTAATGTCGGATTGGTCTGACTTTTCCAGTTGACCAGCACCTTCGTTGGGACTGAACACATCATTATCGAGACGCATCAGACTGAGGAGTGAACCTGTCAGCCCTCGATCCATCGCTCTGGGTGAGAAAGGCGTCACCGATTGCGCTTCAACGTGTTTGTAAAACGTAGCATGGTAATGCTCGAATGTTTCGTAGTGAGATAAATCACGGGGCCGAGCCCATGTGAGCACGGTGCAGACCAGGCCAGGAAAGGAGCGACCAACACGGCTAGTGGCTTGGATATATTCCGCTGTCCCCTTTGGTTGACCGTTGACAGCCATGAGTCCAAGTCGATTAACATCAACACCTACCGATAACATGTTGGTGGCCAGTAATACGTCAATTGCCCTTGCATCACCGTCTTGCCAGTTCGTCACGTACTTGCCTGCGGTGACATCGAATTCTGCTTTGAATTTGACTTCTAACTGGTCAAGATACGTCGGGATATCCTGACTGGAAACGCGCGAGGTCAACTCCTTGATGTTGCTTACGCTACGCTGAGCCAATGCTGGACGGGTCACCATACTCATTTGCACACGATAAGAACGAGTCTGCACGTCATCCTCTGCTAGACGTTTCATTCCGCCGAGCTCACGCAGTGAGTTGAAATAGCCGACCATTGTCATATAGGGGTCTGCCGGTTCGCCGAAGCGATCGAATAATGCCTGCGCGGCAGTCAGGAATGCAGTGTAGACTCGGATTAACATTGCAGGGCGAGAGCTACCCGGTGAGCAAACACCCAGATAGCGACGCCCAGGCGTTTCCTCAATTGGCCTCTGGACTGAAAAGAAATTATCCTCTACGTCCAAACCATGTGGAGGAAACACCGAAACTTGCCGCATGAAAACATGGTTCACTTGTTCTTTAGCTTTACGCACAGTAGCGGTGGAAGCGATGATCTTCGGCTTAACCGTATGATCGCCATATTTCCAGCTACACAACTCATCAATAACTGTTTCGTACAAAGCGACCATGGTTCCCAGTGGCCCGCTTATAAGATGAAACTCATCCTGGATAATCAAATCTGGTGGACGAATAGGCTTTACGACCTTTACTTTGGTGGCAGTTAGGCCTTTGCCGGCAGTATGAGTGCCAGTACATCCCGATCCATGCCAAAGCAGGCCATGGCGTTCACATTCCTGGCCTACTCGACCGAAGAGAGTCCGCACTTGGCCACGCCACGCCATCATGGCGAACTTATCCACGGTAGCAATCATCATCGTAGGAGGACGGTGGTAAATCTCCTCATCCACCACCAGCACCGGAATCCCTGGATGAGGGAGTTTACTGGACTTGCCCTTCGAGAAGTCGCAGCGACTCTTCCTGTCACCGCAGTAGACAAGTGTACGACCTGTTTCCTTGTTGATCTCAATATTTTGCCCTGGAACAATCTCTGTGCCGCACCAAGGACAACTGGTCAGTTGCGCAGGGGAAGTCGCCCCCGCATTGTATTTGCCAGGGTTGCGGATGTCCTCAATGGCCTTATGGCTATCTTCTGTCTTACCGGGTGTCACCTTGTTACCCACCCATAGGCCGATGGTGAATGGCTCAGTACCGAGAGACTTATCATCCTTGTCTAAAGCCGCGCGTCGTAATACTTCCATCGCACAGATCAGTGCGGTTGCACGCTGAAACTGTTGCAGCGTTAACAAACGAAGTGTGTAACGCATGATTACAGCCAATCCACGCGAACTATCGTAACCACCCAGATTGCCTTGCATGCGTCGAATGGCCATAGTGAAAGCAGCCACACCTAAATAAGCTTCGGTCTTGCCGCCTCCTGTAGGAAACCACAATAGATCGGCATAGGCTTCAGCAGGCTTGACACGATCAGAGTGATTGGGATCAGCCAACGAAGGGATGGACAGTAAGAGAAATGCAAGCTGGAACGGTCGCCAACTACGGTTCTTCAACACATCGAAACTTTCCACGATGACATCTTCGCCTCGCCGTTTAGCCAGTGCGTACAAACTATGAACGCGCTGCGTGGCCATTGCTTGGTTAGCAAATCGAAAGGCAGCAAGGGCTTTTTCATCGTTCTTTAGCGTATTGATACCCTGCTGCAAACGTTCGTAGATATTCTGGCACCGATCCATCGCTTGTTGCGACTGGGCATCGTAACCGACTAAATCAATGCCGATCCTGGCACGCTGTTCATTAATCCAATCAGCATAATCCTTGGTTAACGTACCCAACGCTTCAACCAAAGTATCTGAATCCAAAGTGGCAAGTCGCTGCATGTCGAGCAAGCCGCTGTTTACCATTTCCTTCATAGCCGTTCGATCGGTAGGATCTAATCCTGGCGTTTCAGTGACCTGAACCTCGTACTGCGGCATGACCATAGTACGCACCTCGGTGGCTAGCGTCACGTCCACCGATGTCTTTGCATGTACGGCAACACCATGTCCAACCGCAAACTCGACCCGATTGCGGTAGATCATCTCCAAAGACTCGCGTTCCGGGTCTTTACCATCCGAGTCCAGTACTGGTCTGCGTCGGAAGATTGCGTTATTTGTAGCGTCCTTTTCTGAGCGAACGATCAGTTCCGGTTGAAACACCCAGCCCGTATCGCGATTGGTTTCTGGCTCTTGCTGTGCATTGACCAGGAACAGAGTCACTAGACGATCGCCATTCGCGTTCTTATCACGAATAGAGCCTTGCACCCGCACTTCGGGATAGTTCTTGTCAGGAGCCTGATGAGGAATGAGACCTTCTACCAGCGATAGCACAAGTTTGCCGCCACAAGGAATACGTTGCCAGACCTTGGCCTTCGTTTGCTCTTCGGTTCCGGTCTCTTTATTCTTGCGGGTTCGGAATATCTCGTGCTCACTACTACGCTCATAGCGACCCCAGCGGACTTCCACCTCAATCTTATCCACATCACCGTCCACACAGAAAGTGAGTCCCAAACTTGAGGGCACGAGGGATTGATTACTCGCTGCGTCTATTTCATCCGAGGAATCAGCCTCTGGTTCTACTCGACCGGTGGTCGTACCAAACTCTGCGCCAGGCTCATGTTGCCCCGGCACTATCTGGTCTTCTGGTTCTTCTGCTTCGTCGTTCGCCAATGGCCCGTCAAGCCCTTCAATACCACCCTGAGCTGCCTCACGCGGTGCCAGTTTGCCGACTAGATAACGGTCACGCACACCCATGTCGATGATCTGTTCATGTGGGCCACCGGCTGGGCCGAGCAGATCATCCATTACGGCCAGCTGGAGCAGTTCACGGATATAGGTCTGATTCGTAATGGAGGGTACATCGGCAATGGTCTTATGCAATGCCTTCGGCAGTGCCTCAACGAAATCTGTCCACTGCAAGCGGGCAACGCTCCCGGTTGTAGGTGGATTGAGAGAGGTCAAGCCAAGTGAGACAGTAGGGTCAACGTTTAATAACCGGTCGAAGTATATCGTGGTCATATCAAGATCGGAGCGTATTCGCAGCATACGACCTACGCGAGTGATGCTTCCCTGGGTATTTAGAATCAAAAGCCAATCGTCTTCTTTGATGGCCTGATACAAACATCGCTCGCCATTCAGCACGAGAATGTAGGCTGATAGTTCAGGGTCATTCGCGAGATCGTGATCTATAGCAATCCAAGCGTTTACGTCTGCCATGTAGAATTTCCTTTTAAGTGCGGTATCAAAATCATTGGATTACAGATCATTTTGGCTATGATAATTTCTTATTCGATAAAAATTCTGAACGTGCCAAATCGGTCTTGATGGTCATTCCTTAACTTCCCTATCACTTTTAGTCCAAGCGCTAACTTGTTCCTCAGGCAATAAATGAATGGTCACCGAGGTGTAGGGATGAAACTCAGGTATTGAGCTATAAATTTGCCCATCACGAAATTCATGATGAGCAATGGATGGAAATAATTCTCTAGGAACCGGATATTTGGCATTTGGATTATGGAACATCGATAACCCCTCGGCCCAAGTCTCCGTGGTCTTGCCAGGCGCTATTTCAAAATAAAATGGTAATGGCAAGGCCGCATTAGGATCATGGTTGTGACAAACACCTGACCTGTGCATGATGCTTTTGTCATCTCCAAAGCCAGCCAATCGACCCATACGGTTGAATTTAGACAACGTTCCGCTGTTGGAGAATAAAACGGCCGCGACGTTTTCTGCTGCTGGAAGAAAGAAAAAGCCAGCCTGCACCCGAGCCCCATTTTCCTTGGTGTAGAAATCAATCTTTAGCGGATTGATAGTGAGTTGCCCGGCTTCATCATGTGAGAATTCTTGGGTAATGCCATAGAGGTATTCCAAAATAGCAGGAAAACTCCAAGTCATGGACTGAGGCTCATGAAAATCTGCCAAAGCAAAAACTACAGGAAGCCCTTTGACATGATCAAGTTCCCAATAAGCAGGTTTCTTGTGCAGTTTGGCAGTTAAAGCCCCACTGAACTTGATGGGCACATGGTTTTTTAGTAATAGCCGAATTTCCTCATCGGTTCTCAAAATAGGCTTTTCGGTGGAATGCTGCAGAGGTTTCTGATTTTCAGTGGGGTTAATCGTAACGGCCTCTATGGCAACTTTTTTTCCATATTTTCCTAACATAAAATCGGGAGCGTGATAATCACGATCCATACCGAGCTGTTCTTCTTTAAAATAAGCGTAAAGGTAGAGTTCCCAACACCGGGCATCGAAGCCATTGCTCTGAAATTCTTTGACGAAGTGGCCGTCGACATCAACGAAATGCCTCATCATTTCCGACATAATGCTCATAGCCGGTTGCCAATGAGGGTAATCGAACATGGTTTTGAAAGTCGGATGCCAGCGCTGCTCAGGAATCAGAGGAGTGAATAAATCCACTCCAGCTTTCAATTTATCGGCATCTCCTTGAGGAAAAGTCTTTTCACCAGTCTTACTTTGCTGATTCAACGCTTCTTTAAGACGATTACGTGCCAAGTCGACATCTATTAATGAAGTTTCAACATCAATGCATCGATATCTACCTTCCTCATCTCGACTCAGGAGAATATACCCGAAGTCATCATCTACTAAATCAAGTGTTAATACGCCGAAAACATATTCGGATTCATCGGCATACCACTCCAACTCCTTGATGAAATCACCAGTCATTGATCCACGCGTCCAGTCTACAAAGGCATTGAAACGCTCTTGGGACAATTCTTTGATGTTTGCCATTGTCGGGGCTTCATTCATGGTTTGGCCCGGTATGTGACATTACTCTCGCCGCCACGGGTTTCTAGGTAGTCGTCGTTCAGCAGTTCATCAATGGCAGCAGTCCACGCTTCGGGATCACCGCCACAGCCATTCAAAATAGCCGATTGGGTGAACCACCCGTTGTGAGCCTCAAGCCAGGCGAGAATTTGATCGGATGTGTTCAATCCCCAAGAGTTACCGGTTTTGGGGCTTGAAGTTGAAGTCGGTGATTCATATGCTTGGACAGATAAATCAAACAGGCTCGCTTGCATTGACTGTAGCGCCTCTGGAATCTTGTTTTTTACTCTGCGAGCGGTTTTTACTTTGGCGCTAGATTTACCATGTAACCCAGCATCAACTTCTTCCTGATAACGCTGATTGTTCAGTCTACAAAGTCGCGATATTACTTCTCGCCTAGAGCTTTCTGAGATTGTAAAACGCATGCCTAGCTTCGTTTCTAGGAATCCATGCTCCAATTGCAAGTCACTCCAGCCGTAGGCTTGTATAACTGCATTATCCATTTGTACATGGAGATCTCTTAATCTGCTGATTTCATTTGAAAATTCAGTATTGTCGTTAAATCTGTTGTAAGTCTGAGTGAGTCCCTGTTGATTATCTAGCATTAATTTCTGACGATACTTATAGTATATTCCACCAATTTCCTCCAATGAGTCTAAATTTTTCGGAAATGGAAATGTTTCAAAACAGTTTCTCAGGCTATATTGTGGCAAAAATGATATGTTGAAATTTCCATATTGCACCACCCAAACTCTATGAATAGAGGATTGCAATACTGAAAAATGAAAATAATCATTGTAACCAAAAACCAGATGGGGAAAAGCGAATACCCAGTTCGATGGCGCAAATGAAAATCCTAAATGGGCGAAGGTCTGACTATGAAACAATACTCTACCAAGTGGTTTTATTCTTTCATAACTTTGCAGTCTCGCATCCCAGAACTTCCAATAATCATACTCATGAATTTGGCCGCCCTTTTGGATTGCGAGGTCTCTTTCTGGCTTTACTTTTTCAGTCAAAATTGACAAACAATCTGGATATTTAGATGCCTCTGTGAAAGAACGTCCCTCAAAATTGATAACGAATGTTTGAGGTTGTTGCTCAGGGTCAGAATTAAAATCCTCACCACGCAAATACGGTTTGATAATCTTTTCATTATCAGGATTTCTTCTAATAATTTGATCCGCTTCTGATTTCGATAAAACAAAACCCGTTCCATAAACATATGAGCCAGCAAAAGCAATTTTTTTATTTTGTTTTAGAATTACAGGGTTAATGGCAGAGTCGATGGCTATTTGATCTAGATCCGAACTGATTTGCGCGATTGATTTTCCATTTAAATTCACCATTCCATTCCATTCTGAAATGGACAAATTCAATGTAACAAAATTGACATTAGCGGAGCCCATCCATTTCTCCCTTTGATTTGCAGAATAAATTGTCACATGTTGGTTATTTATCAACCAATCAAGTCCAATCTTCTTTGATTCGCCAACAGAAACGGTATCTGATGCAACGATGCCAATAAATCCTGTATTTGATGTGATAGAGTAATTTCTGAGTAAGAAATAAACACAAAGATCAGCACTTCCTTTTCTTTTATTTGCTAAAAAATGAAAAATATAATCTCTATATGCGCTTCCAAAGGTAGTGCTGATCTTTTTTCCTCCCAAAAATGGAGGATTTCCAATTACCACATCGAAACCATCGTCAACAAAAACCTCTGGGAATTCTAATGCCCAATGAAAAGGTTTCAATTGAGAGTTTCTTGTTGGCAGATCCGAAGATAACCCACAAAAAACACGCTTAAAAATTTCCTCAGAAGTTTTGCTATCCCCTTGCAAATATTGATCGGCTTCAATGGATAACGCAATTAATGAGGCATCTAGCGCATTTTCACTCCCCCCCGTTTTGAATACTTCTGCAATGAATGCGTCAGCTATCCGTTCCGGCGCATTGAGTCTCGCCTTCGCCTCAGCATCTAGCCTGGCCATGGCCTCCACGTCATGGATGTCCCGAATCGGCATCT
This sequence comes from uncultured Methylococcaceae bacterium, assembly GCA_903945375.1. Classification (GTDB taxonomy): domain Bacteria; phylum Pseudomonadota; class Gammaproteobacteria; order Methylococcales; family Methylomonadaceae; genus Methylovulum. The sequence continues at coordinate 1,663 of CAJAVP010000120.1, read as the reverse complement.
GGCGTAACCGTTTACGCAATTCGACGGCCTCTGCCACGGCCTGTTCGATGTTCCGGCCGAAGAGGCGAATCTGAGTGTTCTTTTGACCCGGCGTCATGCTCAGTTCGGTGAGTTGATCCAGACGATGGATGCCGAGCAAACTATCACCACAACGTAGGCTGTGGTCAAGAAAACCAAAAGGTCTCCCCTTAGCTAGGGTCACCAACCAGATAGATAATTTGGCCAACTCCACCGCCAACGGATTCAAATCCACGCCATACAAACAGCGCTCGGCAATAAGGCGTCGGGCGATGATGGTGCGTTCTTCGGAGTCGCGTGGTAAAGGTTCTTCACCCGCTGTCATATCACAGACCACGCCATCAACAGTCACATATTGACCTGATAACTCAGCCTGAAACCAGGCTTCAACCAGTCGTTCTGCCAACCACCGGCACACTTGCACCAAAAAAGCGCCCGAACCCATTGCTGGATCACATATCTTAAGCTCAAGTAACTCGGCTGGGGACTTCAGAACCCAATCTACTTTCGGCTTGCCTTCTGCTGGCCCTATGTAGACTACCGGCGTTAATGTCTCCACCACGATTGCCTCGGTTAGCGACTTCGGGGTGTAATGGGCACCTGTCTCACGTCGGTCGGAGCCGGTGGTGACAATAAAGGCACCCTTCGGATAAACCAGTGGGTAACCCCATGGATCAGTACGCAGCAGGTGTGCGTAGATTTTTATGCGGTTGCGGAGGTTCGTGTCGCCTTGGCAGGCTGTTAAAAGCTTATCAGAAAGGATGTCATCAACGGGTTTAGCCAAGTCGTTACGAACTCGACTGGCAGAACTTTGCGTGCGCTCCATCAATAATTCTGCAAGCCGCTCATCCCCGTCCAACTTGGCTGATTCCAACTCACCCAGTTTTACCCATGTGATCTTGGCGTTTTTGGTAGCATTCAATTCCAGCGTAACCTCGTCGGTGCGCTTGACTGTGCGTTCGAGCAAGCCTTCATACACATAGCCAATCTGCTCGACATCCAACGCACGGTAGGACAGCGTGCGCCCCTGGAATTGCTGTATAGCCTCTAACAACAGTAACACTGTGCGATTATCAATAGGTAGCGGCTTGGCAATATTATTACGCCAATTCGTTCCCGTCGCTCGGCCTTCAAGAAATGGAAAACGATCCGGATCGAAGAGAGAACCGCCCAGCGCCGGTAAACGCAATTTTTCGTGTTCAATGCCGCCGAATACGGCGCGAAATATCGCCAACAGGCGAGACCAAGCGTCCCAACGACGCTCAAGGATTTCTTCGGATACGGTACGCAGTTGCAGGCGCAAAGTAGAGATTGCGTAGTTAGCCTCGTAACGTTCATCGCCGAGTAAAAGCAAGCCACGTTCTTCGGCAGACAGCAGGAATACGAGTCGCATCATCACTGTCAGACCCGCCTCATACAGCACAGTAGGTGCAACATCGTGTAAAAGCTCTCTGTTTCGATCCAGATCGGCTTTGTCCAGCGCCTGAATCAAAACCTCGACCGCCCAGGGCAATCGCGCTATGTAGCCGTAGCACTAAAAAGCAATTTGAACCGGTAGTCATCATTTAAACAAGCCCTGAACTTACGGCGTTTTAGGCTATCTTTGGTTGGAGCATTATTTCTAAGTAAATTAAGTGCCATCCGG
>CAJAVP010000119.1 GCA_903945375.1 uncultured Methylococcaceae bacterium | reverse complement strand
GACTTTTGCCTGGCTTTACCGATACCGTCGCTTGAGCAAAGATTACGAGGTGCTGACCGAGTCCAGCACCGCTTTCATTCACATTGCCATGATAAATCTGATGCTTGGCCGACTTGAACGCTGAGTCGTGGGGGGGACTTTTAAAACACGTACTGAGAACTATAGCAGCTAGCCTTCTTTCAATCCGAGTATTTTCGATTGAACTTCGGAGTTGAATCCACGTTGTTTTTAAATGATTTTTTTCTTAACTTAATGGCAGTGAGGCACTCCCCTGTGAACGCTTCATGGACCATAGCGAGCTCAGCCTGAAAGTGACGCGCAGCAGTACCTTGGAAATCAAACGGGTTCTTTATACCGTGCCCTCGCGCATGATTGGCGAAACCGTCCGTGTCCATGTGTATCATGACCGCTTGGCTTTTTTTATCGGTCAAACGCTAACCAGCACGATACCCCGTGTTTACCTTAAATCCGGTCAGGAACGGGGGATAGGATAGCAACTATGGCTACAAGCCTTGATTTACTGGGATTCTCTAAAATCAAGAATTAAAAACTTGAACATCGAGAGATACGTTCTTTTTATAATGAGAATTACTGGCAAAAAAAACTGGCATAAATAATTTATTTTTGTATAATTACTCATCGCTGGTGTAGCTCAGTTGGTAGAGCAGCTGATTTGTAATCAGCCGGTCGCGGGTTCGAGTCCCATCTCCAGCTCCAAATAAATCAAAGCCTTACAGTAAAATGTGAGGCTTTTTTTTTGCCTTAAAAAAATTGGGTCAACGCGGGGTCAACATTGAAACGGGATTTAGTGAAAACTGGGGAATGTTCGGATTGATTCTTACCGCAACTGTTGCGTTTAGTTTCGCCCCGATAAAGGCATAAAAAAACCGGATTGCTCCGACTTAATAAAATTATTTTTTGGATGTTGGGCTATACTTAACGCCAATTCAAGTCGCGAGACCCTCTCTAAATTCTACGAGTGGCAGTGGTGCAAGCTCCTGGTGAAGGCGGGGTGGAAGTCCCGCCCACGACTTGAGTTACTTTCACTTCTTTTTTTTAATCATCACCAACCCCTACGATCTGGATATAAAAATCCGGCATCCCTGATCTATCAGCCTCAAAATCATTTAGCCTTTGCTTATTTTCAGGGCTGTCCAGTTCGCCGCCATATAAAAACACCTTTAGTTGTGGCTCTGTTGCCGTTCTTTCCAGCTCCTTTACTCGTTGGTCAATGGTTGCCATTCTTTAGCCTTTCGATACGTTTAACAATATCCTGCAATTCAATGAGCTTTCCTTGTGCCGCCAATGCAGTTATCAGTTGTGCGCCAATATCCGGCGGTATCGTGCCGCTCATGGTTGCCCTGATGATTTCCTCCCCTTGGCTGGCTAGTGTATCGGCTAAGGGTAAGGATATGGGTGTTGCCATTGGTCTTAATACAGGGCAAACGCGATCTAGCAAAATTTTTGCTGCATGAACATCACCAGCCTTTGCCATCTCGATTAAGGTCGCCAGGATCTCCGGCATGGCGTCAGATATTGGCTTCCTCAGTGACGTATCAATCTTTTTGCCCTTCGGTCTCCCTTTCGGGTTGCCTGACTGTCCAGGCTGAAACTTTGTTGAAGGCATGGCTTGCTTATTTTCTGCTAATTTCAAGGATTAACTGGCTTATTGCCATAAGCATCATAACTTGTTTTTCAGCGTCTTGATTGTCCAGTAATCCAGATTTATTTTCTCGATAAACCCTCGCCAGTTCGCGCCTAATATCTTCTGGCGTATCCAGCTTGGCGCGATACCTGACAGGTTTTTTAGCGGCTTCGGTTAGCATTGACGCCCTACGCGCTGGCTTGCATTAAACGGCTTGTTACCTGCTGTTCGCGCCCCATTGTCAAGGCTCTCGCCGGGTCTACCTTGCCGCCTAAAAAGAGCACCGCCAGCGATTCACCTAGGGAAACGTTGCTGTTGCATTGTGATATTGCCGCCAAACTTTCGGCCTGCCCCGGGATTGTTACGCCGTCCAGATTTAAATTAACCGCGCCGCTAAAACCTGACTCAGTGGCTTTATTTATTCCGGTTTTCCAGCACTGGTAGATTAACGTAAGGTTATTCTCTGATCTGGCCTTTTTATACGTCAAGTCAAGCAAGGTAAATGGCATGGCGGACAACTCCCCGGCTATGCTGAGCTTAACCGTTGCATCGTCAACCTCTGATTGAGAGAATTTTTCAAGCGATAACAGTAGAGCGTTTGACTCCCAAAATTCCTTACTGCCAATAACGGCGTTATTTATGTCACGGATTTTTTGCAGTTCATCTGAAACGACGGGCAATCGGTTTTCACGGTTCTTGCTGATTGTTTCTGTACGATATTCCTGGGAATAATGGGTCTGTGCGTTTGTCGATTCAATAAATATGTTCAAGCCGTCCAACTCCCTTTTGATTTTGCGTATCGCCTCGTTGGATGTTTTTTGTAAGCTGGTTAGTTCTTCAATGGTAAGCATAGTTTTTTAGTCCTTAATGGTCGAATAATGTGATGTTATATTACCACATTACCGGAACACTACATATAGTGCTTAAATAATACTATTGGCACTATATGTAGTGCTTACATAATACTATTGTAGATAAAAGGAGTTATCTTCTATGGCTCTGGCAATTTTACGCGCCGTCCTCCATACAGACTCAAGATTGTCATTGAGTTCCTTTAGCTCTGCTATCAGCTCTTGGTGACGCCTTTCTGTTGCCTGATCCGGCGTTTCGTTTTCTGGTACTGCTTTTATGGGGTTTTCCATGATGGTTTCCTCTTGGGTTGGGTTTGGTTTGTTTATAGGGCTTTTCATAATCCAGCCTCCACAAAATGAATGCACCGCCTTGGGCAAATATCTATCGGCTTATAGTATCGGCTTGCCCTGTCCATTTTGCCTTGTTCAGCGATCAAGCAAATGCCATTACCAAGTAGGTGCTGGCATTCGTAGCAATACCGCCGGTCATCTAATAACAGCCGATCTGTTAATGCTTGGGCGGCTTTAAGTTCGCTGATAATTTCAGCTTTGTGTTGCTTTAGGAAGTCACACTGTAAGGTTGTTAATCGATCAGCGGGGCTGATCTCAAAAAATTCACCCATAAG
>CAJAVP010000118.1 GCA_903945375.1 uncultured Methylococcaceae bacterium | reverse complement strand
TTTCAAAAGTTAGGCGCAATTGCTTGATTACGTCACTAAAGGTCAACGCGTTTAATCCAAAGGGTGTGCTCATAAATTAGGTTTCAATGGGGATTCGGTAGGCTATTTTAGGCGCTGGATGCCATAATGAGAATTGCTGTCTGTGATTGCTCTTTAGTTGCAATATCGCTTAACATGAGACACTTAATCGACCTTTAGGAATTGATACGACAAATGGAAACTTCTGCTAATCCACTGGAAAAACGTTTTAGAGGCTATCTCCCCGTTGTTGTTGATATCGAAACAGCGGGCTTCAATGCCAAAAAACATGCCTTATTAGAAATTGCAGCGGTGATTGTTGAGTTTAATGCATCGGGTGATTTAGCGATAACTGAGCAATATTCGACGCATGTTATGCCGTTCAAAAACGCTGAGTTAGACGAAGCCGCGTTAAAATTCAATGGCATTGATCCGCACCATCCTTTCCGTATGGCGATTGAAGAAAAAGCCGCGCTAGAATTAATTTTTAAACCCATTCGTCATGCTGTTAAACGCAATCTGTGTACCCGCGCCATTTTAGTCGGCCATAATCCAGCATTTGATATGGCATTTTTGAATGCAGCGATTCATAGAACGCAGATTAAGCGCAGTCCTTTTCATCCGTTTAGCAGTTTTGATACGGCTACTTTAGGTGGTTTAGTTTATCAACAAACCGTGCTGGCAAAAGTTGCTCAAGCCGCAGGTTTAAGTTGGGATAATGAAAAAGCGCACTCTGCGCTGTATGATGCCGAAAAAACCGCTGAATTATTTTGTAAAGTGGTTAATCGCTGGAAGCAACTGGAAGCTTTGGCAGAAACGTGATGTCTCGCAAGAACATGCTCCACCGCATTTTTACGCAGCATAGTGAATGCGAAATCACTATACCGCCTAGCCGATCTACAAAATGATACAGGCCAAAACCAGAGCCATAGCTTATGGTTGCATATTTTTCGTAACCCACCTAACTGAGCAGGCTCTGCCTCACTGCCATTAAGTCAAGAACCAATCTATTAAAAATCAATATGTTGTGAGTTTTGTAAATCCCCCCTTTGAAAAAGAGCGATTAGGGGGAATTTACCAACTAACTATCTTCTTTATGAACGATTTCCCCTAACTTAATGGCAGTGAAGCTGGAGCTTGGGAACGAGCTAACCTAACATTTACTGCGCCAATGAGTTGGGTTGCGAAAAGCATGCAACCCAACCTACACCGCAAGCAATCCACCGTTTGATGTTAGTCGTAGGGTGCATAAGCGATAGCATCATGCACCTTAATAAGGATTGTGGTGGATGGCGCTATCGCTTACGCACCCTACGCAGGCTAAATCAAGACGTGTAGCCACAAGTGCCATCAAGTGGAACTTGTAACTATTGACGAAAACACCTTGGTTTATCTGGGTTTGCCTCAGTCAAGCTAAAAAACTTAAACATCGAGTATAAAGCACACGATTTTTGAGTCAGATGGGAGTAACTATGCTGCTGTGCAAAAAATTTTGTCAGATTACTTGACGGGCTAAAAATCATAAATAGGACTGCCGTTTAATTCTTTTCCAGTATCCGCGAATACAATTTGAATTTTGTTTTGTACCGTTTTATTTAAACTGAGGGTAATACTGAAACCACAATATAAATAGGTTCCATAGACATCGACCACATCGGCTCTGGCTTGATTTGCTGTAACGGTAATAATTAATTGTCCATTTACTAGAATATTAACTTGAATAGATTTTTGTTGTTTACGATGTACTGCCCATCCTCTTATACATGAATCCTGCCAACTATCAATATAACCCATAAATAAGTAATTTTTTCCTATGCGATAACGTTTGATTAAACGTGAAATTTGTTGTGTTGGATTCAAATGGCGATAAGTTTTGAAGTGTTCTATTATTTTCAATAAATTAGATTTTTCCCCATCAATACCTAATTGTAATGCTGTCCATAATAGCCAAACCTCTTTAGCCGTATTGGATTTATCTTTTACTAAAGGGCGTAAAACATGTTTAGCTTCTATTAAAAAGTTACGGTGATAAAGAGCCTTCGCTTTAGCTAAAATACTGGCATGTACAGGGGCATCGGTGAATTGTTGCATGACATTCGCCATAATATAATCGACAAAGACGCTATCGACATGGCGTAAATCATCAGCTATCCACACTGTATCGGGATTACTAAGAGTAACAAATTCATAACTGGGAAAATAGTTAACATTATTTTTGCCAATTAAAAACTCTTCTACTGCCGCTCTTAATACTGCTTTGGAATAGGCGTTAGAGATTAATATATCTTGGTCTCGAAAAGTAAAAGATAAGGGAAGCGGCGATACCGTAATTAATAATCTAAAGCTTTGTTTTAAAGAAGAGCTAAGTAATTGATAAATGGCATTTAAATAATAAAGCGTTTCTTCATAATTTAAAATATGGACTTCAAAACGATTAGGATAACGTTTGATTAATTGAGCTGGAATAGCGGTATTTAAATAAAGTTGGGTTTTTTTATCGAACCATGCCTCACTTAAACCTAGGGTTAAAATAACCACATCAGCATCTTGCACGGTTTTAAAAGCTTGGTTAAAAGCGATACGAAATTGTTTTGCTATCTCTGGTTCATCGGCATAACGGCGTCCAGCTAATTGGTAATCTTGTAAACGTTGGCCTGTGGTTTCAATTAGTACTTGTTCGTGTGAGTAAGGTGTTTGTGGATTGAATGCCCACGATAATTCATTATAAATTGTCGCTACATTATATTTATGAAACATGCCCTCATCTGAGCTATTGCGATTAGCGGATTTAGGTAAATTATGAAATACTGATAATACTTGATAATTTAAACGATGTAACGCACGACCCAATTCAGCGGCAAAACAAGAACCTATACAAAAAATTTTTTCATCCGTTTCAATTTTAAAACTGCTCTGTGTTTTAGGTTCAGCAATAGGGTATAACCGTTCGGCAGTCTCGCGTGATGGCCAGCGTCGCTGTTTATTTTCTTTTTGATTTTTGCTCCAGGTTTCTTCGGCAGAAATGATTTCAATCGGCATGGTTAATAACTTCGAAATGAATGTATAAGGGGTAGTAATTTTAGGAACGCTAGTAGGCGATTATACACATTAGGGAATGAGCATAAAACTCGATGTTCAAGTTTTTAATTAATTTCACCAAATCAAGGCTTGCAGCCACAAGAGCTGAAATCAATGGGGTCAGACTCGATTGATTTTCAAAAAAATACCTAACATTGCGCTCCAGCGGTTAGCGGGTCTTGTTTTAACCAATGTAGCAAATGCCGCATTTCCTAACGGATTATGGCAAGTTGACCATTATGATTTTGTCACGAAAGCAAAAATTAGCACGGGTACAGGGCGTTGGTGCATAAACTCTCAAATGCTATAAACTATTGCCCAAAAGCAACCGTACCGGAGAATTATCATGACCAGTCAGTCCGAATCAAACGCCATTCCTAACGAAGAAAGCCGGCCAAAAAGTAAATGGAAAGTGACTA
>CAJAVP010000117.1 GCA_903945375.1 uncultured Methylococcaceae bacterium | reverse complement strand
TAGTCACTTTCCATTTACTTTTTGGCCGGCTTTCTTCGTTAGGAATGGCGTTTGATTCGGACTGACTGGTCATGATAATTCTCCGGTACGGTTGCTTTTGGGCAATAGTTTATAGCATTTGAGAGTTTATGCACCAACGCCGTATTACATTGCCACTGAGGATCCCGTCATCAATATTTCCCGTGTCTGTCATCGGGTAAAAATGGGTGGGCATCCAGTTCCGGAAGACAAGATTATTAGCCGATACTATCGCTCGTTAGATTTACTGTTCGATGCAGTCCGATATAGTCATCGCGCTTATATTTTCGACAACTCAGGCAGTGCGCCGCTTTGGTTGGCCGAAGTAACTGAGGGCAAAGCGTTGGCTATGAAAGTCGATACCGTACCGCAATGGTTTAAGTTGTCATTTTGGGACAAATTCGAAGCCATCAAATGAAACTGTATTTCATTAAACCTTCGGTTATGGGAAACTTTCATACAAATGAATGTTAGACAACGGAATTTCCAATAATCCAAGGCCTCTTCAAAAAACGTAAACAACACAACGGCCTGCATTTAGCTTTGAAAGACTTGTAAAGCTTGGAGCATATTATGATTGCAATAAAAATAATAAAATCCAGTAATGAAAAATACTGGTATAGCGATAAAATTGGTGAAATTTTTAAATTATCTGCAAAATATAATAGTAAATTTACAGTTAAAAATGATTCTGGACAATTTATGTCAGTGGCATTAGATGATGCAATCATTATTGAAGTACCCGATTAATACGTCTAACAAGCTGTATACCACGAAAAACTAGTTCCATGTCCCTATCCCTAGAAGCACGAACCCTGATCGGAACCCGTCTGGCCGCGCTCGCCGCCGAACATCAAGTCAAGATTGTCTATGCTTGTGAATCAGGTAGCCGGGCTTGGGGATTCCCGTCACCGGATAGCGATTACGATGTCCGGTTCATTTATGTCCATCCTAAGTCGTGGTATCTGGCTTTGGAGGAAGGGCGCGATGTTATTGACTTGCCCATAGAAGATAGTGCGGTCGGGCTGCTGGATTTTGGCGGTTGGGATGTGCGGAAAACCTTGCGCTTGGCACGCAAGTCGAACCCGGTCATTTGGGAATGGTTGCAGTCCCCGATAATTTATCAGGGATTTGATACAGGACACAGACTTTCCTTACGCGATGAACTTGATCCCCTTTATTCACCCATCACCGCTTGCCACCATTATTTGTCTTTAGCTCGCGGCACAATGGAACGTGAACTGAGGGATCCCACCGTTAAGATCAAAAAGTATTTTTACATGCTCCGGCCTTTGCTGGCGGCGGCATGGATTGAACGTTACCGCGACGTTCCGCCGATGGAATTGACACCCTTATTGGCGTTGCTAGACGGGCAACCGGAGATAAAAGCCCGTATTGATGACTTGCTGGAACGCAAACAAGTGACGGACGAACAGGTGCCGATTGCGCGGATCACCGTGATTGATGATTTTTTGGCACAGGAATTGGCCCGGTTACAGGAATCGGCTAAACAATTACCGACGGCGGCTGGCAATCCGGCAGTTTTAGATGACCTGTTTCTAGCGTTTCTGGGCGGATCAGAATGATAGACACCTACCCGCCCTGCCCTTTAATAGTCTGTCCATGAATCTGAGCATAGGCGATCTTAAACGGCAAAACCTGATTTTGCTGGAGGCCTTAAGCGGCAGCCGGGCTTATGGTTTGGACACGCCACAATCCGATACGGATCTGCGCGGTGTGTTCATCCTGCCGCAAGACTTCTATTTTGGCTTTACTTACATCGAACAGGTGTCTAGTGATCGCAATGACCATGTTTATTATGAACTGGGCAAATATCTCAAATTGTTGGCTAAGAACAACCCGTCCAGTATTGAGCTGTTATTCGCCCCCAAGGAAACGGTGCTTTACCAGCACCCATTGTTGGACAGGATTGAACCAGGACTGGTCTTGTCACGTTTATGCCGGGACAGTTTTGCCGGCTATGCCTTAAGCCAAGTCAAACGGGCCAAAGGCTTGAACAAAAAAATCTTCAATCCGGTTGCTGACGTATTGCCGCGTCCCATTGATTGTTGCCATATCGTCGAAGGTGACCAAACGATTCCAGCCGAACACTGGCTTGTCACACAAGGGATGCAAGCAGAACATTGTGGCCTGAGTGCGTTGCCGCATGTGCGTGATGGCTACGCGCTGTTTTATGCCGATGATTATCAGGAAGGCAATGCCCGCTTTAACGGCCTGTTCCGTTCCGATTCACAGATGAGTTCATCACCAGCCTCGCAAGATGTCTGTCTGTCTTCGATACCCAAAGGCATGAAACCCAGGGCTTGGCTGGTGTTCAACAAGGACGGATTCGCCCGCCGCCTGCGGGATTATCACGACTATAGGCAGTGGGAGCTTTCACGCAATCAGGAACGCTATCAAGGCACACTGGAACATGGCGGCGGTTATGATGCCAAGAACATGATGCACACTTTCCGGCTGTTACGCATGGCGAAAGAAATCGCCACGACCGGGCAGCCCCTTGTACGCCGCCCTGACCGCGAAGAATTGTTGGCGATCAAGGCGGGGCAGTTTGATTACGAGGACTTGATGGCGAAAGCGGCACAGGAACTCGTGGAGGTTGATCGTGGTTTTGCTGCCTGCCAGTTGCCCGCTGCGCCCGATGTCCAGCAAATAGAACGCTGGGCGGTGGAGATTCGCAGGGCTTGGTATTGCAGTTGTTAAAACGTGGGTGATTATTTTTAGCCATCAAAAAGCATTACAACCAGACTGCTTCCTGCTCCAATGCCTTGCCATAGCGTTGCGACAGGCGGGCAAGCTGGCTAAATTCGGCAGTCAGCGAATTGATGTCCGCCAATTTGTGCAGGGCATTCGCAAATTGGATACGGGTCTTCTGCCAAACATCCGCATTGCCGAATTTTGCTAATTTGCTTTCCCAATCCATTAACCAATAAAATTGCACGGTGGTTTCAGGATGATGTGTTTCTGATAACCGGGCGTAATTGGTTAACCCGATGCCGTCGTAATCCGGAAAAAAGATGATTTTATCCGTGCGTTTTTGTTCACAAAGCCATTGCAATAAGACATCGGACAATTGCCCGGCATAATAAATAAGACAACCGTTGAAATCGTCCGGCAACCAGTCGCAGCGGTCAAATAAGGCTTGATTTTCGACTAACAGCAAAGGACGGTTGCAGTGCCATTCTTGCCCTACGCTGATACGCAAGGCCGCCACGCCAAAGCATTCGGTAAGTTCAGCGGGCTGCAATAGGCCATTTCCGTTTTTCCAGACACATTCAGCATCCCAAGCTTTCATTAACAAATACCAACAATCATGCCCCGATTGACCTTTCTTGCTATTGCGGTCTTTGCCAATATTGCGGCTGCGTAGCGGTAATTCCGGGTGCAATTCATCATCTGCCAGCGGTTGCTGCAACAGCAAATAATCCTGTACGGTTTGTCGATTTAGTATGCGGTAACAGGTGCTGCGGCCTTGCTTGCCAATTTCAAGCAGTCGGGTATCCCGTGCAAATTGTTCCAGTTGTTTGCACTGGCTGGCAGTAAAGTCTGATGCGTTTAACGCGTGCTCACTCGCCAACAGACGTTTCAATGCTGCTGATAAAACACTCATGGCTTATCAACCGGCATCACTCAAGGTTTCCAGAATTTGCCAGTTAAGACGGCTAATGTGGTTTTTGCCGTTGCTTGTGGCAATGGGTACGCAATAACGGGCGGTAATTTGTGGTTCCGGCGAGGCGAAAATCAACGAAAAACCAAATTCAGCCGCAGTCTCAATTAAATTGCGTTGGTTGTATTGATCCAGTGACGCGGCTTCATCCAGATAACAGGCGGTGCGAATGGCTTTGCGCGGGTCTTGCATTTGATTGAGCATCGCGAGGCCCGTGATGAGTTTTGCCATCAACACCGTGCCGTTAGAGGCGGCGCTGTCGATGTCTTCGAATTCAGCGGGCGCTTGGTTTTCCTTGGCAAGGATAAATACCAGCCGGAACAGATGTTCAACCCGCAAACTGCCGCGTGCTTCACCTTCTTTGATGAGCAAGTCTTTTGCTTTATTGAGTTCCTTGTCATCCAATACGGCATTGTGATCGAACAGGTCGAATGAATTACCGGATTCGACTTGTTCGGACGTGGAAATCAAGGTTTGTATGGCTTTGACTAAGGTCTCTTCTTCGCGGGGTTCGATTTTAAACACCTTCAGGTCGGACAACTGGCGTTTGTTGATTTTATGATTGAATTCGCGCATTCGCCGTTTCAGGCTTTCCAAACTGTCACGCAAATCGCGCAGAATCGCCGCCACTTGCACTACGGCGGAACGGGCTTTGCGTTCAATGGCGGCTTGTTCCTGGCTGAGTTCTGCGGTGTAAGCAAACAAGGCATCCAGTTCCTGTTCGGCGTTATCCTGGTTTTGAAATTTATTGATGCCGTCCTGGTGCAGTTTGCTCAGTTGTAGGCTCAAGGCATCGTCGATTTGACGGTGCTGTTGGCATTCGCGGTTGTAGCTTTCGATGCGGTCGGCCAAGACAGGCATGGAAAGCTCTGCGTAATCCATGCACGGCACAAACGGCAGTTGTTCCAAAAATGTAAAAGGTGCTTGATGGTCTAGTCGTTGCCCACGGGCGGCATGGATACGTTTGTGTTGGCTTTGTAAGTTGTCCTGTTCGGTTTTTAGTTGAGATTGTGTTTCAGCAAGCGTTTTTTTCTTGGCGGATAAGGCCTGCTCTTCTTGTCCTAATGCCGCCAGTTTTTGTTGCAATTCGTCTATCATCTGCAATCGGGCGGGCTGATCCGCCGTTAATTCCAACAGCGTCTGGTAATCCTGAATATCCTTGTCCAGTTCCCTGATCTGCCGTTCCAGAGCGGTTTGTTGCTGTTTTTGTTGCGCCAGGTTTTCAACGGCCTGTAACAATTTTGCCAGATCCGCCAATTGTTGTCCGCAATCATCAAGTTCAGTTTGCAGCTCTTGAGCCGTTTTCAGTGTCAGGTTGGCTTGTAATGCTGACAAGTCGAGCGACACGCCCGGTAGTTCCAGGCGATTGCCTTCGAGTTTATCGGTGAGTTTGGCAGCGAACGACTGGAACGCCGCTATATCCTGTAACACAATCGCTTTGCCGTCACCAACGGGCAAGCTTAACACCGATTTTGCCAACAAGCGGATCAGCACGGCAAAGATCTCCGCAGGTAACAGCTTTTGCAATTGCAGATAGAAATTATCGTGGATGCTGGCAAGCTGACGTTGCAGATCGGTCTGGTCGTGGCTAATTTTGGCAATCGAGCGTTTGACTGCATCAGCGGATTGGGATTGCTCGGCGTTTTTCACCATCCGCATCAGTTCATCGCGCTGATCTTGCAGGCTTTGGCGTTGCTTATCCAATTGTGTAAAATCTTTGACAAACCCAAAGCGGATAGCCAGTTCCTGGCAATGCTGTTGTATTGTTTCCTGTCCTTTCAACGCGGCATTGGCTTCGGCCCTATCTTCATAAATTCCGCTTTGACGTTTTTCCAAGGCTTCTGATGTTGCCTTCAATTCTTCAAGCTGTTGCAGGATTTGTTCAGAGCTGTTTTGAAAATACGTTTCCCATGCCTGCAAGCCCTGTTCAATCACCGGTCGCCACAAAATAATTTTGCCGCGCAATTGCCTTCGGGTTTGTTGCTGTTCCTCCATAGCAACTATCAGCGTCTTGTTGCGGGACACCCCATCATATTGGGATTTGTCGTAATTTACATCGGCAAAAGATTTATCCCATTCACTCTTAAAATCGACACTACGGTCTTGCAGATCATTCTTGAATATTTCCAGCAAATAGTTTTTTACTTCGCGGCTGTCCAAACGGTCCAGGCGCAAGGTGCGGACGAGAATACGCTGGTAAGTTGCCGCTTGCGAGGTGAATTCCAGCGGAAATATCGTTAAATCAGGATCGTCTGAACGCTGTTTTTGCCGGTTTCCGTATAACAGGGCGCGTAAATCCGCCTGTGGGTAAATTTTTGCCGGTTTGCCACATTCAAACAAGCGGGTGATTAACTTGGGCTGGGTTACCAGATTGCCGTTATCCTGACGGTAATCTTCGATTTCCAAACTGCCTTGATAGGCAAAGTATTCATAATCATGGCTTAAGCCTTTGCCGACACAGCCGATGACGGCCATACCCGATGGCAACAATACTTCCAACAAAATGTAGCTACTGTTGCCTGGAAAATAAAAACGCCGGGATTTGTCAAAATCATGTGCGCCAAACACCATATGCCTTTTGTCGAGGATCAACAGGAACTGCAAGGCATTAATCAGGCTGGTCTTGCCGGTATTATTGGGGGCGATGATCGACACCGAATCGTCCAGCGGCAATTCAGCGCGGCTATAGCCAGCACTGTTTAATAACACCAATTTTTGGAATCCATATTGCGCCAGGCTCAAAGTGAATCCTCCATAACTTCGATCTGTTGCTCAGGCCGTTCGGCTCCTGCAAGCTCTTCAAACAAATCCAGATAACGATGTACGGCGGGTAGTAACCAATAAGCCCCATCGGATACTGCTATAAAGCCTATGCGTGCGGCGCTATCGAAAATGTCTTTAAGAATCTGTGGTTGGGTAATTTCTTCTGCTTCCAAAACAGCGTGATAGTGCTGCCAAAGCGCGTCCAGCAAAACCGCATCAATCCGCCATTGCTGGAATTGGAATAAATGCAAACCTTGGTCGGCTTGGTATTCAAACAGCAACATCAGCAGCAACGCCAAACGACGGGTCAGTTTGCCGGTATAGGTGCTGGCCTGATCGGTTTTAAAGTATGCGAAGCCGCGTCCATCAACGACCAGGGCAAACCCTAAGGCAGCAAACAAGGCATCATAATCCACTTTATGATTTTCCAGTTCCACCCACAACTCGGTGTCGGTCAGGCGGTTTAAATGAGTGCCGGAAACCAGCTTTTTGAACAGTTCCTGGAGTTGGCTTAAAGCCTTTAAATTGATGCTCATGGCTGTTTGGCAAGTTGATGGCTGTGCAAGCGGATAGCGACTTGTTTTAGGGTAACGCGTATTTCCCTAGTGTCTGGCGTTGCCGTCATATCCGGCAGACGGATTAATTTATGATATAGCTTTAGCAGCGTGGCATCCCGATAATGGCCGTAATGTCCGGTCAGCCAGCCCATTAAATCGGGTATGGGTAAGCTTTGCCGAAGGTGTTTAACAATCGCTTCTTCATCAATCCGTTCCAGCTCTATCGGCAGGTCATCGGCAATCGCTTCTGGAAAACCGACCGATTGGGGTTGATACCCGCGAGCCTGTTCCATCAGCGTTAACAATTCAGACCCGATAGCGATGGAGAAAGTCCGTTCTTTGCGCCAAACCGGCAAACTGGCTTGCGGCAAAGTACGGCGTAAGCCTTTTTTGCGCACTTCACCTAGCAAAAGCCCAATGGAGGCACTGAGTTGGTTATGGCGGCGCACCTCTTCGCGTAACGGCATTAACGTGTTGGTGCATTGCTTTAAGGTCAAAAACCCTGATTGCTTTAAATCTTTAACCCGAAAGCCGACTTGCCGCAATATCAGCTGATAACTGTATAAACCGCCTTGGGCTACCAGTTGTTGCGCTAACGATTCCAACACCGTTTCTGCAGCTTCTAGTAAGGGATAAAAACTGCCCCCCGCCCCCGTGTCCATCAGTTCAGTCATCGGCTGTACATAACGGTCGAATGCTTCCAAAACTTCACGGTAACGCCGCGCCAAAGGTATACGCTCGTCGGCGGCTTTGGCCCGTTCGGCAATCGCCTGGATGGCATGGGTGTCCTCATTCAATTGCTGTAAGATTTGCCGCAGTTGCTTGTCAATCCGAACCGCGCCCTGTTGTAGGGCTGCCATATCCCGTTCCTGCAAAGCTTGCTGCAATTGTTCCAAGCCCGCTTTAATGTCGGTGATGCGGGCTTTTAAAATGTCCGATAAACCCAGTTCGTGTTCATGCAGCAAGCTTTCAACGAATTGCCGGACATTATCATTGAGTTGCAAGGTATTGCTACGCGGCATTTTGATTAACAATTCGGCGTTGACCAGCTGTTGCAGACGTTCAACATGCTGGTCTTGGGATTCGTGCGGATAGGTTTTTGCCAGCAGGACAAGCAAGTCGTCACGTTCATAGGAACAAACATCGCGGCTCAGCGATACGAGGTGCTCTATCGCGTCCCAGTGTTTATCGAGTGCGCGAATCAGGCTGCGGGGGTTAATCATAGTGAGAGGGGGCAGACATTGGCTTTGTAATATCACGATTAAGCCAAACGATTTGTTGGCTCTCTGGCGTTCCCTGTGTTTCGTTAAGATTCAGCATGCGTAAATAGTAAAATTTTAACGCACGTCGCACCTCCAAATTCAATCGTCCCTCCTGCATTCCAAAATCATCAGCAATGACCGCTTGCTGATCGGGAGTCAAACCGGGGTGGGGCGCAATGATTAATGTTTCAAAAGTATGCCAATCCATATCTTGTGCATGAGTGTGGAGAGCCGTCTCACCCAGCTCAGGTTGGGTTAAAAACCGGGCCAGAACAAAATCCCGGTAGGCTTGATGTTCCAGGCTATATGCCCGGATATGCCAACGGAAACCGTTATAAACAAGCGTGTGTGGTTCCAGAATTAAAGTTCTGGGTTTTTGGCTCATTGATTGATAAGTGACGCTTAGTTGTCGTTGGTCACGAATAGCCTGATGCACTATCCGCAATACTTGGAAATCCAATTTACGCTGAGGCGGCCGCAATAACTCAACATTAACGGCACAAGGGGCTATTGGCAATACGACGGATTGTCCTAAACAACTACTGGCTTCAATTAGCCGGAAATATTCTTCGGCAGTCCCACTTATAAAACGGGGAGCAAAAGCTTCGGTTGCAAAGTAAGCTTTTAGATTACGGTCATATTTCAGATTATTTTCGGCTAATTGCTGATACAAAGAAAAATCCTTGGAAGCCTGACCGCGAGAAATGCCAAATAGCCGCATCAAAATACCGGAGGTAATCCGGCCTTCCCATAACACAGTGGCTTCAAGCATAGCCAACCGTTGTCGGGTGTCCCATTTTATGTGGTTGCCGGAAAAAATCTTTGTTTTCATGATAAAAGTATATGTCATTTTTTTTGACATATCAAAAGCCAATACTTCGGACAGTTTTAAGCAGCTATAGCTCCGAAGTTACAAAGCGCCTCGTAAAGCGGAGATGATTTAATCAAACTCAAGTCCAATGCAAAGTTTGAAGAAATGCGTTCAATCATTAACCTATTGAAAAACCTATGCTTCCAACTAGAAACAGAAATAGGTTTTCGCTGT
>CAJAVP010000116.1 GCA_903945375.1 uncultured Methylococcaceae bacterium | reverse complement strand
TCTTTTTTGTTAATCTTTTTCTTGCTAACCCAACCCATTCACGAGCTAAGGTTCGCTGGAAAGCCGGTCATTATAGTTTCTCAATACCTAATGTCAATAATTAATTTCAACTAGCAACAGAACAATCACATCATTGACCTGATTTTTAGAGATTACCGGAATACCGGTTTAATATTAGTCTCTTCGCTTAAGCCAGTTACCTACGCCACAATCATAGCCTCATCACTGCCAACCCTGTGATTTTAGCAATTTACCCACTACCAAATTGACTAACCGTTGCTTCTGAGAATCTTAACGGGCTATTTCCTAATTCCAGCCCATTATCAGCAAATACGATCTTCACTGCATGATTGGCCACTTTTTCTTTACTGAGTGGAATACGGAAACCACAACGCAGATGATCGTTACCACGAATTGCCGCTACGTCATCTCGCGGTAGTTCGGCCTTCACGGTCATAATGACTCGATTATTAACTATTACTTTTACTTTAATAGACTCCCGTTTTCGCAAACAACACGCCCAGCCGGTTAAATACTCACCATCCCAATGTTCAGCGTAACCTACATAGGTACTGGCCGAGAGTTTACGAAAACGATTAATCAGTTCAAAAAATAATTGTAATGGGGTGTTGTCTGCTCGCTTACGCAAGTGAATTAAGCCGTCCAATAATAAAGTTTTGTATTTTCCATGCACATGCAATCGTATCGCAGCCCATAAAATACGTAGCTCACGAGACGGTTTGACATCTTTTGCATAAATGAAAGGGGCTAACACTGCCGTTGCTTCGGTAAAAAAATTACCCTGATACAAAGATCTTGCCTTCGCAAGTGCATTGGCTTCAACTAATTCGGGGGTCGATGCCATAAATTGCGCCAAGACATTACTCATAATGTAATCAATAAAACTCCGGTCGACATGGCGATAATCGTCTTCTCGCCAAACTAAGGTCGGATTACTTAATGTCACAAATTCATAGCTCGGAAAATAATTAACATTCGATTTATCGCTCACGAAACGCTCAACAGCTGACCTCAAAACTGCTTTTGAATACGCATTAGCAAGTAAAACATCTTGTTGACGAAATGTCGCATTTAATGGGATCGGAGAGACAGTAATCAATACTCGAAAACCAGGTTTCAAATTTGCGTCGAGCAGTCGGTAAATATCGTCTAAAAATGACAAGGTTTGCTCATAATCGAACACATGCAATTGGAAACGGTCTGGGTATCGTTTGAGTAAAGCCTTAGAAACCGCCATGTTTAAATATAAGCCAGTTTGTTTATCAAACCAAACCTCACTTAAGCCTAGCGTTAACACTACTAAATCCGCCTGTTTAATTTGCTGAAATGCACAATTAAACGCCTCGCGAAAGCGCTTCACTGCAACCGATTCATCCGTATAACCCGCACCAGTGAGTTGATAATCTTGTAGTTGCCCACTGGATGTTTCGATTAATACCTGGTCATGACAGTAAGTTTCTGGATGAAACGCCCAATAAAGCTCGTTGTAAATAGACGCCACATTGTATTTATTGAACATTGTGACATCTCTGCGCTTGCGATACACAGATTTTGGCAAGTCATCAAACGAAGATAAGACATTAAAATCAAGTCGTGTTAATGCTTCGCCGATTTCTCTTGCAAAACAAGAGCCTATACAAAAAACACGATCGTCTAGTTGGATGCTAAAACGGGGGGCGGCTATAGGCGTCGCCACGGGATAAAGACGATCTCCCACTTGCCGAGAAGGCCAACGAGCAGTTTGGTTGCCCTGCAACGATTCCCTTGCCTGTTCGCCTGAAATAATCTCGATTGCCATACAAATCCTAGTGAAAATAGAGAAAGGAGATGACCTAAACGTTGTCGCTAATCAACAGATTAAACAACACGCGCTCATAAATGTTAGATAAAATGTCCAAATCGGCGATACCGATATGTTCATTAATTTTGTGGATACTTTCATTTAAAGGGCCCAGCTCAATCACCTGCGCTCCGGTTGGCGCAATAAAACGCCCGTCTGAGGTGCCGCCTCCCGTATCATTACGCGGTTCATAACCGGTCACCGATTTAACCGCTAAATGCACCGCATCAATCAATTGACCAGATTGTGTCAAAAATGGCTGACCCGATAATCGCCATTGCAAATTATAGCTAAAGGCATAGCGATCCAAAATGGCATGGGTTCGTTGTTTAATGCGTTCTTCATCTAACTCTGTTGAAAAGCGCAAGTTAAACTGCACATCTAAACTGCCCGGGATAATATTTTCTGCCCCTGTACCTGCATTGATATTAGAAATTTGCAAGCGTGTCGGCGGAAAAAACGCATTGCCTTGATCCCAAATTTCTTCCGTTAAGGCGGTTAATGCGGGGGCAAAGGTATGAATCGGATTTTCAGCCAGCTCAGGATAGGCGACATGACCTTGAATACCCCTAACTGTCAGCTTAGCGCATAAAGAGCCACGCCGCCCTACCCTAATCACATCACCGATGTGTTTATCGCTAGAGGGCTCACCCACTAAACACCAATCGATTTTTTCACGACGCTGCTGCAACACTTCAACGACTTTAACCACACCATGCGAGGCAATGCCTTCTTCATCGCTGGTCATGAGTATCGCAATCGAGCCTCGATGTTCGGGATAAGCCGCGACAAAACGCTCAACGGCGGTAATAAACGCGGCGATACCGCCTTTCATATCCGCCGCACCGCGTCCGTATAAATTACCGTCACGTAGCGTAGGTTCAAACGGGGGAGATTGCCAAGCCGCTAGATCACCCGTCGGAACGACATCTGTATGACCCAAAAAACAAAATAATGGTTCTGCTGAACCGCGCCGATACCAAGTATTTTGAGTATCAGCAAAATTGAGTGGCTCAACAGTAAAGTGCAGAGGCGTTAATCGCTCTGCCAGTAAATGCTGACAATCTGCGTCTTTGGGTGTGATCGAAGCGCGGGTAATCAGATTTTTAAGAAGGTCTAGGGTATCACTCATCAGTTAAATCAAAGGTACTGTCTGTTATAAAGTGTGCTGCATACCATTCCGGTTTAAAACCGAGCAACAGTTTTTCGCCGGAATCCAAAACCGGGCGCTTTATCAGGGTGGGAAAAGCAAACATTAAGTCAATAGCGGTCTGCTGAGTCAAATCGGTTTTTTGATGATCGGTCAATTGCCGCCAACTGGTACTACTTTTATTCAACAAAGCCTCCCAATTAACACGATTGACCCAATTTTCCAATAACTCAATACTGACACCCTCACTGCGAAAATCATGGAAACGGTAATCTTGCTGATGTTGACTTAGCCACAATTTAGCTTTTTTGACCGTACCACAATTTTTGATGCCATAAAGAATCATCATATCGAGGTTATAATTCGCTATTTAATAATTCATCAACGGTGGGCAGCTCCTTGTCTTCTTTGCAACGAACTTTATAAATATCAATAAATTCCATTAGAGCTTGCTCTAAATCTGACAAAATTTCTTCTTCATTTTCGCGATCCTCAGATGGTACATCATCCGAATCGAGATATTCGCGTTGTAAAGCAACTTCGCTATTTAAAGCGAGTGTTGCGTAAATAATGGCATTGTTTGAGATAGTTTCATTCATGGTCATTGCTCCAGAGGCACTATGGTTTATGCAGAAAGCCTGCACTGCTTGTTAAAGTATACCAGAGCTAACACAGATTGGCTTTGTACAGTTGAGTTAGTGTCACAAGACCGAGTAGTCATCTCTACTAATCTGAGATTGTAGAACTCAAAAAAAGCGTTATGCTTAACTCTCGATCCTTTTTAAGTGAATATCGTTACTCACTTAAAAACAAGCTGTAACAACAAACTCCCGTTGGCATCGACTCCGCTCCGCCAACGGGAGTTATTGTTGCGGATGACTTACGCCCTTTTTACACCCAATTAATGACTGCCATGAACTTCACGCTTGAAAAACTCAACAATTATCAGCTTTTTTCTATTAATGAAGAAAGATTAGATGCTCACAATTCCAGTGCTTTAAAAGATGCCATTTTGCATGTTATCGAACAAGGCGAAACGCAGATTATTGTACAACTAGAAAAAGTACGCTTTATAGATAGCTCTGGCCTAGGCGCATTATTGTCAGGCCATAAAAATGCGGCGGCAAAAGCCGGCAAATTAGTGTTAGTCTCAATACAACCTCAAGTGCTGTCGATGTTTGAATTGACCCGACTCAATCGCGTCTTTGAGATATACGCGGATTTAACCGAAATAGAATAATCGTTACCCAGCAAAACAAGAGGTTTATTATGAATATGCCGGTACTGCAAGTTGATGTCATCATCCCAAACCAGACGAAATATTTGGATTTAATTGGCAGTATCGGCGAACGGATTGCTAAAGAACTCGATCATTATTCCGGCGATAAAATCGCCTTGGCTTACCATTTAAATCTAGTCTTAACCGAAGCGACGGCCAATGCTATCAAACACAGCAAGCGCAACGACCCTAAAGACACGGTAAGAATCCTCATTCATATCGAAGATCGGGAGTTAAACATTAAGGTCTATGACCACGGTCAAGGCTTTGATTTAGAGACCGTACCTTTACCCGATTTTGAACACCCTAAAGCGGATGGCATGGGCTTATTTTTTATCCGCACGTTTATGGATTCTGTCACTTACAGCAAACTCCCTAATAGCAACGTTTTGGAAATTATTAAATACCTATGAATACGCCGATATCCCCTTGGTTAGCCCAGTTACAGCGTCTAACCGCAAAAGCCTTAACGCCTGCCAACGCAAAATGGCTGCTGCAAAAATACGCCAATCTCTTTAGTGCAGACTATCAAAACAGTTTTGCACCACGCCACGGCTTACAAGATTTGCTACATCTTGAGCAAATCACACAAGCTGATCAGCAAACGGTAAGCTTGATAAAACCCAAACGCCCGCAAGACCCTTATCGCCTACACTTTTACAGTGGACAAGCGCGTTATTTGGACGAGTACATCCCGCTACTGGAAAACCTAGGCTTGCGGGTAATGGATCAAATGCAATTTTGTTTCTCACAGGAAGATTCCACGCAATTCATTAAAAGCTTCAGCATCAAAGCCGAAAAAACGCAACATCCCTCGTTAAGGCATTTACAACAGCGCTTATTAGCAACCTTGCACGCCGTGATGGAAGATCGAGTTGACAACGATGCCCTAAACAAGCTTTGTATCCTAGCGGGTATGGCATGGCAGGACATTGATTTACTCCGAGCCTATCGCAATTATTTTTTGCAACTGGAACAACACACCAGCAAAGCCAGCATTCATCGCGCCCTTGTGCATAACGACACGGTTGCACATGATTTATTTGCTTATTTTGAAGCGCGGTTTAGACCGATACCGGCTGGGGAAGATATTTCAAGCCGAGAAGAACAGTTATTATCCCCTTTGCGCTGGCAGTTATTAAACAGTCTGAGCCTCGTGGCGGAGCTTAACGACGACCGCATTTTGCGAACTTTATTTAATCTGATTGATGCCACAGTACGCAGCAATTTTCACTGGCGACGCGACCATGCGGATTATTTTATCGCCTTTAAAATAAATAGCTTAGGTGTAATCGACTTACCCTCGCCTAAGCCTAGAAGCGAAATTTATGTCCATGCTGTTGATGTGCAAGGGATTCATTTACGCGCCGGCAAAATAGCACGCGGCGGCATTCGATGGTCAGATCGCCCGGATGATTTTAGAACCGAAATTTTAGGGCTGATGCAAACTCAGGTCAGCAAAAATGCACTCATTATACCCACCGGAGCAAAAGGCGGATTTGTTGTTAAACAACAGGGAGTAACCAAGCTCAAGGCAGCAGGACAACAAGCCTATCTACGTTTAATACGCGGTTTGCTAGATTTAACCGATAATTATCAAGACGGTCGCATTGTTCAAGCGGCTCACATCGTAGCCTATGACAACCCCGATCCTTACTTAGTCGTTGCAGCGGACAAAGGCACAGCATCATTTTCTGACATCGCCAATGCTGTCGCCGCCGACTATCAATTTTGGCTAGGCGATGCGTTTGCCAGTGGTGGCTCTCATGGTTATGACCATAAAGCCTTAGGTATTACCGCTCGCGGTGCTTGGGAATGTGTCAAGCGGCATTTTCTTGAATTGGGCAAAAACATACAACAAGAACCCTTTAGTGTCGTAGGTATTGGTAGCATGGATGGCGATGTCTTCGGTAATGCCCTATTACTGTCGCCTTGTATTCAGTTATTAGCGGCATTCAGCGGACAACATATTTTTCTCGATCCAAAGCCTATTGCTCTTGACGCCTCGTTTAATGAACGTAAACGCCTATTTGAATTATCTGGCTCAAGCTGGAACGATTATGACCGTCGGCTGATTTCAAATGGCGGTGGTGTTTATTTGCGTTCAGACAAAGATATTCCCTTATCGGTCGAACTGAAACAATGGCTGGGCATCCATTATAAATCGCTGGATGGCGAATCGCTGATTCGTTATTTGCTCATGGCAAAAGTTGACTTGCTCTGGCTCGGGGGCATAGGCACTTACGTTAAAGCCAGCAGCGAAAAAAACGAAGAGGTGGGTGATCGCCATAATGATCAGGTACGAATTGATGCGACACAACTAAATGCCACTGTCGTTGGGGAAGGTGCCAATCTCGGTTTTACCCAAAAAGCCCGAATTGAATACGCCTTGCAAGGCGGGCGCATTAACACCGATGCCGTTGATAATTCAGCGGGCGTTGACACCTCTGACCATGAAGTCAACTTGAAAATTTTACTCATGGGCTTACAAAAACAGAAACACATTGACGATTACCAGACCTTATTCACCCATATCACCGAGCCAGTATGTGCTTTAGTGTTGGCAAACAACACCGCACAAAGTCTTTGCTTATCCTTAGAACAACGGCGTTGCCAAGAAACACCCAAAGCTTTTTTACAATGGGCGGCTTTCTTAGACGACAATGATTTTCTTGATAAAGCACAAGAGTCATTTCCCAGCGATAAAGACGTTTTAGCACGCCCTGGGCAAATTTTGACCCGTCCAGAATTAGCCATTCTCATGGCCGCCAGTAAAATGTATTTGACCCAGCAATTACAAAACACCCCTTGCTGGCAAGAAGAGACGAGCCTAACGGATTATTTCCCTGAACCCATTAAGACAACATTTTTGGCTCATTTGACAACACATCCACTCGCCAATGAAATCCGCGCAACGCAGCTCAGTAACCGAATCATCAACCAAGCTGGCTGCCGTTTTTTAACACTAAAACTGGAACAAGACGAAGTGAATCGCTTAGATTGGAGTGAACTCGCAGCGTGTTATCTGAGTTTTGAGCACATTATCAACGCTCAGTCATTGCGTGAAGCCATTGCCCAGATAGCCGACCCAAATGTGCAGTACCCTCTACTGATACAACTGGAATCGGTATTACTACAATTTTGCCAATGGGCGTTAGCAGAGGGTCAACACCTTCAACCTAATCCACCAACGCTGGCACGTTATCACTATTACCTCAACATTTACCGTGAGATACTTACAGTGGATTCCGTATGGCAAAAACAAGCACTGAATTATCAGCAAATAGGATTGAGCAAAGAATCGGCTGAGCAACTTGCACTCACCACAAGCCTAAGCGATTTTCCGCGTCTGGTGAATTTGGCAGAACACACAGCAGCGGCATTTAAAACCATTGTTCATTGGTATGAGGAAGCGCGTCATTATCTTGGTTTAGATACGCTCATCGAGCACCTAGCTCAATACCACGCCCACGATCATTGGGAACAAAATCTTGCCCCGATCATACAAGAAGAGCTAAAACAATCCCTTTGCCTCATTATTGAAAACAGCCTCGCTGAGGCATCAATAAACCCTACGGCCTATCTGACTCAGCCTACTAAACACGCCGCACTGCGTCGTTATCAAGTCATTCGCCAAGACATCGACAACAGCGTGCCGACTCATTTATTACCCTATATTGCCTTGAGCAAAGTGCTGGTAAAATTAAGGAGCGAGCAAGAAATAAAGTGAACAACTGTGTGCGACTGGTGTGCAAGCTGCGCTTGCAGCTCGGTAGGGTGCATAAGCGTTAGCGTCATGCACATTAACGATCATTGGCGGATGGCGCTATCGCTTATCCGCCCTACACGACGGATAGTTGGCAACAAGTCACAATAATACTAACAAGTTTTCCGCTGCTTCGGTTGTAATGACTTTTCCGCTACGTTGCAACACAAAAAAACCTCGTTCCAAAGCCACTTTTTTTTGCATCCTCATAAATATGAAATGAGGCTATCGCACCGTAAAGTTTGTAATCTTTAAACCAAGGAAACAGCGTCTTAAAATTACGCATCTTACGTTCTAATTTATCCAAATCCTTTTCGTGGGCTTTATATTTCACGTCAACAATACCAATCACATTACCGTTGGTCATAACAATATCGTATTCTTCTTGAGTTGTACCACGATGTTTAAATCCATTTTTGGACATATCATCAAAGTAAATCGAACCCAAATGCGTATCTTCAAGTAGGCTATTAAAGAAAAATTCTCCGGCAACGAAACCTTGATTTTTGCCAATCCCATCGACCATGTCACCAATACGATTTAATTTTTTATCGGTGTTGCGCATTTGTTCATCTGTTTTACGCATTTGCTGCTCTGTTTTCTTCTGCGATTCACTTAGTTCACGCAAAATCACCCAAATCTCATCTGACTGCTCACTCATGTTTTGCTCCTCAGGTTAGTTAACAGTGCAAACCATAGCACGAAAAAAATGCCTCACAGCTTGCGTAGCACCTTAACGATCTGGCGGATGGCGCTTTGCTCTACGTGACTTAAGTGGGCGTCATCTCGGCAAGGATTGCCGAGATTCAGAAGCCTGGAGGGTAATTGCAAGCACATCCCGGTGCTCTGGTATCGGCGATTCGCTGGTATGACGGCTTAAATCAACCGTATTGGGAACTTATCTCGTCTGCCTATCGGCGAATCTCTTACGAGAGTTAGAGTTGCTCTCTAACACGCGATTGAGATGAGTTAGGCGCTCGGAAGAGGAAGCCTCTGAGCGCCAATTTTAGACATTACCCTTTTGCGGATGTCTGCGCTGGTCGGGCGATTGTAGCTTATTGATCGCGTTGATGTAGGCTTTTGCTGAGGCAATCACAATATCGGTATCCGCGCCTAAGCCATTAACAATGCGACCGGATTTTTCCAGTCTAACTGTCACTTCACCTTGTGCATCGGTGCCATTGGTAATGTTGTTGACCGAGTATAACGCTAAGGTTGCTTCTGATTGCACTAACTTTTCAATCGCTTTTAATGACGCATCGACAACACCACCACCTTCGGCAGAGCCTTTGACTTCTTTGTTATCAATCCGCAGTGTAACGTGAGCATTAGGGACTTCGCCCGTTTCTGAACAGACTTTTAAGGCGATTAATTTAACCAGCTCTTCTTCTGCATCTACACTACTTTCTGAAATCAAGGCTTGTAAGTCTTCATCAAAAATTTCGTGTTTTTTATCTGCCAATTGCTTAAAACGGGTGAAGGCTTCATTAATGTCGGCTTCTGATGCAAATTCAAAGCCCAGTTCTGTAATACGACTTTTAAACGCATTTCTGCCGGAATGTTTACCTAAGACCATACGATTAGCCGACCAGCCGACATCTTCGGCCCGCATAATTTCATAGGTTTCACGACTTTTTAAAACACCATCTTGATGAATGCCGGCTTCATGTGCAAACGCATTAGCGCCAACAATGGCTTTATTGGGCTGCACCGGGAAGCCGGTGATTGACGAGACCAGTTTGGAGCAGGTTAAAATTTCACGGGTATCAATACGCGTTTGGCAATCGAACATGTCTTGTCGAGTACGTACGGCCATAACCACCTCTTCCAATGAGGCATTACCTGCGCGTTCACCTAAGCCATTAATGGTACATTCGACTTGACGGGCGCCATTCATTACCGCTGATAATGAATTGGCTACTGCCAAACCCAGATCATTATGACAATGAACCGAGAAGATAGCCTTATCAGAATTAGGTATACGGTTGATTAAATTGGCAATCGTTGCACCAAACTGCTGAGGAATACTATAACCGACAGTATCAGGGATGTTTAGCGTGGTCGCACCGGCATCAATGACGGCTTCTAAAATACGACATAAAAAATCTTCTTCCGAGCGCCCTGCATCTTCGGGTGAAAACTCTACATCATCAGTAAATTGACGCGCACGCTTAACGGCTCTGACCGCGTGTTCGATGACTTGCTCGGGTGTCATTTGTAGTTTTCGCTCCATATGAATGGGCGAGGTTGCAATGAAGGTGTGAATGCGCGAACGCGAGGCCTCTTTTAATGCTGCACCGGCACGATCAATGTCATTGTCTAAAGCTCTGGATAAACCACAAACGGTACTGTCTTTAATGACACGGGCAACGGCTTGCACCGCTTCAAAGTCTCCCGGGCTGGCGGCTGGAAATCCGGCTTCAATGACATCGACTTTTAGCCGTTCTAAGGCTTTGGCAATGCGAACTTTTTCATCACGGGTCATAGATGCGCCGGGACTTTGTTCGCCGTCGCGTAAGGTAGTATCAAAAATAATTAAATGGTCTTTCATAAATACTCCGGACATGGAGAGCTGGCAGGATGGGCGACGCTTTATCTACCCGACCTACTGAGCTTAGTGGATATGGGAAGTAAACAGTTAGCTTTTGCGCTCTTGCAACATGCGTCGACGTTGCACTAAGGTGATAATTGGGCCTGAAAGCGCGTAAGCCAAGAATAGCAAAAACAACATGGTTTGTGGCTGAGCCATGATAAACGCAATACTTAGCATCATGACCGTGGCAACAAAAAATGGCACTTTACCTTTTAAATCTATGGTTTTAAAGCTAGAGTAACGAAAATTACTCACCATCAATAAACCAGTACTGATAGTTAAAGCAATCGCTAGATACTTGATCACATTGATATCATAGCCATGCTCAAGACAAATCCAGATAAATCCTGCCAAAATTGCAGCGGCGGCGGGACTGGGCAAGCCCTGAAAATAACGTTTGTCGGCGGTTTCTAATTGCGTGTTAAAGCGTGCCAAACGTAAGGCACCACCTGCGGTATGAACAAATGCGGCAAATAAGCCCAAACGACCCAGACTTGAAAATGCCCATAAGTACATGACTAAGGCGGGTGCAGCACCAAATGAAACCATGTCGGATAGGCTATCATATTGTGCACCAAACTCACTTTGGGTATTAGTCAGACGCGCCACTCGACCATCTAAACCATCTAAAATCATCGCTACAAAAATAGAAATAACAGCAGTTTCATAGTGTGCGTTCATCGCTGAAGTGATGGCGTAAAATCCGGCAAACATTGCCCCAGTGGTAAATAAATTTGGCAATAAATAGATGCCACGACGGCGGATAGTATTTGAATTAGAAGCCATGTGCCTATGTACCAAGTAGAAAAAAAAATGAGTCTGGATTATACAAGAGCCGATAAGGCGATCCTAGCAATCGCTGTGAATTAGTTCATCTTATCGGCGTGTTTGCGTGCGCCATAGGCGGATGATTTCTTTAACATCTAAATCATCAGGGCCATCACACCAGCCTGAAAAATAATCAACGTCATTACTCTTTGGCTCAGGATTAGGGCGATAAATTTGTACCCTAGTTGGGATTGGCGTGGCTTCACCGAGCACCAAAGCTTCGCCTCTGCCCAATGAGCTTAAGGTATCAGTTAAGTCGCCTTCAGCCTCGGGCACTAATTTTTTGATATACGCTTGGTCGTCAGGATTTGTAGTCCGCAGACAAATAAAGGAGCTGCATTGCGCTAACATGGTCTCAGATAATTCTGTTGGGCGTTGACTGACCACGCCAATAGATACGCCGTATTTGCGACCTTCTTTTGCGATACGCTCCATCATGCGCTTACTCCCACTAAATTGGCTGTTTTTTTCACGCGGAATATAGGCATGTGCCTCTTCACAAATCAGCGTAATAGGGAATTCGCGCCGTTTAGGATTCCAATAGTTAAATTCATAGGTTAAGCGCCCCACCTGTGAACAAATGGCCGGGCGGATATCGGTAGGTACGGCGCTTAGATCAATAACGGTAATATTGGCCTTTTTTTCACCTAGACCAAAAAATTGCCGCAATAAATGGTTCATACTATCGGAGCTGTTATGCAGTCTGGGTTTTAATAAGAAATTGTAACGGATATCGTTTAAACGACTTTGCATCCGGATTAAAAATTCATCGAATTGACCAAACAACGAACCATGAACTTTACCAAATTCCTTGCGCTCTTCATTGGCGCTTTTAAACTGTAAATACAGCTCTGATAGCGGAAAATAAATAGGGGTATCTACGGAAACAAAAGTTAAGCCAATCGATTTCGCTTCTTTGGATTTTAATTGCTGGATAACTTCGCGTAAAAATGAAATTTGCAAGGTTGCACTGGTGTTGTCACGATCAACAAATAGATCAATTAACTCAGAAAAACTCATAATCCAATACGGCATTTCCAAGCTGACAGCATCCACATAATTGACTTGATTTTCTGCAAAAGCCGATTGAATTTTACCTTGTGTATCTTTCCAGCAATATTCGCCATGCAGATCTAACACAATCATGTGACTTTTGGGCATAGCCTTAACGGTATTTTGCAATAAACTGGTCACCGTCCAAGATTTGCCGGAGCCAGATTGTCCAACAATGGCAAAATGCCGACCAAATAAAGCACGCGGATCCAGGCTTAACTGATAATTATGGTGTGATGATAGGGTGCCAACAAAAAAATTATAATCCCTGAATTTTGCAAAAATGGCATTAATTTCATTCATACCTACCAAGTAAATATAAGCTCCGGCAGTTGGATAATGACGTATGCCTCGAAGAAAATGTCCCTCTTCTGTCATTTCGCCAACGGGGATTAGTGCGACAAAACGGTCAGCGATACGCTGTCCGGTTTGATTATAGCGATCAGTCTCCCATAGTTTATAAACGATAGCTAAAATATAAACGGACGCTTGTTTGATTACTAGGTAGGAACCAATTTGTCCGACCAGTAGCGTTTCACCATTAATAATGATTTGCGGATTTGCGTTGCAATACTCATCAAGCAATCGAGCTATCATGCCATTACCACGTACTTCGGTGAGTTGACCAACAGGCGTATTGCTAGGTTGAACGGTGGATGATTGAATCATAGCTGAATAATGCAGAAGAGGTTTGTTCTATTATCTTAATGAAACCATCATAGCAAAAACAAACCGCAGTTGTAATCGATTAGCCCCTATTTATTGGTAAAGCTTGTCCATTCATTACACGCTCGCTCCCAAGCGCTACTTCTTATCGTTATACATTTAGTTCTTCCAAACCGTTATTCCGGCATGGATTGCCGGAGCCGTCAGACCGCGTTAGCGAATCCAGATCACAGGGATGTGAAAACACCAATTATTACCCGCCTTGGCTTTTGGATTCCGGCAATCCATACCGGAATGACGAGCATAAGAACATTTGTGTATAACAATGAGACCCTGGCTTAGGAACAAGCCGCCCATTTTTACAGGGGGCTAAACGATTACCCGCAGTTTGTAGTCGGCTATTGTGCTACTCGTAGTCATTAAAAATGGTCATGTGCTTTGCTAGATCACATAACAATAGCGGTAAAGTCGCTTACTTGAGAATGTGCTGCATGTGGCGCAAATGGCTCGGTTCGTTTTAACCAAAAGGTTTTAAAACCCACACTTGCTGCGGCATCTAATTCTTCTTTAATGTCCGATAAAAAGGCAATGTCTTGCGGAGGTAGGTCGATTTTTTGTGCAATTCGTTGATAGGACTCAAGTTCGCGTTTAGCGCCAATTTGTGTATCAAAATAGCCGGCAAATAAGGAATTTAAGTTGCCATACTCGGTATGACCAAACAACAGTTGCTGTGCATGAATTGAGCCAGAGGAGTAAATATATAAGTTAAGCCCTTGTCGATGCCAAGCTTTAAGGCTTGCGACGGCATCGGGATAGATATGCCCTGTAAAATCACCTTGTTGGTAACCTGCTTCCCAAATTAAACCTTGCAAGGCTTTTAGCGGAGTCGCTTTAGTGTCGGATTCTATCCAATTGAGTAATTGTACAATCACGACTTCAGTATCTGTCGATATGTCAGCTTGTTCAGCTGTTGCGCGTAACAGAGCTTGAATCTCTGGATCTTGAGCATGGCTACGTACAAAGTGGGCTAAATGTTGGTACGCATAAGGAAACAAAACCTCTTTAACAAACGTTAAAGAGGAGGTTGTACCTTCAATATCCGTTACAATAGCTTTAATCATGCTAATTCGCTGACGATTTGATCAAGCGTTGGAAATTGTTTAGCCAGTTCATTGCCAGTAAAGTTGGCGACCCAACCGTAGGGGGTCGTAAACAGGCGAATGGTTTTGAAGTTGGGATTTTCTCCCATATCGAACCAATGCGGAGTGTTGGATGGAACGCTGATAAGATCACCTTTTTCGCATAATACCGAATATACTTTATCGTCAACATGCAAGTAAAAAAGTCCGTGACCCGCTATAAAAAAACGTACCTCAAAATCATCGTGAATATGCTCAGATAGAAACTTTTGTCTCAGAGCCTGCTTGTCTATATGGTCGGGTTTTACTTGAATGACATCAATGGACTGAAACTTGTAGATTTCAATCAATCGCTTAATTTCTGGCTCATAAGCCGCGATAACCGTGTCTTGATCGGCGTAATCGGCAAGTTCGTCATGCGTGACCCAACGTTCAAATTGCACATTCAAGGATTCCAGATAATTTTTAATGCTAGGATAATCCGTAAAACGCTCAAGAGGCTGGGGGGCAGTATTGCCTTTTAGGGTGTTCAAATCATAAATACTTAGTACGCTCATGAGTGATTAGCTCCGTAAAGATGTAGTTCACAGGAAAATAAAAAATCTAGTGCTTCAAGGTAACGCAAGGTTTGATTGACGGATTTACTCCACGTATAAAGACCATGCCCCGCAATGAGATAAGCATAGCACGTTGGCTGTTGATCCAAATAGGTTTCAACGTGTGCCGCTAAACGAGGAATATCTTGATCATTAGCAAAAATAGGTATGGTGATACAGGTTTCGTGACTGTTTATACCATTAAACGCTTTTAATAACTCGTAATTTTCCAAACGACAAGCCCCCTTAAAAAGTCGTGAGATTAAAACTGAGTTAAGCGAATGCGGGTGCAAAACAGCATGAATATCCGGATAGCGTTGATAAATCAAGGTATGTAACAAGGTTTCAGCAGAAGGTTGTTTACCGTCTAAGGATCTCGCTTCGGCATCAATCAACATAATGTCTTCTGTTTGTAATAGACCTTTGTGTTTACCAGAAACCGTGATGGCGATCGTCCCATCAGGTAAACGTGCCGAAAAGTTACCGCTAGTCGCTGGAACCCAGCCTTTTTTGTCAATAAACTGTCCTGCTTTTATCAGTTCGTTGGCTGCTTTATAAAAATCTTCCGTATAAATCATAGTCAGTTGCCATTTAAAAAAATGAGTGCTTACTTTAGCAGATATTTATGACTTTTTTGTATATCGTCATACTGATTTTTGAGGCATTCTTTAGGAGCTAGATGCGCCGATTATTTGCACTTAATTTGTGCAAATTCCTAGAAAAATAGCGGACTAAGCCAGTTGTATGCTTAGGCTTGGTGCAATCAATACAGCAAAATGGCGCAAATTCTGCGATAATACGAGCCTGAATTTCCGGCATATTACTTGCTCAATATCCGGACTAGCCCAACTTTTTTATTTGGCAACACCTTTATGAAAGACAAAAAAGCATATAAACCCTGTGATTTGGTTATCTACGGCGCACTTGGCGATTTATCTCGTCGCAAGCTGATTATTTCACTTTATCGACTAGAAAATGCCAATTTACTAGAGAGAGATACTCGCATTATAGGCGTTGATCGTCATGCCTATGATCAAGCACAATTTATCGAAATTGCTCATGCGAGTTTGCAGGAGTTTTTAAGCGATCAATTGGATGAGACGGTTTGGCTGCGTTTTTCGGCGCGGCTGGCTTATGTGCAGATCGATTTAACTCAGTTTGATCAATACAAACTCCTTAAAACCGTGACCGATGCTAAAACGCGGGTCATGGTTAATTATTTTGCAGTATCCCCGTTTTTGTTTAAAAACATTTGCCAAGGTTTAAATCAAGCCGGTATTTTGACTAAAGAATCCCGCATGGTGATGGAAAAACCCATTGGTCATAATTTGAAGTCTTCCAAAGAAATCAATGATGAAGTTGCCAAAGTGTTTAATGAGCATCAAGTTTTTCGTATTGATCATTATTTGGGCAAAGAAACGGTATTGAATTTATTGGCATTACGTTTTGCCAATTCAATTTTTACCACCAACTGGAATCACAATACTATCGACCATATTCAAATTACGGTAGCCGAAGAAGTCGGTATTGAAGGACGCTGGGAGTATTTTGATAAAACCGGTCAATTGCGTGATATGGTGCAAAACCATTTGTTACAGATTTTGACATTTATTGCAATGGAGCCTCCCGTCAATCTCGAAGCGGAGAGTATCCACAACGAAAAAATAAAAGTCCTTAAAGCCTTACGCCCGATTACGCTAAGTAATGTTGAAGAAAAAACGGTGCGGGGTCAGTATACCGCCGGTTACATGAAAGGTCAGGCGGTTCCGGGTTATCTGGAAGAAGAAGGCGCAGACACTGAAAGTACCACAGAAAGTTTTGTTGCCTTGCGCGTTGATATTGACAACTGGCGGTGGGCAGGTGTGCCGTTTTATTTGCGGACAGGTAAACGTCTGCAAGGAAAGCGTACAGAAATTGTCGTTTACTTCAAACAATTACCGCACAATATTTTTAAAGACAGTTTCCGCGAGCTACCGCCTAATAAACTGATTATTCATTTGCAGCCCAACGAAGGGGTTGAAATTGAAATCCTTAATAAAATCCCCGGTATTGACGAACACATTAAGCTAAAAAAGACCAAGTTAGATTTAAGCTTTTCTGAAGCTTTCAAAAAAAGCCGTATTTTTGGTGGTTACGAAAAATTGGTCTTAGAAGCCATGCGTGGCAATCCGACCTTGTTTTTAAGTCGTGAAGAAATTGAGCAAGCGTGGACGTGGATTGATTCCATTCAAGATGCTTGGCAACATTTAAATGCAACCCCCAGCGTTTATCCTGCGGGTACATGGGGCCCCGTGGCTTCCGTAGCACTCATTGCCCGAGATGGTCGAGCGTGGGAAGAATAGCAGGCGATGGTATGCCTCATGCTTTTAAAGCGTGAGACTTGAACCATGCTAAAAATCACTGAATTGTCTCAATTGGACTTACAGCAAACGTATAGTTATGCCGATTATTTAAACTGGCACATTAAAGAAGCCATTGAACTGATTAAAGGCAAAATAATGTTGATGTCTCCGGCACCCAATGCCAAGCATCAAGCTATTTCGATGAATTTAAGCAGCCTGTTACATCACTATTTTAAACACAACAATTGCCGTGTTTATGCAGCACCCTTTGATGTGCGCTTATACAATAGAGAGCAATCTTGTTTAGCCAATACTGAGATTCATACAGTTGTTCAGCCGGATTTATGTGTCATTTGCAATCCTGAACAAATCGATACACAAGGCTGTATGGGGGCACCTGAATGGATTATTGAAATCTTATCCAAGGGCAATGCTAAACGCGACATACACTTGAAATACACGCTTTATCAGGAAAGCGGCGTAGCTGAATATTGGCTGGTCTACCCCGATATGCAAGCAATTCACCAATTTATTTTGGATGACAATGGACTTTTTCAACTCAAAGCGATGTACACCAATGATGATATGGTCAGCCCGCATCGTTTTCCTGATTTGGCAATCGATGTTAATGAGATTTTTGACACATGGAATAACGATTAACCCGTAAAGTACCTAGCAAACACGTTAAAACAACAGGACAAACTATGCACCCCATTATTGAAAAAGTAACCCAAGAGATTATTGAACGCAGTCATCCGACGCGCTCAGCCTACCTCAAATACATTGATAGTATTGTAAAAAAAGAGCCAATTCGCTCCGGCATGGGCTGTGGTAACTTAGCCCACGGCTTCGCCGCGTGTAGTGCGATAGAAAAAGCCGATTTAACTGGCGATCAAAAACCCAATATTGCGATTATTACCGCATACAACGATATGTTGTCCGCGCATCAACCTTATAAAGACGCGCCCGATTTGATTAAAGCGGCGGTTAGAGAAGCCGGTGGTGTGGCGCAAGTGGCAGGTGGTGTACCCGCTATGTGTGATGGTATTACCCAAGGTCAAGCGGGTATGGAAATGTCTTTATTCAGTCGTGATCTAATTGCCATGGCAACCGCGATTGGCATGAGTCATAACATGTTCGATGGTGCATTGTATTTGGGGGTGTGCGATAAAATTGTTCCAGGCTTGCTGATTGGGGCGTTAAGTTTTGGTCATTTACCCGCTATTTTTGTGCCCGCAGGCCCTATGCCTAGCGGTTTAACCAATAAAGAAAAAGCGCGTGCCAGACAAGCGTATGCCATCGGTAAAATTGGGCGTAAAGAATTATTGGAAGCCGAGTCCGCCTCCTATCACAGCCCGGGTACGTGTACTTTTTATGGAACCGCCAATAGCAATCAGATGATGATGGAAATCATGGGCTTACATTTACCCGGCAGTTCTTTTATCAATCCTTACACGCCATTGCGTGACGAACTCACTAAAGCAGCAGGTCGGCAAGTTTTAAAATTTACCGCGTTGGGTGACGATTACCGTCCTATTGCCCACATGATTTCTGAAAAAGCGATTGTTAATGCGGTGATCGGATTATTGGCAACAGGCGGTTCCACCAATCACACCATGCACTTAATCGCTATTGCTCGCGCCTCAGGTATCGTGCTGAACTGGGACGATTTTGATAACTTGTCCAAAGCCATTCCATTAATCGCCAAAATCTACCCCAATGGTCCAGCGGATGTTAATCACTTCCAAGCAGCTGGCGGCATGGGGGTTTTAATTGCTGAATTACTTAGAAATGGCTTGCTGCATGAGGATTTATTAACTGTTGCTGACAAGCGTGGCATGAGCAGCTATTTGCAAGAGCCCAAACTGATCGACGGTCAATTGGTTTATGAGTCTGTTCCAGAGGCCTCACTGGATACCGACGTGTTAAGTGATATTGCGAAGCCTTTTGCAACCGGTGGCGGGTTACATGTCATGCACGGTAATTTGGGACGCGGTATTTCTAAATTGTCCGCTGTCTCGGCAGACCATCAACACGTTGAAGCCGCAGCCATTGTGTTTGATGATCAAGAGGATATGCTGGCCGCGTTTAAACGTGGCGAATTAGAAAAAGATTTTGTAGCCGTAATACGCTTCCAAGGCCCTAGAGCGAACGGAATGCCTGAGTTACACAAATTGACACCACCCTTAGGTGTTTTGCAAGATAAAGGCTTTAAAGTGGCATTGGTAACAGATGGGCGTATGTCAGGTGCATCCGGTAAAGTGCCTTCTGCCATTCATATGTGTCCTGAATGTGAAGTCGGTGGTCCATTAGCTAAAGTTCGTAATGGCGATATTATCTCGATGAATTTGCAAACCGGTGATATCAATGTTTTGGTGGATGCGGATGAATTTAACGCTCGCGAACCGTTGCCTAATTCCGCTAAAAATCATCATTACGGTATGGGACGAGAAATGTTTGGGCGTTTCCGCTTAAATGCTTCTTCGGCTGAAACCGGCGCATCTAATTTATTTGTCTGCGATTAACACTCTATCTTTTTACTCACTCACAATAGTATTTAAAATGAATCAAAAAAATTGGAAAATTCAACCTAAAGACGTATTAAACGCAGGTCCGGTTATGCCGGTTATGGTCATCCAAGATCTTGAAAATGCGGTACCTTTAGCAAAAGCCTTGGTTGCCGGCGGAATTAAAGTCTTGGAAATTACTTTGCGAACTCCCATTGCCTTAGAAGCCATTAAATTGATTAGTGAAAACGTCAAAGACGCAATTGTGGGTGCAGGCACGATTACCACACCCGAACAACTGAGTGCCGCAGAAGCGGCTGGTGCTGTTTTTGCGATCAGCCCCGGTTTAACCCCTAAACTATTAGCCGCCGCGCAAAACAGTTCGATTGCCTTGATTCCCGGCATTGCGTCATTATCTGAGTTAATGTTGGGCATGGAATACGGCTTAGATCATTTTAAGTTTTTCCCCGCCGAAGCCGCTGGTGGTATTCCGATGCTGAAAGCCATAGCAGGCCCTGTACCGCAGGTGACGTTTTGTCCAACTGGCGGTATTTCCCCTGAAAATTACTTAGCGTATCTCGCTTTAAGCAATGTCGCCTGCGTAGGCGGATCCTGGTTAGCACCACAGGATGTCGTCAACGCCAAAAACTGGGCGAAAGTCACCGAATTGGCAAAACAAGCCATTGATAGTGTTAAGGTCTAATTCTTTTTTGATTAGACTTGCACCTAACGTTTCTAAAAAACAGAGAGAAAATCCATGAATAATCTTCGCAGTCTTACTTTGAATGACGATGCACAGTCTTTATGTGAGTTACCTGTTTTAACTGGAACCACTGGGCCCAATGTTATCGATGTTCAGCATCTATATCGGGAAACGGGTTTATTTACTTATGACCCCGGGTTTAACTCAACTGCGAGTTGTCGCTCGACTATCACGTTTATTGATGGTGAAGAGGGCGTTTTATTGTATCGAGGCTATCCTATTGAGCAATTAGCCGAGCAATGCAATTTTTTAGAAGTTTGCTACTTGATTCTCAAAGGTGAGTTACCTACCACCACGCAATTAGATAGCTTTCAACATAACATCACCATGCACACGATGGTGCACGATCAATTGACCAATTTCTTCAAAGGGTTTCGTCGTGATGCTCATCCGATGGCCATTATGGTTGGAGTCGTTGGGGCGTTATCGGCTTTCTATCATGATGCGCTAGATATTCGTTCTAAAAAAGACCGAGAAATGTGCTCTATCCGCTTAATTGCGAAAGTACCTACTATTGTGGCGATGTGTCATAAATACAGTACGGGACTGCCATTCATGTATCCCAATAATAAATTGAGCTACGTGGAAAACTTTTTGCGTATGATGCACGCGACGCCTTGTGATGATTATCAAGCTAATCCCGTCTTGGTTCGTGCGTTAGATAGAATACTGATTCTTCATGCCGATCATGAACAAAATGCATCGACCTCAACGGTACGTTTAGCAGGGTCTAGTGGTGCGAATCCCTTTGCCTGTATCACAGCGGGTATTGCTTGCTTGTGGGGAGCCGCACATGGTGGCGCCAACGAGGCGGTGTTAAATATGCTGGAAAAAATTGGCGATGTCTCGAAAATTCCTGAATTTATTAACAAGGCAAAAGATAAAAATGATCCTTTCCGTTTAATGGGCTTCGGACATCGGGTTTATAAAAACCATGACCCACGCGCTAGATTAATGCGCACCACCTGCCATGAAGTGCTTAATGAACTCGGTTTACATGATATTAAATTATTTGAGTTAGCCTTAGAACTAGAGCGTATTGCCTTGGAAGATGAGTATTTCATTGAGAAAAAGCTATATCCTAATGTCGATTTTTATTCAGGCATTGTGTTACATGCTTTGGGTATTCCTACTAATATGTTCACCGCGATGTTTGCTATGGGTAGAACCGTTGGCTGGATTGCACATTGGGATGAAATGATTGCCGATCCTGAGCAAAAAATTGGCAGACCTAGACAGCTTTACACCGGCGCAATGCGAAGAGATGTACCCGCTGATCATCGTAAATCCAATTAATCGATAAATTATGTGGTTGGGGGCTGATCGCCTAGATATCCCCTAACCACATCTAATATGGTTTTGCTAACGCGACGAGTTAGCTTAGATCGTCCCTCGATTCTCTAGTCGCTAATTCGTACCGCTAGAATGTCACAAACCGCATGATGTAAGACACTGTTTGCTGTCGACCCTATTAACAAACCTAAGCCGTGTCGAGCATGTGAACCTGTAACAATTAAATCAATCTGCTGTTGTGAAGCAAATTCAGTAATCGCTTGTTTGGGAACACCCCAAATAAGCCAACGCTGATTAAATTCGATGTCGAGTTTGTCACACAATTGATTGAATTTAAGCCTTTCCTCTTCCAATAACACATTGTCAGCGGGTATAGACAAGGGGATTACCGCGCCATAAGGCGTGTCGGGCATTGGGATATTATCCAAAATATGAATAATGCTGAGTTTAGCGTGATAACAAAAAGCTAAGGCTTTGGCTTTTTCGGCGATAGCGCAGGTCTCTGTGGAATAATCGATGGCTAATAAGAGATGTTGATAATTTTGCATAATGATTTGTTAAAAATTAAGGGAGACGTTTTTTAGCTTATCGTTTGTTCGTTATAGCCCACACCTTGTTAGCTTCTCGAAGACCGGATAAAAAAGCCCCGTGTACGGTTGATGGATGATCGCTGGAGGTCGCTTCACCAGCAAAAAATAAACGCTGATTGACCGATTTAGCCAGCTCTTGGTAATCGGCGACACTCGCACCCGTTGCAATGTAAGAGTAAGAGCCTAATGAAAAAGGATCACTACCCCAGCGGGTAATCAGCTGCGCTTCAGGCTGCGGGATGTCATTACCGTAACGCTGAAACAACGTTTGCATCGCTTCATCAATAATCTCGCCATCACTCATGGCTTCAATCTCGCTACCGTGTTGTCCGGCATTAAAACCTAATAAAACGGGTTGGCGGGTATAATAATGGCTGTTTAACCATTCCGCCCAGTGTCCTTTAACCATCGAAATTGAATCGATAATTTGTATACGTTCATCTTGTTGCCAAAAATAGTCGGGAAAATGAAGATAAGTTTTATTTAAAATGCCCATGCCTAAACGTGCAATCGCA
This sequence comes from uncultured Methylococcaceae bacterium, assembly GCA_903945375.1. Lineage (GTDB taxonomy): Bacteria > Pseudomonadota > Gammaproteobacteria > Methylococcales > Methylomonadaceae > Methylovulum. Next base: position 27,674 of record CAJAVP010000116.1, on the reverse strand, counting down.
ACTTGCTTTGCTTTGGGTAAGGCGGGATAAAATTCCACGGTATTGGCTTTCAATACACCTAAGGGCAACGTAACAATGACCCTGCTGGCGCTAAATACCGCTTGATTAGTTGTGATTTGTACACCGCTTGCGCTGCCATAATCAATGTGCTGAACAACCTGATGGGTCAAAATGTTAGCAGTTAAACCAGCCGTTTTTACTATGTTCTCGACAATCTGACTGTAACCATTGAGAACGAGATGATCGCTGCCCCCGAATGGGGTCTCTACATCCCAGTTAAATAAAGAGAGCTGACTTAAATCAGCTGCATATTCGTGTTCTATTTCAGTATTTAAAGCAAAATAGAGTTCCGCTAAGGCATTAGCATTGAACGATTGTTGGCTTAATACTTGATCCAGTGCTTGTTGCCAAGAGATATCAGGCAAACGTTGCTGCATCCGTTTTCTTCTGATGTCCATGAGCAAACGGTAAATGCCATCATAACGCTTGTAAAGTTGATTCTCTTCACTGCCACTAAGAAGCTTGCCATTGGGATGATAAACTTGGCTGGCATTGTAGTTCGTAGGAACGGTTTTGATGTGAAACTGATCGGCTAACTGTTTGATGGGATTCTTGTTGATGCCATGTATCCAAGATGCCCCTAAATCTACAGGAAAACCCAATGACTTATCCGTCCAAATTCGCCCTCCAATGCGTCCACGCGCTTCCAATATCAACACACTAAGCCCTTTGTTTTTAAGGATTTTAGCAGCCGAGAGTCCAGCTATTCCCGCACCGATAATAATCACATCCGCCTGAACAGCAGGTGGAAGAGGCGTTAAACCCCAAGCCTTATTGAAAACAGTGAGTGCTGAAATTTGCAATGATCGCTTTATAAATTCACGTCTAAACATCTTTTTAATATTTACTCTATCAGTGGAGAGAATGGCTGAGTACAATCTTAAACTTCATTAGGCTTTTTGCAATCGTTAGCCGATTTTTAAATTTTTTGCGACGTTCTCAACGTCCATTTTTCAGGTTATCCCTAACTATGTATTACCAAGGTGTAAAAAAATCCATTGTGCTACGTCCCTGCTCCGCAACGCGCGGTCAATTAGGTGAAATCAATCCATTATTGGAGCGTATTTTTTTAGCAAGAGGGATACAGTCACCGGCTGAATTGGATAGGTCATTACAACGACTCCCCTCTCCGTGGCTGTTGTCGGGCATGGAGGCAATGGTGGTGCATTTGCTCGATGCACTAGATAAACAATTGCCTATTTGTGTCGTTGCAGATTTTGATGCAGACGGAGCAACCAGTTGTGCGCTTGCCTTAAAAGGATTGCAAATGTTTGGGTTTACGCAGGTGACGTTTGTCGTTCCCAATCGTTTTGAATACGGTTATGGCTTAACGCCAGAAATTGTTGAGTTGGTTAAGTTGCAACACCCAAAAGTGATTATTACTGTAGATAATGGTATTTCCAGCATTGAAGGCGTAACGGCTGCAAAAGCGGCTAACCTCAAGGTGCTAGTCACCGATCACCATTTGCCAGGCGCACAATTACCGGCAGCGGATGCCATTGTTAATCCAAATTTGCTACACGATAATTTTCCCAGTAAAGCCTTAGCGGGTGTCGGTGTGATGTTTTACGTCTTAATAGCATTGCGTCATCGAATGCGTGAACAAGGCTGGTTTGCTGAGCGGAAAGAACCCAATCTAGGTGATTTGTTGGATTATGTCGCCTTAGGAACTGTTGCGGATGTCGTCGCGTTGGATGCTACGAACCGTGTTTTAGTTTATCAGGGCTTAGCGCGAATAAAAGCCAATCGAAGCCATCCGGGTATAACGGCTTTAATTGAAGTCGCCGGAAAAAAACAGGAATCGCTGAGCGTATCGGATTTAGGTTTTTCGTTAGCACCTCGATTAAATGCCGCCGGACGTATGGATGATATGACTTTAGGGATTCAATGTTTACTGACGGATGATCCGGTTTTAGCAAAAAATATAGCCTTACAATTGGAAGAGCTAAATAATGATCGCCGCGACGTAGAAGAACAAATGAAGCTAGAGGCGATGGCATTAATCGCCGAGATGAAAGCCCTCGATGAACATCATTTACCCGCTGGTGTGTGTTTATACGATGCACAGTGGCATCAAGGCGTTATTGGCATTGTGGCGGCCCGAATAAAAGACCGCATACATCGACCGGTGATTGCATTTGCCCAGGCAGATAAAGACCAAATTAAAGGCTCTGCCCGTTCTATTCCTGGTGTACATATTCGTGATGTTTTAAGTGATATTGCCGCCGCGCAACCCAAATTATTATCTAAATTTGGCGGTCATGCAATGGCGGCAGGCTTAAGTCTTGCCATGCACGATTATCCAGCGTTTGCACTGGCTTTTGATACGATGGTGAGTAAACGTCTGGTGGAGGTTGATTTAGAGCCCAAAATTTTATCGGATGGCGAATTGCATGAGCGACACATGACGCTTGAAATGGCGGAATTATTACAGCGTTCAGCGACATGGGGACAGGCGTTTCCCGAGCCGGTTTTTCATGGGCTATTTGATGTCATTCAAGCACGTATTGTTGGACAGCGACATTTAAAATTGATTTTACGTCGCCCCGAAGGTCATTTGCCGGTCGATGCTATAATTTTTTTCGTCGATCATATCGAGCAATGGCTAGGTATGAGGCAAATTCTTGCTGCGTACCGTTTAGAGGTGAACGAGTTTAGAGGGGAGCGTAGCGTACAACTGATGTTGCAATACATGGAGAAAATTATTTAAAGCCCTATCTCGTTTTGTGACGTGGATCTAACTGATAAACCAATTCATATTACAAAGAAAAACGGGTAAAATTTTAAGCTCTTAAATCCATCAATTCGGAGATATATTATGAACTACCTAAAATTGACGTCAACCCTCTTTGCCTTAATCGGCACGACACTATTGGCTAATAACACCACCTTAGCCGCGAGCAAAAATGACCTCGGTCGTTGTCTTGAAACCGGTTATATCGGCTCAACCCCTGATTCTTGCGGTGGCGATAATTTAAAAAGCGGCATTATCCAAGTCACCTCTTCGGGTAAGGTGTCAGTGACCGTCAAAGGCGCATTAGCCGATCCTTATAGTCTTTATGAGGTGTATTGGTTGCCAACTGGCAATGCCGCGACGACAGCACAGTTGATTGGTAATTTTGTCACGGATTGTCATGGCGACAGTACTCAAAACTCAGGTGGTGCGGGTACGGCATGGCTTAAAACGATTACTAACGCGGCAGAGATTAAATCCTCGCATTATGCCAACATCTTCAGTCTAGTGGGTAATGTGAGAAGCGGCGTGTTTTTGGTCTACGATCGAGGCCCTTATTCCTATGATACGACAGCCACACTTTGCAAGCCGACGTCACTGACGGAGTACAACACGATTAATTCACAGAAAGATACGAGTGCAACAAAATCGACAAGTGCTTTTGCTAATCCACCCGTTGTCCAAGATTTTAGAATCCAGTTTATGTCGGGTTATCACAAATAGCTATGAGTCTAAAACAGTATTACTGTTTTAAAGTAAACGTTCACTCTTGCCAAACGAATATTAATCTTCCCAACCACGACGTAATACCATCAGTGCTTAGGCATACAGCAATTCTCGTTATAGCCATCACAGTAAAAACATAGCCCAATAGCTTCAGTCATTGAAGGGTACAACAAACGTGTTGCAGGATTTCATTGCTTATGATTCATCGCTCAAAAGTCCTTACGGGGTAAAACCGCTTTAGCTGCTTTCTCACCAGCTAAAGCCCTTGGTAAAGCACTGTCCCGTCTTAGTTGGTAGTCCGCTTACCTTTGTAAACCCTAAAGGGTTTGGACTCCTTTACTGTAGTAACTCAACTTGACGCTTGCCCAAAACCATTATGAGAATTGCTGGTTAAAACCACAGCTTATTGTAAAAAATAGGCTCGTATGGTATAAAGCTAAGTTCATTTTTGTATCAATACTCACGCTTATCGTCACGTTTGGTAGGGTGTCAGCGCAATATTATTGTAGCTGGTTGCCAAGCGGGATAAGTGGAGGCGTAACCCATCGGACAATGTTCCGAATATCACTTAAGGAGAAATAAATGGCAGCAGTATCCATGCGTCAAATGCTTGAAGCGGGTGTTCACTTTGGACACCAAACCCGTTATTGGAATCCAAAGATGGCTAACTACCTCTTTGGAGCACGTAACAAAATCCACATCATCGATTTGGAAAAAACGCTTCCCTTGTTTAATGACGCTATGAATTACTTAGGGCAAATGGCAGCAAATAAAGGCACTATCCTGTTTGTTGGCACCAAAAAAGCAGCTCGTAAGGTGGTCGCTGAAGAAGCGGCTCGTTGTGGTATGCCATATGTTAACCACCGTTGGTTGGGTGGCATGATGACTAACTTCAAAACCATCAAAAAATCAATTAACCGCCTAAAAGAACTCGAGGCTATGAAGGCCGACGGTACGTTGTACCAACGTTTCGCCAAAAAAGAAGCCTTAGGCATGGAGCGCGAACTTGAGAAACTGGAACGTAGTTTAGGCGGCATCAAAGACATGAAAGGCATCCCTGATGTTATTTTTATCTTGGATGTAGGCTATGAAAAAAATGCAATCAGCGAAGCCAAAAAACTGGGTATTCCCGTTGTGGGCATTGTGGACTCTAACAATTCACCTGATAAAATTGACTACGTGATTCCGGGCAATGATGACTCAATCCGTGCCGTTAAACTTTATTGTGAAAGCGTTTGCGCGGCAGTGTTAGAAGCTAAAGCGGCTACCTTAGGATTGTCTGCAAAATCAGAAGCTGATGATTTTGTCGAAGAGGCAGCAGCCGTTGCCGCTGAGTAAGTACGCAGTAAACTTTTTGCCGCCTATAATGAAGGCCGTAAAAAAATGCTAGACCCAAAACGCCTCCTTTCGGGGGCGTTTTTATAGTGACAAAATATTTTAAAACAGACGAGGAAACAAGTGATGAGCAATACGATTAGTGCAGGAATGGTTAAAGAGTTACGCGAACGAACGGGCTCTGGCATGATGGAATGCAAAAAAGCCCTAGTTGAGTCCAATGGCGATATGGAATTAGCGATTGAGAACATGCGTAAAGCAGGCTTGGCAAAAGCCGACAAGAAATCTGGACGTATTGCCGCCGAAGGTATTATTGGTGTTCAAGTCAGTGAAAACGGCAAATCCGTTGTCATCGTTGACATCAACTGCGAAACCGATTTTGTTGCCAAAGCCGATGATTTCGTCAGCTTTGTCAAAAACGTGAGCGTGGCGTTATTAAATGCCAACATCAACACTGAAGAAGAATTATTGGCTATGCCACTGGAAGACGGCGTGACCGTTGATGAAATCCGTCGCGGTTTGATTTCAAAATTGGGTGAAAACATTACCATCAGACGTTTTGAAAAATTCAATACCGCCGAAGGCGGCACCGCTTGCTATTTACACGGCAATAAAATTGGCGTTATCGTCGAATTGGCGGCTGCGGATGCAGACTTAGGCAAAGATGTAGCGATGCACATCGCGGCTAGCAAACCTATTTGTGTTTCTGAAGATCAAGTTTCCGCTGAAACGATTGAAAAAGAAAAAGAAATTTTTGCCGCCCAAGCCGCTGAAAGTGGCAAACCTGCTGAGATCATTGAAAAAATGGTGTTAGGTCGCGTCAGCAAATTCCTTGCGGAAGTCACGTTATTAGGTCAGCCTTTTATCAAAGATGACAAAATCACTGTCGGTAAATTAGCCGCTTCAAAAGGTAACAGTGTTATCCGCTTCAGCCGTTTTGAAGTGGGAGAAGGCATCGAAAAGAAAGAAGAAAACTTTGCTGAAGAAGTGATGGCTCAAGTCAGAGGCAGCTAACGCTCGACTGACATAAAACATGACAAGCTGTTGCCCCTACTGTATTTAAAACCCAACCTAGAGCCTACTCAATATGACTAATCTAATTTGCCAGAGGATTTTGCTCAAATTAAGCGGTGAAGCTTTAATGAGCGAAACCGGCGGTAGTATCGATGCGGATATTGTGCATCGTCTTGCAACTGAAATCATAGAGCTTTGTCAATGTGGTGTTCAAATTGGCTTAGTTATCGGCGGTGGCAACATCTTGCGCGGCGCTCAAAAAGCGTCGCAAGGACTGAATAGGGTCACTGGCGACCAAATGGGCATGTTGGCAACGGTCATCAATGCTTTGGCTATGCAGGATGCTTTAGAAGCCCTAGGCCAACCCGTGCGCGTCATGTCAGCGCTAAAAATTAATCAAGTCTGCGAAGATTATATTCGTAGACGCGCGGTTCGACATTTGGAAAAAGGACGCGTCGTTATTTTTGCTGCTGGCACGGGGAATCCATTTTTCACCACCGACTCAGCCGCCAGCCTACGCGCCATAGAAATCAACGCTGAATTAATGATTAAGGCCACTAAGGTCAAAGGCGTTTATTCAGCCGATCCTGAAAAAGTCAAAGACGCAAAATTTTATACGCACCTTAGCTATGACGAGGCATTAGATCAACGCCTCAATGTCATGGATACCACCGCATTAGTGCTATGTAAAGAAAATAACATGCCGATGCGCGTGATGAACATATTTGAACAAGGTGCCATTATGAGACTGATGCAAGGCGAAGACATCGGCTCTCTTATCCAATGAGGAACAACTAATGATTAATAATATTCAAGAAGATGCGGCAACCCGCATGAGCAAAAGTATTGACGCTTTAAAGCATGAGTTTTCAAAAATACGAACCGGACGGGCGCATCCTAGCCTGTTAGATCAAATTACCGTTTCATACTACGGCACAGAAACAGCACTCTCGCAGGTGGCCAACATTGCTGTCGAAGATTCGCGGACATTAACTATTACTCCGTGGGAAAAACCGATGGTACAAGCCATTGAAAAAGCGATCATGAAATCTGATCTAGGCTTAAATCCCGCGACCAATGGCATGATTATTCGCGTGCCGTTGCCCGCACTGACCGAAGAGCGTCGTCGCAGCTTAGTTAAAGTTGTTAAACATGAAGCCGAAAATGGACGTGTCGCCATCCGCAACATCCGTCGCGACGCAAATTCAGAAATTAAAGACAATCTGAAAGAAAAGTTAATTTCAGAAGATGACGCGCGTGCCGCTGAAGACAAAATTCAAAAACTAACCGATCAATATGTCAAAGAAGTCGAAAAATTACTGGAATCAAAAGAAGCTGACTTGATGTCACTTTAAGTCTGGTTATTATGTCCGACACTCCTATTGACTGTAAGGCATCGCCCAATCCTAGGCACATTGCCATCATCATGGATGGCAATGGTCGTTGGGCGCAGAAAAGATTCATGCCCCGTTTCTACGGTCATAAAGCCGGTGTGAAAGCGGTAAAAAAAATCGTTGAATATTGTGTTACCGAGAAAATCGAAGTATTAAGCTTATTCGCCTTCAGTAGCGAAAATTGGCGACGCCCTAAAGAGGAAGTCTCCTTGTTGATGAGCTTGTTTTTGTCTACTCTGCAACGAGAAGTCAATAGTTTGCATGACAATAACATTCGCTTGCGTTTTATTGGCGATCAGACTCAATTCCCCGATGCACTGCAAAAGCTAATGACCGATAGTGAGTTAAAAACTCAGCGCAATGAGGCGTTAAGCTTAGTGATTGCCGTCAATTATGGCGGACAATGGGATTTAACACAGGCGTTCAAAAGGATTCATGACAAAATCAGCAGCGGAGTCTTGCAATGTTCAGACATTAGCCCCTCTCTGATTCACCAGCATTTATCAACCGCTGACTTACCTGACCCTGACTTGTTTATCCGAACCGGCGGCGAGCAGCGCGTTAGCAACTTTATGCTCTGGCAACTCGCCTACGCAGAAATGTATTTTACCTCAGCACTCTGGCCTGATTTTGATCCCGCTGCGCTGGCTGAAGCCATTAGCAGTTTCAAAATGCGCCAACGCCGGTTTGGTCAAACCGGTGAACAAATAAATGACCAATCCACCCCACCTGCCCACTTAACCTGACCTCCCTCACAAAAATGTTATTACAGCGAATTATAACCGCCTCCATCCTGGCCGCCCTGATTGCTTTGGCAGTTTACCAGCTTGCCATCGAGTATTTTTCATTAGTATTGGGGCTAATCACGTTATTAGCGGCTTGGGAATGGAGCAACCTAATTAGTCTAAACTCAACCCTTAAGCGAGTTCTGTTTTTATTATCACTGACACTACCTATGCTCGGCATCCATTTCTGGACACTGTTACTTGAGCTGATTGCCTCAAGTTTCGATTGGACAGACGTGAGAACGTATTCGGGCGCACTCGAATGGCTGGTTGTACCGCCCGTGCTGTTTTGGATTCTTGTGATGTTAATCATCCGCAAAAATCCTAGCGGCGCCTTAGCCATCAAAATAAAAACCCGATATCAATTAGTCATAGGTTGGTTTGTATTATTGGCAACTTGGATGTTCCTCTCTCGCTTAAGAGCCTTTTATGGCACGGATATGACCATGTATTTCTTGCTCTTAATATGGACTGCGGATGTTGCCGCCTACTTTATTGGCAAAAAGTTTGGCACTGTTAAATTATCACCTGAGATCAGCCCAGGTAAAACCGTACAAGGTATGTATGGTGCAGTCGCGGCAGGCATGGTATGCGCCATCATCTTAAGCTTACTATTTCAACTCCCCATAATGATTGCCTCTGATTTTGTCCTGTTATCCGCACTCACCGTGCTGATTTCCGTTTATGGTGATTTGTTTTTTAGTCTTATCAAACGCCAGCGTGGCGTTAAAGACAGCGGTTCATTATTACCCGGACATGGTGGCATTCTCGATCGAATCGACAGCCTTATTGCGGCTTGCCCATTTTTCTACGCCGGTGTTTACTTAATTTACAGAGGCGTATCATGAAAGGCATTTGCATACTAGGTGCCACAGGATCCATTGGTGTTAGCACATTAGATGTCATTGCACGACACACCGATCAATACAAAGTCATTGCTCTAACGGCTAACAACAATGTGCAAGGGTTATTTGAACAATGCCTCGCGCATCAACCAGAATATGCCGTTTTAGTTGATGACAATAAAGCTCAAGAACTTAAAAACTGCCTCAACGCATCGGCATTTCCAGATATCACCGTATTATCGGGTGCCGATGCTCTAACGTATGTTGCCACCTTGCCACAAGTCCATTCTGTTATGGCAGCGATTGTTGGCGCAGCGGGCTTACTGCCCACCTTAGCCGCTGCAAAAGCAAGCAAAACGGTATTGTTAGCCAATAAAGAAGCCTTAGTGATGTCCGGCGATATTTTTATGCAAGCCGTCGCCGACTCTGGCGCACATTTACTGCCTATCGACAGCGAACACAATGCTATTTTTCAATGTATGCCCGCTGGCTATCAAACCGGCATGGTCACTAAACAAGCCAGACGCATTTTACTGACCGCCTCTGGCGGCCCTTTTCGACAAACGCCCTTAGAAGAGTTAGCACACGTCACACCGGCGCAAGCCGTAGCGCATCCTAACTGGGATATGGGCAAAAAAATATCAGTCGATTCCGCAACTATGATGAACAAAGGCCTAGAGATGATCGAAGCCTGCTTATTGTTCAATATGTCGCCCGAGCAAATACAAGTCGTCATTCATCCTCAAAGCGTTATTCACTCTATGGTCGATTATGTTGACGGTACAGTACTCGCGCAAATGGGCACACCGGATATGCGTATCCCCATTGCCTATTCTTTGGCTTGGCCAGAGCGCTTTGAATCGGGCGCACAAGCCTTAGATATATTCAAAGTCGCTCGCATGGATTTTGAAGCCCCCGACCTAGAACGCTTCCCTTGTCTTCGTTTAGCCTATGAAGCCATTCATGCTGGCGGCATCATGCCGACCGTATTAAACGCCGCCAATGAGATTGCCGTACAAGCCTTTTTAGACGGCGACTTGCGATTTACCGATATTGCCACTGTCATTGCTCACTGTATGCAAACAATGACGAGCCAACCGGCAGACAGCTTAGAGACGATTTTAACTGCCGACAATCAGACGCGAGACCTCGCTAAGCAATTCATTCAAAACGGGCTTGTTCAATAATGGAAACCTTACACACCTTATTTTATTTCTCTATTGTTATCGGCATTCTGGTATCGATACACGAATTTGGACACTTTTGGGTCGCCCGTAAAGCGGGTGTAAAGGTGCTGAGATTTTCAATAGGCTTTGGAAAAGTGCTGTGGTCTTATCAAAAACATCCCAAAGCCACAGAATACGTGCTGTCTGCCATTCCATTAGGCGGCTATGTCAAAATGGTGGATGAACGTGAATCTCCCGTTAAACCTGAGGATTTACCGCACGCGTTTAATCGCCAATCATTGTTTGCTAGATCGGCAATCGTCATCGCAGGCCCTCTCTTTAATCTATTCCTCGCTGTTTTTCTGTTTTGGTGCGCCTTAGTTTTGGGTGAGACTGGCATTAAACCGATACTCGGCGCGGTAACTCAAGGCACAATCGCCGCTTCTGCCGGACTTGCAGAAGGAGATGAAATTTTAGCGATTAATGACAAACCCACTCCCACATGGTCAGAAGCCATCAATGTAGTCATTAACGCCGCCCTAGAAGGAACGCCGCGCATTGCCATTCAAGTCAAAACAAATGATGACACGCCCCAAATTAAAACCTTAGATATGCAGGGAGTAGATACCGGAAATGCTGAAGCACTTTACAAACAACTCGGTTTTAATCCGTGGTCACCTAAATTAAAACCCGTAATTGGCAAAGTACTACCTGACAGTGCCGCGCTCGCCGCTGGTTTACAAGCGGGCGATCTCATCATCAGCGCCAACAGTGAACACATCGACGACTGGATGCAATGGGTTGAAATCGTCAAGCTCAACCCCAGCAAGCCCATACAACTCACCATTGAGCGCAACGATGTACAAAGTCCTCTCACTGTCACACCTAAGTCGGTTGTCACCGAACAAGGCACTGAGGGTAAAATTGGCGCGTCAGTCTACATCCCTGAAGACCTGATGAAAGCCATAACTATCGAATATTCGCTATCACCCTTAGCCGCCATTCCCGCTGCATTTGAGACCACGTATTTTTATTCGTGGACGACCTTAAAAATGATGGGCAAAATGCTGATCGGCAAAGCCTCCGTCGAAAATTTAAGCGGCCCTATCAGTATCGCGCAATATGCGGGTCAATCCGCCAGCATGGGCTTGGTGCATTTTATAAAATTTATGGGCTTAGTGAGCGTCAGTTTAGGCGTATTAAATTTATTGCCCATTCCTGTGCTCGATGGCGGGCATTTGCTATTTTTTGGATTGGAAGCTCTCAAAGGCAGTCCAGTTTCCGAAAAAATTCAGCTGAGCTTTCAGCAAATAGGCATCAGCTTGCTCGTCACCTTAATGGCTTTAGCCATGTTTTTAGATGTACAACGGCTCTTTGAATAATCCAAAAACTCAATCTTTATTTAACCCCGATGAGAATGCCATGAAAAGAATCACGACACTAGCCGCTTTTTCGCTTTTAAGTTTAGCACTATGCAATGTCAACGCAGACGAGAATACTGTCAAACAAGCCTTCGCCAAATCCATGCCGGATGTCAAAATTGATGCTATTACGCCCTCCCCTATCAGCGGAATTTATGAAGTCGCCGTCGGCGCAAATATATTTTATGTATCTGATAACGGAAAATATTTATTGCAAGGTCGCCTAGTCGACATCCAAACACGTACCGATTTAACTGAAGAAAAACTCTCCAGCACACGATTGGCAGCTTTGGATAAAATCGGGCAAAAAAACATGATCGTGTTCACGCCAAAAATCAAGAAATACACCGTATCTATATTTACTGATATTGATTGCGGCTATTGCCGTAAATTGCATTCAGAAATTGATCAATATCTAGCGGAAGGCATCACGATTCAATACTTATTCTTCCCACGCGCAGGCAAAGGCTCTGAGTCTTACAACAAAGCCGTTTCCGTCTGGTGTGCCGATGACCGTAACGCCGCACTAACCGCTGCCAAAAAAGACCAAAAAATCACCAGTAAAACTTGCGATAACCCCGTCGATGCACACATGCAGCTTGGCGAAGATTTTGGTGTTAAAGGCACACCTATGATCGTCACCGAAAAAGGCAATATTTACCCAGGTTATTTACCCGCTAAGCAATTGGTTGAAGCGTTAGATGCGGAGAAGAAGCCTCAATAAGGGTCGTCTACGTAACCCCTTGGGGTAAGTGATCACCTCGTAGCTTGGGTTGCCTGCTGTTTGGCAACCCAACATTAATGGCTGAAGCCAATAGTTATATGAATAAAATCCCCTAGCCTCCCTTGTTCAAAGGAGGAAATTAACTGCCCTTATTAAAATTTACAACCCGTTCACACAGTATCAAACAACGGCGTTATCTCTCATCAGCAACTCTCATCATAGCGTTGAAGCACCCTGCCATTTGCCATAGCGCAGTAGTAACAAAGGCATCAAGAGTAAATTTAATAACGTCGAAGAAATTAAACCGCCTATGATAATTGCCGCCATTGGTCCCATAATTTCAAGCCCGGGATTGTCGCTATTAAAGGCAATGGGAAACATCGCTAGCGCGGTGACCAGTGCGGTCATCAAAATGGAGGGTAATCGCTTTTGAGCGCCCCGTATGGCCAAATCTAGCGTCCAAGCCGTGCCTTCTATTTCCACTAATTGCCGATAATGTGCTAAGAGCATAATGCTGTTACGGACGGTGATACCAAACAGCGTCACAAAACCTACGACTGAGCCAACGGAAAGTGAGGCATGAGTCACTAGCACGGCGGCAATCCCTCCCATCAAAGCAAACGGTAGATTTAATAAGGTGATTAAAACGTGCCGGATATTGCCTATCGCGATATAAATCAACAGGAGCACTCCTGTACCCGCGAGTAATGATTGCACAATCAAGGCATTACGAGCGTCTGCTTGTTCGATAGCGACACCGGTAAATTCGGGGTAACTGTCAGCTGAAATAGGTACTTCAGCAAGCACTTGGGTTTTTAGTTCACGCATAAACGCATCGATATCGCGATTGATAACATGGCAGGTGACGGTTTGTCGCCGTTGTGCGCTTTGGTGCAAAATATTATAGCGACTGTCGGTTTGCCCCATGTGCGCGACTTGTCCCAGTTTAACTAAGCCACCTTGTTGAGTGCGAATGGGTAATTCCGCAATGGCTTCGATGTGTTGGCGGAGTTCCGGGCTAACAGTAACAACAATCGCATAAGGATTGACACCTTGACGATTGCGACCGATGACGTGCGTTTCAAACGCGGCTTGTATGGCGGTACTCACTTGGGCGGGCAAAACGTCCCAGAGTTGCATTTGTTCTTGTTGTAGCTTGATTTGTAACAATGGCGTTGCGGGCGGAGAGCGCAATTGCACATCGGTTGCACCAGTCATGCCGCGCATGATACGAGCGACCGCTTGCGCCTTATCATCTAATAGGGCTAAATCACTGCCATAAATATTAACGACGACCGGAGCCGTATAACCAGAGATGGTTTCATCAATACGCTCAGTTAAAAAGGTGTTGGCCTCGGCAGAAATGCCCGGAAAATTATCCAAAATTTCACGTAACTGTTCCATGATGTGTTGTTGCTCTGCGCCTGATAAAGGTTTGAGCCGCACTTCGTATTCACTGTAATGACTGCCGTAAGTATCAGCCCCTCGTTCGGCGCGTCCTGCCCATTGCGAGACTGATTCAATCCCTGGAATGTTTAGAAATTGCTCGGTAAGCTTGCGTCCAATTCGTAAAGACTCCTGCAAAGAAGTGCCGGGGATGCTACTGGTATGGACAATATAATGACCTTCGCGTAATTCGGGCAAAAACTGGCTATCTAATTTTAAAAATGCAGATAAACCTGTTAAGCAAACCAACAGGCTGCTGACCACAATCAAATTAAAATGACGGTTACTTTTTTGTAGCCATTGCTGATAAATCGGCAATAGGCGCTTAATCAGTGGCGGTTCTGCACTAACCGCAACTGAGCGCAGTAGTAAATAGCACAATGCGGGAGTTAGCGTCAGCGCGACCAGCAAAGAAGCTAAAATGGCGAGAATATAAGAAAAACCCAATGGCGCAAATAATCGTCCAGCCACGCCATTTAAGGTTAACAAAGGCACAAAGACTAACGCAACAATAAAACTGGCATAAACAACCGAGCCGCGCACTTCTAAGGAAGCGCTATGGATAACCTCGGTAATCGGCAAGGGAAAATCGGCGCGATGATTTTCGCGTAAGCGGCGATAAATATTTTCAGTGTCAATAATGGCATCATCAACAACTTCACCCAAAGCGATAGCAAGTCCGCCCAATACCATGATATTTAAATGAACGCCAGTTTCTAATAAAACAATCACAGCGGCTATCAACGAGACCGGAATAGCTAGCGCAGAAATTAAGGCGGTGCGTAAGTTATATAAAAACAAACCTAAGATAAGCAGAACAAATAGGCCGCCAATGAGTAAATGTCCACTCAAACTGGCGAGCGAGCGTTCAATATAATCGGCAGGTCGAAATAAATGCGGATAGAAATGAATGGCCTCATGCTGAAATACCGGTTCAAAATCTTTGAGTGCTTGCTCAACTTGTTTAGATACGGTTAAGGTGTTAGCACCATACTGACCAATCACCATTAGCACAATACCGGGCTTACCCATGACTTGCGCCGCACCAATGGGCGGTTCGGCAGCATAGCTTATCGTGGCAATTTCATCTAAGGTAATGCTGCGTGCTTGTCCAGTGGGAGGATTAGGTAGGTGAATCAAAACCTTCGCATACTGCTCAGGGGTGGCTGCCGGCCCTAAAATTTGCAAAGTGAAGCGTTGGTTTGTATTTTCTAAAAAACCGCCGCCTTGATGATTGGCAGCTTGACTCGCGGCGTGAATAATATCGTCAAATGCGAGATTAAAGCGACGTAATTGCACGGGATCTACTTGGATTTGCAATTGCTGAACATCACCACCAAACACATTCACATCGGCAACACCCGGCACAGCCAGCAAACGCGGCACGATTGTCCAATCGACTAAACTGCGTAAGTGCATTAGGTTTTGGGTTTCAGATTGTAAGCCTACGGTTAACACGGTTGAAGAAGACGATGATAAAGGCAGAGCAATCGGCGTGATACCTGCGGGTAACTGAGCGGCTAAACCGGCTAGGCGCTCACTGACCCATTGCCGGTTGCGATAGACTTCCGTCTGCTCGTCAAATGTTGCGGTAATAATCGATAAACCTTGTATAGATTCAGACCGTATCGAGGCTAAACCCACTAAACCACTAAGGGACAGTTCTATGGGGCGAGTGACTAACACCTCCACTTGTTCAGCAGAAAATCCGGGCGATTCAGTTTGAATAATGACGCGCTTGGGCGAAAATTCAGGAAAAATATCCAAACCCGCCGTAACAAAGCGATAACTGCCATACAGCAGAATTAACACAGCAAGCGCAATGACGACGCCATAGAAGCGAATAGAAAAGCGAACGAGAGCAGCCAGCATGGTATTTTATTTGGGATTGAGAGGTAGAGTATCGGTACAGCTTGACCCCGCGTTAGCCAATCGAAATCTTGGGCAAAGTGGGCTAGGTGTTTTTCGCCGTCATGATATTATAAGCCCCCATTTTATCTTAAACGAAGGCTCAAAATGCACGAACTTAACTCACGAGAGCTTAAACAAGCGCTTGAATATGCAAAAAGCATTGATGAAGACAACGCTAAACGGATGATGATTCAATTTGAAATTGATCAACCGTTATTTTTTCAAACCATTTTTCATACTTTCCCAGCGATTATTGCTGAGCGCAATCAAGACTTAGCACACTTGTTTATGGATTTATGTTTTGATATCAGCGGGGTTTATAAAAAAGCGTTTGGCAATCTCCCCAAATTTAAAGATGATCCAACCTGGATGGAGCGACAAGCCGGTTTATTGGACAAAGAGCTTAAGCCCTTAATGCAAGGTCGCCATCTTAATGCCAAACGGAGCGAGCAAATTAAAACGGATTTTTATACGCCCAAAGACGACGAAACACAGCAATCTGGCTTGCTTGATTTCTTGCATCAGTCCGCTGATTTATTTTTACAGGAAAACGACTGTGATGAATCAACCATTGAAATGTTCAAAGCCATGCTATTTGTGGTTGTGCGTTTATTCACCAATCTATATACCCGTCCCCCACTGCAATAAACATCGTTACTGACGATTCCCTAATAATAATTAAAATATTCCCATGATTGATACAAAATTACTGCAAACACTTGATGACTGTTTAAATACGATCGTTCCTGCCGAGGAACACTTAAGCCTAGATGAACTACGTGGTTTGTTTTATGCACAAATGATAACCCCTACCCAACATGACGCTTTGCCTTGGTTATCTGCCATTTTCAAAGGTCAACACCCCGCGATTAGTGAGACCCAAGCACCGCTGCTAAACCAAGCAACACAAGCGGTTTATTCGGCTTATCACGACTTATTAACCACCAACAAATTAGCTTTTCCCTTTGATTTTGAACAGCTTGACGAAGAGCTTGCGGAAATTGCTTACAGTTGGTGTCTAGGATTTTTTGCCGGCTTAGCCATCAATGAAGTCTTTTGGTTTGGTAAAAAAGGGGAAAAATTAAAACCTAGTGATGCAGGGCTTGAATCCATTAGAAATAGCGCAAAGCTTTTTGGTGGCTTGGCAACCAAAGATTTTAGCGATTTTGATCAAGCCAAAATCAAAGAAATTAAAGCCTTATTAATGGGGCAAGGCGAAGAGCCCAGCGGCGATATGATTGCGATTGCCTTATTTCCTAATGTGCCGATTGCGGTAAAAACGCTGCATATCTACGGCGTTAAGACGATGCAACTGGCGGCACAGCAACCTCAAATCCAGTCCGCGATTAAAATTGGGCGCAATGACCCTTGTCATTGCGGTAGCGGGAAAAAATATAAAAAATGTTGTGGTTAAATGGGCCACGCAATGCATCACTGCCCACAACATTTTCAATCTTTGTTGATGAGCTAAATTGAAGCTCGCGTAGGGTGCATAAGCGATAGCGTCATGCACCTTAACGATTATTGGCGGATGGCGCTATCGCTTATCCGCCCTACGCCACTAATTGAACAACAGAAGCGCCCCAGTATTTAATCAGGAGTAATAACTTCAGGATAACCCTCTTTAGATATGAACGATACCGCATCGTATTTATCGGTTGACTCCAAAACAATAGGGACAGTTTTTAAAATGACTCTTTATTCAGCTGGATTTTTTGCTTTTTCGGTCAAACGCTCTTTAAGTTTTCGAAAATAGCCAAAAACTTACGTCGCTTGCTCGCACCTCTTTACTACTTATTTAACACGACCATGTTTAAAAATTTTAGCTTCTTTTTTTTAACGCTCATCTTTACCCTACCCAAACTCGGTGTCGCTAATCCTTGGTCATTAATGACCCAACCCAAACAAATCAGTCCAACGGCACAAAGCATTGGTAGCTATAACAACGGCTGTCTCAGTGGTGCGGTCGCAATGCCTAGCAACGGCATCGGCTATCAAATGATGCGCTTATCCAGAAATCGTGTGTTTGGTCACCCTGAATTAAAACTTTTTATTGAACAATTAGGACAAGCCACTGCCAACCAAGGATTAGGCACACTGTTGATTGGCGATTTAGGTCAAGTGCGAGGGGGGCCGACAATCAGCGGTCATCGTAGCCACCAGACAGGGCTTGATGTCGATATTTGGTTTTTACTGACGCAACAAGCCAATACACGTTTATTAAGTGCTAACGAACGAGAAAACTGGAGCGCAACCTCGGTATTATTGAATAGCAGCGACCAAATTAACACCGCACAATGGTCGATTAATCATGAGAAAATTTTAGAAACAGCGGCACGTATGCCGAGTGTGGACAGGATTTTTGTCAATCCAAGTGTAAAACGTGAATTATGCAAGACTAAGGGAAATCACGACTGGTTAAGAAAAATTAGACCGTGGTGGAAGCATGATGACCATTTTCATGTTCGCTTACACTGCCCTGCTGGCAATCTGAACTGTGTTAGCCAAGAACCCCTGCCTGCTGGCGATGGTTGCGATGCCGGACTCGCTTGGTGGTTTTCCACTGAAGCTAAAAACCCCACATCACCCAAAACCAAACCAGAGCCCGCACTGCACTTACCTTCGCTGTGCAATGCTTTATTAAATTGATTTTAAGATAGACTTACCTTGCGCCAGCTTAGGCAAGCGACCTTCTAAACCCATTGCGCCACGCATGACTTTATTTTTAACAGGCAAAACCCGCTCTGCTACCCCTAAGCCTAAGTTGCGTAATATTTTTAACGGCAATACATCGTTACTAAAGACTTGATAAAAAACATCCATCACCGTCATCATTTTTAAATTCTCAAGGCGGCGCATGTGTTCATAGCGTTTTAATACTGTTAAGTCGGCAATATCTTGACCTTTGTACGCTGCCTCAAGAATCACTTCCGCCAAAGCCGCAGCATCCAATAAACCGATATTTACCCCCTGCCCCGCTAAGGGATTGATGGTATGTGCCGCATCACCCACTAATGCCACGCCATGCTTGACATACTGCTGGGCATGTTGACGACGCAGGGGAAAACTTGCACTGGCTAAAACCTGCTCAACTTGACCTAAACAATCTGGAAAGGCGGCGATTAACTCCGCCTTAAGCTCCTCATTTGGCAAGACTTTTAAGCGATTTATTTCATCAATCGAGTTATACCAGACAATAGAGCCATGATGACCGGTCAAGGGCAAAAATGCCTGCGGGCCACTGGGCACAAAACGTTGCCAAGTAATATCTTGCTGACCATAAGCGGTTTGAATATAAATGACTAAGGCCTGTTGGTCATAATCCCAACTGGTAAGCCCTAATCCCACCGTTTGCCTAACCCGAGATTGCCCACCATCTGCGGCAACAATAAGTTTAGCGGATAAAACGCGACCATTATCTAATAGCACCTCACTTAAACTGCCCGTGCTATACGTTATTTTGCTAATTTCAGCCGGACAGATCAGCTCAACATTAGCAAAATCAGGTAAACGCTCCAGCAAAGCCAATTGTGTCACACGATTTTCGACAATATAACCCAGTTCAGGATAACTGATATCATCGCTACAAAACTCAGTATCGCCTTGATTCTCCCAGACACGCATACGCCGGAATGGGCAATAGCGTCGCTTGAGTACGCCCTCCCAAGCGCCCACCGTTTCCAGAATATTTTTCGAGGCGATACTTAACGCAGAAACCCTTAAATCATGGGCTTGATCTGGACTAAACGGTAAGGGTGCTGAGGTTTCGATGACCGCAATTTTTAAATCACTGCCACCCAATCCACAAGCTACTGCCGCACCAACCATGCCGCCACCGACAACAACAACATCAAAAATTTCTTTCATATTAATCAACTATCAAGTAATCTGATTTTCAAATTATACGCGGAGCAATGTGACAGATTAGCCCAACTTATATTACAATTGTCGAGTTTAACTGTGAGTTATCTGGAAGGTAATCGTGATCCGCAGTCGTTTTATCAAACTGACTCTATCACGCATTACAACAAAAAACGACTTTAAAACGCTATGACCTCCCAGTATGGTCATGGCATAACAAGAATGACGGGCTGTATCAATGAATAAAAATTCCCGATTAGAAAATCAAAATACCCTGCTTTATAACGCAGAACTCTCTCAAGATAGCTGCGGCGTAGGCTTTATAACGCACAAACAAAGCAAGCAAACGCATGATCTTTTGCTTAAATCCCATGAAGCCTTATGCACTATTCCGCATCGTGGCGGCATGAGTGCCGAAGGCATTGGTGATGGCGCTGGCGTTAATATTGATTTATCCCTTAAGTTCTTTCGCAAAATCACCAACATGCCTACGCTTGAACTAGGACAGTTTGGAGTCGCCAATTTCTTTTTTCCAGAAGACCACGATCACTACGATAGCGCGGCACAAGAATTGGTTGAGCGACATTTCAAAAATGCAGCGTTGCCTATTCTCATTTGGCGAGCGGTGCCGGTTGATAACGCTTTTTTGAATGCCGCTTCGGTAAAAGCTCAATTTCCCATCAAGCAATGTGTGTTTGCGCGTCCCGACTCGCTCAAAAATGCCTCGCATGATGAATTTGAAAAATACATTCAACAGGTTTTATTATCAATTGAAGTTGAAGGCTTTACGCGCCATGAGCTGGATGGTTTTTATCCTTTATCCATGAGCTCACGCACGCAAGTGTACAAAGGTCGCCTTAATTCCTTTGAGGTCATTCCCTACTTCAAAGACCTATATGATGTTGACCATGAAATCAGCACCTTATTCTTCCATACGCGCTTTTCAACAAACACGGCACCTGCCACCATCATGGCTCAGCCCTTCCGTTACATGGCGCATAATGGCGAACTCAATACTGATAAGAAGAATCGCCTGAGTGAAAGCGCGATTGCTCGCCAAAATAATAAACATATTATTTTTCCCTGCGGACAATCAGATTCAGGTCGCCTAGATCAAACCCTGTCACGTCGCATCAACGAAGATCACATGGATATCGTCACTGCGGTTTTGGCAATGATGCCACCCGCTTGGGAAAACGATACCACTTTGTCGCCAGAAGTCCGTGCCATGTTGGAATACTTTAGCCTTTATGAAGAAAAAAATGACGGCCCTGCCGCGTTGATTTTCTTCGACGGTCTCTGCGTTGGTGCACGTCTTGATCGATTAGGTTTACGTCCTTTGCGTTCCGTTGAAACGGGCGAATATCTGGCGGTTATGTCTGAAGCGGGACAAATTGACTTTCCGCCCAAAGACATCTTAAAACGCGGACGTATCGAAGCGGGCGGAATGCTTTATTTCGACCATCGTACCGGCGAAGCGTACAACAGCCATCAAGTCATGGAACGCTTAGCCCAAGAAAAAGATTATCAAGCCTTATTGGCGCAACGCTGTATTCACCTTGCTGAACTGCCTAAAATCAGTTTAGCGGAATTGGAGTCAATCGACCGCACTCAATCGGCTTTCAATATTGACCAGCAACATACCGCCTATTCGCTCAATCAAGAAAGCTTCAAGTTTTTGCTCGATCCCATTCTTGCCACAGGCATGGAAAAAGTCTCGGCAATGGGCTACGGTATTGCACCGAATGCGTTATCCAGCGCGGAAGGTGGCATGTCACGCTATTTTAGCCAGCGCTTTGCTCAAGTTACCAATCCGCCGCTAGATTCCATCCGCGAGAGTGATGGGATGACCTTGCGTGTTGCATTAGGCGCTAAACCCAATTTTTCCGATGACAGCAATCAACAGCTGATGATCGAATCGCCCATTTTGCAACGCACACAACTAGCACAAATTCGCCAACAAACCGCAGTCAGCACCAAAACCTTAGCTATGCTGTACACGCCGAACAGTCAGGATGCCGAACAAAACGAGCGTAATCTCGAGCAATCCTTGATGGCAATCTGCGAGCAAGTCGTCCAAGCGGCCAGAAACAACACCGGCATTATCATTCTCAGCGACACCGGTATCTGTCCCGATCAAGCCGCTATTCCAGCCTTATTAATGATTGCAGCCGCTAACCAACAACTGGTTAAACAAGGACTGCGTTTTAACTCCTCATTGATTGCTGAAACCGGACAAGCCGCCAGCCCACATGATATTGCCACCTTATTAGGCTTTGGCGCATCTGCCATTTGCCCAATTAGTGTTCACAACCGCGTCGTCAGTCATTATGCCGCTGATGAGCAGCAAAAAATTCTTGAGAAATTTCAAAAAGGAACCGAAAAATCTCTCATGAAAACAATGGGTAAATTTGGTTTATGTACCGTTGAAAGCTATATCGGTGGCGAATTTTTCGAGTCCAATTATCTCGATACCGACGAGCCAAAACTAACGGCTTACTTCCCCAACATCCATGCGTCTGTGGGCGGAGTGCGGTTTGCCGATATTGCCGCCAGCGCAACCGAATGGCATCTTAAAGCCTTAGCCGTACGCGAAGAAAAAGATATTCCGTTCTTAGGATTGTTTAAAGAGCGTCAAGAGGGGGCCGGTCATTCATACGGAAATACAGCTGTCCGGGAATATATCCATATGACCGACGAAGCGATTTCATACCTTCCCGAGCAAACGCCAGTTGCCAGCGATACCGCCTATATTGATCTCGGTTATGAAAAACGCACCGATGAACAAATTGACCAATTCGGCATTACACCCGCTTATCGCAGTTTTGCCAAAAATCTATATCTCGAGCGTGATTGTCGCCCTGCTGCATTACGCGACATTATGGATTTTCCGGTAGATGTCACAAATGCTTCAAGTTGCGAGGATTTTGATCACAGCTTGGGCAAACAAAATCTGCACGGCAATCTAAACTACTTGGTTCGTGGTTTGGCGGTCAACAAAATCGGCGCGACAATTTATCAGCTCTGTTTGACTCAAAACCCAAACCGTTTGCGATTAGAAGCGTTAGGCACTCATTTTAAAACTCGTTTTCAAAACCAAATCGTTGATCTAAACATTGACGAGCCACATCTGACGATAACACTGGATAGCGTAGACAGCTTGCTAGCCTCTTATCTGGACAGCTTAAAAACAGCCCGCGAACCTATTACGTTAAGTCAAGTGCAACCCGCTCATGAAATCACCCCGACCTTAGCCTCAGGTGCTATGAGTCATGGAGCGTTATTAGCTGAAGCGCATGAAGCGGTCGCATTGGGCACAAATATCGTCGGCGCACTCAGTAATTCCGGTGAAGGCGGCGAACACCCTAGCCGCTTTAATAGCCTGCGCTCTTGCAGAATCAAACAATTTGCGTCTGGACGTTTTGGTGTTTGGGCGGGGTATTTGGCTGATCCCAATATCAGCGAAATCGAAATTAAAATAGCCCAAGGTGCAAAACCAGGCGAAGGCGGACAATTGCCCGCCGCTAAAGTCTCAGTCGAAATTGCCTCTTTACGCGGTGGAACACCACAAGTTGAGTTAGTCAGCCCGCCACCACATCATGACACATACTCGATTGAAGATTTAGGTCAACTCATCCATGATGCCAAAGCTGCTCGTATTAAAGTCGGCGTTAAATTAGTCTCCTCAGAAGGTATCGGCACCATTGCCGTGGGCGTTGCCAAAGCCGGCGCAGATGTTATCAACGTTGCAGGCAACACGGGCGGTACCGGTGCAGCCGCTGTAACTAGCCTGAAAAACAGCGGTCGTTCGCCCGAAATTGGCATTGCTGAAGTCCATCAGGCTTTAGCCGTCAATGGCTTGCGTAATAAAGTGATTTTACGTTGCAGTGGCGCACATCAAAGCGGTGTGGATGTCGTTAAATCGGCCATTCTCGGCGCGGACTCATTTGAATTTGGCACCTCGGCCTTAATGATGCTGCGTTGCGTCATGGCAAAAAACTGCAATATTAAATGTCCAGCCGGTTTAACCACCGCGCATGAAGAATTTAAAGGTGATGCTCGCATTCTCGCGCAATACTTTATGAACTTGGCGCATGAGGTCAGAGAAATATTGGCACAATTAGGCTACACCAGCTTACGAGAAATACGCGGCCAAACGGATTTATTGCATTTAATCAATCATCCAAGCCTGATTGGACAAGTCAATTTATGCAAAATGCTCAATCAAGTTGATGTCATTACCGTCGCCAAACCGGTTTACTTAGAAGCCAATTTTGCGATTGATAACACCATCATTGAGCGCGTCAAAGCAGAGCTTATTCCGACACAAGCCACGCAACTGATTATTGAAGGCAGCGACTTTAAACTTAACAACTGCAATAAAACCGTTGGTGGTCAAGCCGCAATCGATATTGAACGACTGTTAGCGTATGAACTGAGTGAACAAGAAGTCGCTAACTCAAAAATTATCTACACCCATCAAAACGGCCGTCGGTATTTGGCACCTGATAGCGTCATCATCCGCACCCACGGCTCGGCAGGACAAAGCTATGCCGCTTTCCTTAATGACGGAATGCGTATGGAGCATTTGGGTACGTGTAATGATGGCGTGGGCAAGTCAGCTTGTGGCGGTGTGATTGTGGTTGAATCGCCCGGTGGCGGCATTAAAACCCCGGGCAATAATGTCCTAATCGGTAACTTCGCCTTGTTTGGCGCAACCGGCGGTAAAGCCTTTATCAATGGAGAAGCAGGCGATCGCTTTGCAGTCAGAAACTCAGGTGCAATGGCGGTTGTTGAAGGTGTTGGTGATTTCGCTTGCGAATACATGACCAATGGCGCGGTACTCAATATCGGCGGCTTCGGCAAAGGGTTCTGCAATGGCATGTCCGGCGGCAACGCTTATCAGTATGATCCTGACCATCGTTTGGAAAAACTGTATGACAAAACTTCCGTAGAATTGCATAGCCTAACGGAAGACACTGAGATGGCAAAAGCGCATGAGCAATTCATTTTAGCGATGCTAGAACAACATGCCGAATACGCCAATTCCAGCAAAGCGAGAAATCTACTGAATAACTGGGAAAGCGAGCGCCAGCATTTTAAATTTGCCCTGCCGCTGTGGTTGTACAAAACCCAAACCGCACACTATTTGCAACAAGCCTTAGACCGTAAAGCCATGATTGAGGAATTATCACTCGAACTGGCTCGGCAGCAGATTGAACAAGTTAAACACGCCTATCTGCACGCCACGCCATTGTTTGCTGGTTTAATCCCTAGCGAAACCAGCGATAACGCCTTAACGTTTAAATTGATAAACAGTTTTGCCGTACTCGATAAAGCGCAGCAAGTTGCTCTCGATAGCTTAAAATTTGCACCTGAAGCACAGCGCACTCAACACCATATCGAATTAGCCGCGCATAAAATCATCACTGAGCGTCCACGCAAATTGCAAGAAGCCTTGGTAAAAACCACTCGCGAGGCCTACAGTAACTACGCGGATGAACAATTGGCTTGGTTGTTAGCCAGCAAACGGCTCAATGACTATAAAACCGCCTTGATTAACCGCTCAGTACAAAGCATTTATTCCATAGGCTCAACGCATTGGATTATTGAGCAAGACAACATCAATAAACAAGCATTAGCCGGTATTCCGGCTGTTGAAGAATATTTGGCCGGTCTGGTGGGTTTAGGCATTGTCCAAACGATGCTCAGCGGTCAGGCCGCATAAACGTCATAACCTATACCGACTTTGGTTGGTATAGGACGCTTCTTACAGAATCCAGACCTAAATCGCAACCAGTGACTTAAATGAAAACACCTCAAATTCCAGCAGATGCGCCTTACAGTGCAAGCCAACGCGCATGGCTAAGCGGCTTTTTTGCCGGTATGCACACCCACATGATTCAAAGTGCCGGATCAATCAATGCAACAGATAGCCGTACACTTAACATTTTATACGGTAGTCAAACCGGCAATGCGGAATCCGTCGCCAATGATGCGGCGACGGTTGCCAAAGCGCACGGCTTAAAACCCATCGTCAAGAGCATGGATGAGCTATCAGCGGATGCACTGAGCACGATGGAATACCTACTGATTATCACCAGCACCTATGGCGAAGGCGAAATGCCAGATAATGCCCAATTACTCTGGGAAGAAATGAGTGCAGACTCAGCGCCTAAACTGCCCAATCTGCACTACGCCGTATTTGCATTAGGCGACACCAGCTACGATTTATTTTGCCAAGCAGGTATTGATTGGGATAACCGACTGACCGCCTTAGGAGCAATGCGCTTATACGATCGCATCGATGCGGATGTCGCGTTTGAAGAACCCGCCAAAGCCTGGATTAGCACGGTTATTCCACAAATATCAGGTGGTGCATCCACCGCCAGCATTGTTGATACCTTAGCGATCAATGACGATAAACCACAATACACTCGAAAAAATCCTTTTCCAGCCAAACTTCTGGTTAATCGACTGCTTACTGCGCCGGAATCATCCAAAGAAACGCGCCATTACGAAATCTCTATTGCAGGCTCAGGACTACACTACGAAGCGGGTGATGCCTTAGGCATTTTTGCTCGTAATTGCCCGAAATTAGTCGATGAGCTGCTCAACGCCATTCATTGCAGTGGCGCAGAAGAAGAGCCAGTCAATGGCGAATTGATGTGCTTACGTGAGGCCTTGCTGAAATATTTTGAAATCAAACTACCCAGCAAAGAATTTTTGGAAGAACTTGCCAAACGCTCTGGCAACCAAACATTGAATGCACACTTACAAGCCAATGACAAAGAAGCGCTCAGTCAGTATTTATGGGGACGCGACACCTTAGACTTATTATTGCAAAATCCCAATGTTGAATTTTCAGCCGCAGAATTTATCGCGCTGTTAAAGCCCTTGCAACATCGTGCGTATTCGATTTCCTCCAGCAGCAAACCCAATCCTGAGCACGTTCATTTGACCGTAGCTAGCGTTCGTTATGACGCACATGGACGACAACACAAAGGTGTTTGCTCAACCTTTTTGGCTGATTTAGTGGAGGCCGACACCGAGGTCAACTGCTTCTTTATTCCCAACAAGTTATTTAGAGTGCCTGAAGATAACACGCTACCGATGATTATGGTGGGGCCTGGAACCGGCATTGCACCGTTTCGCGCCTTCTTACAAGAGCGCCAATATCGCCAAGCAACCGGCAAAAACTGGCTCTTTTTTGGTGACCGCAATGCGTCAACGGATTTTATTTACCAGGAAGAATTGGCAGCACTCCAAGACAACGGCGTATTAACTCGCCTAGACTTGGCATTCTCCAGAGATCAAGAAGAAAAAATCTATGTACAAGATAAAATGCGCGAACACGGTGCTGAACTTTTCGATTGGTTAGAACAAGGCGGTTACTTTTTTGTCTGCGGAGATGCCTATCGCATGGCAAAAGATGTCGATAAAGCCCTGTTAGATGTTATCGCTATCCACGGTCAGTTATCAGAAGCGCAAGCCATTGATTATGTCAATCAATTAAAACGCGATAAACGTTACGTTAGAGACGTTTATTAAGGAATGAGCTGGAATAGCAGTGCAGACACCAACAGTAGGCGCTTTAGGCGAAAAAAAGCACTCCAGCCGCACACAGTTATTCACTTTATTTCATGCTCGCTCCTAAGCGTTAAAGAGCCTTCCGAAAACAGAGCTAAACGGTATAACGTAAGTTGATATTGCCCAAAGCTCTGAGTTTCTCTGATTATTAAGCGATTTATTTGCGCTCATAATCAGAATTACCGCCTGACAGTGTGTCATATAGTTGTAAAAATTATGGTTTATGGTTTAAATTAACTAACAATTTTGATGTCATAGTGAGACGCACAATGAAACAGCAAGCAAGATGTTATTTTGTCCAGTTTCAAAAAGTCAAGCCTCTATTTAAAACCCACCCATTTAACCCCCGCCTCTGCATCGTGCATGAGCGGGTTTTTTATTGCCTAAAATTTACACAAGGAGCTTACGAGCATCCCCAATTCAGACGCATCAACAGCAAATTTTACGCTCACTCCCAAGCTAAAGCTTGGGAGTGCTACCAACTTAAAACAGGACAGTTTAGAGAGCTTTTGAATGGTAATGGCGTTGGTGCATAAACTCTCAAATGCTATAAACTATCGCCCAAAAGCAACCGTACCGGAGAATTATCATGACCAGTCAGTCCGAATCAAACGCCATTCCTAACGAAGAAAGCCGGCCAAAAAGTAAATGGAAAGTGACTA
>CAJAVP010000115.1 GCA_903945375.1 uncultured Methylococcaceae bacterium | reverse complement strand
GGTTCATGCCCGCATTGCTGCCATGAATGTCATGACCTATCTCGGCATGCCGGTTTCCGTCCGGGTAGGGACAACTGCGTCTTAATAAAAAAGGGGATAGGGGTAGAATAACCTTCTGATTGTTTATACACCAACGCCAATGAGAGTTATAAATAAAGCTTGAGTTGAATTTTGTTTCTATTATTAGCTAACACACATTTACTGCATATTAACAAATATCATAAAAAGAACATCAGCTTCAGCTTATGGGTAGTTGATAAATGGATTCTATCTGGTGGCTCTGCCGAAAGCGAGAACCAAAGTAATGAGCCCTAGATTGCATAAAATATTTAGTAATAAGCCGCCGATAAGTCGATGGAATATAGAAGGGATGAATGATGTCGAAAATTTCTTGTGTTGATTTGTTCTGCGGGGCGGGCGGTTTAACGCATGGCTTTGTATTAGAAGATTTACCCGTTGTCGCAGGTATCGATTTGGACCCAGCCTGCAAATTTCCTTACGAGGCAAATAATAATGCCAGTTTTATTGAGCGGGATGTTAGCAAGGTTACCGGTGAAGAACTATCCTCTTTATTTGGTAATGCCTCTATTAAAGTACTAGCAGGCTGTGCGCCTTGCCAGCCGTTCTCTACCTATGCGCAAGGATACGAGCAAAAAGAAAATGGAAAGTGGAGCTTGTTATACGAGTTTGCACGACTCGCCAAGGATGTTCAACCAGACATCATTACAATGGAGAATGTTCCCACGGTAGCAAGGCATGCAGTATTTCACGACTTCGTTAAGGCGTTGGAAGACCTTGGCTATGCGGTTTGGCATTCCGTTGTGGACAGTTCTTTATATGGGGTACCACAATCTAGGAATCGTATGGTTCTACTCGCATCTAAGCATGGCAAAATCGAATTAATCCCACCAACACACATCAAACGAAAAACTGTTCGTGAAGCAATTGGTGGTTTGCAAAGCCTGACTGCTGGCGGCGTAGCGGATGATGATTGCTTGCATGTATCGGCATCATTATCCGAGAAAAATCTCTTACGAATACAAGCTTCAAAACCTGGAGGGTCTTGGAAAGATTGGCCAAACCATCTTGTTGCTAAATGCCACCAGAGTGACAAGGGTAAGACATATCGCAGTGTTTATGGTCGTATGGAATGGGATAAGCCAGCTCCAACAATGACCACGCAATGTTTTGGTTTTGGCAATGGACGATTTGGTCACCCAGAACAAAATCGAGCGATTTCATTAAGAGAAGCAGCCATATTACAGAGTTTTCCTCTGGATTATGCTTTTGTCAGTGATACAAGTGAGGTTATGTTTAAAGTATTAGGTCGAATGATTGGCAATGCTGTCCCTGTGGATCTAGGTCGTGCCATTGCTCGTAGCATCAATTTACACTTGGCAGAGGTGATGCAAGATACACAAAAAACACTTCAGTAATTGCTAAGGCGAGTTATCAGTGATCTTATTTCTCCCAATGTAAAAAATAGGGCTATCACGCCTCAAAACTCGCTTTATTAAAGGGATTGTACCAACGTGGCTATATCAGTGAAACACTCACAACAGTCTTATCAGGCACGCCCTGAACCCGGTCAGCTAGTTGAAGTTCGTCGCCGACAGTGGATTGTTGCAGATATAGTTTCTTCTGCACTTACATCCAATACAAAGCCTCAACATGCGGTCATGCTTTCGTCTATCGATGAAGATGCTCTAGGTGAGGAGCTAGAGGTTATCTGGGAGATTGAGCCAGGTGCGCAAATTATTGAACGTGCCGGTCTGCCTTCCATTTCCGGACAAGATGACTCAAATACACTTGAAGCGTTTCTTGATGCCGTTCGTTGGGGAGCCGCGACTAATGCCGATAAGAGCTTCTTACAAGCGCCTTTTCGAAGTGGTGTCAGTATTGAGGATTTTCAACTTGACCCGTTGGTTCGGGCAATCGACATGGCTCGTGTCAATTTGCTCATTGCAGACGATGTCGGCTTGGGTAAGACCATTGAAGCGGGTCTGGTAATCCAAGAACTTCTTCTTAGGCATCGAGCACGTACCGTCTTAATAGTTTGTCCCGCCTCTCTCCAAGAAAAATGGAGAATTGAGATGCTGGAAAAATTCGGGCTTGAATTCCGAGTGGTCGATACGGCCTATATCAAGCAATTGCGTCGGGAGCGCGGTATCCATGCTAATCCTTGGACATCTCATCCGCGCCTCATTGCATCCATGGACTGGGTAAAGAGCGGTGAAGGACTGCGTGCCATGCGCGACGTGTTGCCGCAACATATCAGCTACCCGCGCAAGTTTGATATGCTTGTTGTTGATGAAGCACACAACGTTGCGCCAACCGCTGGAGCGAGCTACGCTCTTGAAAGCCTACGCACCAAATTCATTCGTTTAATCAGTCCCCATTTTCAGCATCGTCTTTTTCTGACAGCCACGCCACATAACGGTTATACCGAATCATTTACCTCATTGTTGGAACTACTGGACGATCAGCGATTTGCTCGTAACATTCTCCCCGATGAGAAACAACTCAGTAAAGTGATGATCCGTCGCTTGAAGAGCGATTTGGTAGACGCCGATGGCAAGCCTCTCTACGCCCAGCGTAAGCTGAAGGCACTGGTCGTACCGTATACCCCAGAAGAGCGTGATATCCATCAAAAACTCAATGACTATTGTGAAAGCAGGGAGCTGGGTGCAGCAAAGAACGGTGGTACTTTTGGTACCAAGTTTGTCAATCAGTTGCTTAAAAAGCGTTTATTTTCTTCACCAGCGGCGTTTGCCGGAACCTTAGAAAAACACAGTAATACGCTATCTGCGGGGGTTCAACGCAAGAAAGACACCATGAGCGAGCGTATTTTGCACAAGGCCATTCTTCGCGTTGAAGAAGACTATGCCGATGATCAAGAAATTGAAAACGCACAGGCAGAAGCGGTCGAAGAAGCATCAAGTCGGGCCCAGCCCTTAACGAAAGAGCAGCGCTTAATATTGGATGATCTACGCCAGTGGGCTCAGAAAGCTAAAAATCGAGTTGATTCCAAAGCACAGAGCATCATTAACTGGCTAGAAGAGAACCTTAAAACCAATGGTGAGTGGAACGATCAGCGGGTAATCTTGTTTACGGAATATCGAACCACTCACCAAGCGATGCACGAAGCGCTGGCCAGCCATGATTTCGGCGGAGAGCGGATTGCGCTACTGCACGGAGGTATTGCTCAGGATGAGCGTGAAAAGATTAAAGCCGCTTTTCAGACATCACCAAAAGATTCAGCTGTACGTATTCTATTGGCTACCGATGCCGCGTCGGAAGGTATCGACTTGCAGAACTATTGTAATTGCCTCATTCATTTAGAGATACCTTACAATCCAAACATTATGGAGCAGCGTAATGGCCGTATTGATCGGCATGGCCAGCGCTCCAAAGAGGTACTTATTTGGCACCCGGTTGACGGTGGTGAAAAAGGCGTTGTGACTGTCGGTGGCCATGGCGACGACATTATCCGCGCATTACGCAAGCTTGAATCAATGCGCTCTGATATGGGTAGTGTAAATCCAGTCATCGCCCCTCAGATGTCAGGATTAATTGAAGGCTCCCTCAAGGATCTTGACACCCGACTAGCAGAAGCAAAGATCGCTAAAGCAAAACGATTTTTAAGTGCCGACCGCGAACTCAAAGACCGTATTGGCAAACTCCATGACCGGTTGATCAATACGCAGCACGATTTTCATCTCACACCAGAACACGTTTTGATGGCCGTCAAAACCGGATTACAACTGGCAGAGAAGTCACCGCTCGAACCTGCCGAACTAACGGAAGCACCATCCGGTAGTGTGTTTAGGATGCCTCCATTGACCGGTTCATGGGCTCGCTGCCTTGAAGGATTGCGTCACCCACATACACAAAATATCCGTCCGATCACATTTGATCACGCAGTTGCCAAAGGTCGTGATGATGTGGTTTTGGTGCATCTCAATCACCGCCTGGTACAAATGTGCCTTCGCCTTTTACGTGCTGAAGTCTGGGCTCAGGATGATGTTAAAAAGCTTCATCGTATCACCGTTAGGACGATAGCTGACGATCGTATTGATGGCATGGCTGTTGCGATTATCTCTCGATTAGTCATTACAGGCGGTAACCATCATCGGCTTCATGAGGAACTGACCGTATCAGGAGGCTACTTACGCGACCAGAGTTTTCGACGTGAAGAGAGTGTCACTAAAGTTCAACAATGGCTTGACGACGCAAAACCAACCAGAGTTAACGATTCCCTGTTCGATGCCGTACGGACACGTTTTGAAAGGTATCAGAGCGCAATTCTTCAATCCGTGGACGCGCGGTCGAAGGACAGACTTAAGCATCTAAGCAATACCCTGCAAGGACGTAGGAAATCAGAGATAGAAAATATCAATACCGTACTGGATGAATTAGAAAAAGCCATCAAAACTGAGCTAAAAAAGGAGCAGGAGCCCGTACAGTTGTCACTATTTTCCGAGGACGAACGAACTCAACTCAGGCGAGATACCGCCGCACTTGAAACACGGTTGGCTCGCATACCAAACGAACGCATATTGGAAACTCAGTCTATCGAAACGCGCTACGGTAACTTTGTCGACAGGACATTCCCGGTCGCTGTGGTCTTTTTTATTCCGGAATCCATTGCTAAGGGAGGTCAAATATGAGCTGGACAGGCGTACATGACGATTGGCTCTCTCTTATTGAAATATCAGGCCCGTTTCTCGCCATACCCGTCTTAAAAGAGGCTTTTCCGCAGGGACTGGATGAACTTGACGGACTGAAGCGCAAGCGACTTCGTCAGGCTTACGAAGAATGGCGCGAAGCCATTGATACCGATGACCAGCATTTTGCGGAACTCCATGTGGCCTGGATTGACGAGATTCTATCGCGGGGCTTGGAGTTAGACGAGGATGGCAGCGGCGATGTTCTCAAGCATGGCGACCAACTACCGGATAGCCTGCGAGTCACATTACCAGAGCATGGGGTAACGCTTACTCCAGATTTTGCTGTCGTTGACTCTAGCCAAGATAACAAGCCTTTAATGCTGATCCAGACATATGCGGTCGATGTGGATCTTGATGCCGCCACTACACAACATGGTTGGGTAGCGAGTCCTGCCGAACGCATGGTTCAGCTCTGTCGTATGACAGGGTGTCGTATTGGTCTGGTCACAAATGGCGAACGCTGGATGCTCGTAGATGCGCCTGTGGGTGCCGTAACCACCTTTGCCAGTTGGTACGCACGCATTTGGAATCAGGAACCCATCACCTTGCAAGCATTCGTACATCTGTTGGGAATACGCCGTTTTTTCTATGATCAGTCGGAACAGCTTCCGGCGTTATTCGATCGCTCTCTTCAATATCAAGACGAGGTCACCGACGCGCTTGGTGTGCAAGTTAGGCGGGCGGTCGAGCAGGGCAATCGCGCTATATAGCACTTGCGGAGAAAATGAGGTTATTATAAGGATTTTGTTCAGGAGAGACTATGTTACCCGATCCGATGCCCTATTTTGCCGAGCTTCAAGACCCGCGCCGAGAAACGAAAAATAAATTG
>CAJAVP010000114.1 GCA_903945375.1 uncultured Methylococcaceae bacterium | reverse complement strand
TTATCGCTCCGTCGAGCTATCTGGTTAAATTCAATTATATCAAATTTCGATGTCCTAGATTGTAAACTGCTAACGCGCCAAACTTCTAAGCGCAATGACATTATCACCATTTGGCAAGGTGTAAGCCTGTATCGTGTCTGCTATCTTAAAAGTCGCTTCTTTGCGGGTCTTAGCCTCTGCATTGATATATCCGCCGGTAACATCGTTATTGGTCTTATGGTTGGCTAAGGCTTTGAGTAAGCTAAACGGTATCATGGCGGATTCGCCAATGGTTAGGAAGGTGCGCTTTAAATCATGGCTGCTAAACTCTACGCCAGATTGTTTGATGACTTGCGCTATGGGTTTTCTTGGGACATCCATAACACCATCTTTATTGAGTCCGGGGAAAACATAAGGGTTATCACCTGTTATGGTGTACAGGTGTCGAAAGTAAGGCTTAATCTGGGGGGCAATGTACGCTGTAAAATCGGTGTGGTTTTTGGTATCTCTCGCAATGATACAGTCATTGGCAAAATCAACATCCTGCCATAACAAATATCTAACGTCTTCATCTCGTAAGCCGGTATGGAGCAATAACAACAAATAAACCTTCGCCTTTTCGTTGTCCAGTTGTAGCACGGCTGCAAACCAATCTTTTATTTGGTCGCTGGTTATCATGCGATCTTTGCGCTTTAGCTTTGCCCAAAGTTTACCGTCCGTTAAGACATCAACAGGATTACTATCCAGTACCTTCAATGTGTCAGTGGCGTAGTGCATCAAGAGCCGCAACACGCGCATTTTGTTATCACGTCCGCCGGTGAATTGGTTACGTTGGGTTAGTACCATGTCACGTGTAATTGACTCAATCGGCTTTTCTAGCCAGCCAGTGAAGGCTTTTATGTTCTTTCGATAGTCTTTAATGGTTGCCTCTCGTAAATCGGTTTTATCTGCAAGATACCTCTCCAGCAATTCACCCAAGGTCATGCCCTTTAGTTTAGCTTTGCGTTTCTCTTCAGTGGGGTTTCTGCCGTTAGATAAGTCCACTAGGATTTCCTGAGCTTTTACCCGTGCATCATTAACGCTTAAATCGGGGTATTGTCCCAAGGTTATGCGTGTTGATGTATTGCCAACTCGTTTTAATACGGCAAATGTTTTTGTACCCTTATCGCTAACACGGCATATCAACTTTTTAGTATGGCTATCAAAGTATTCAATACGCTTTTTTAGTGGAGCGGGGGGCAAGTCTTTAATCCGGTTCTGAGTGAAGTTAAACGTCCTGTCCTGCTTGTTTTTCTGAGTCATGGCGGCTTTTTATAGGTCGGGTGATGTAAGGTGATCCTGTTATGTTCGATTAGATGATAAATCTCGGTCAACGCGGGGTCAACATTGAAACGGGATTTAGGGGGATTTTAAGCGGGCTAGTGAGACTTAGTGAAAATGATACTTTTTTAATAATCAGTAGGTTGCGCGTCAAGTGATTGTTTTAAAAAAGGTGAAAAATGGCGGGTCGGGTGATTTGTAATCAGCCGGTCGCGGGTTCGAGTCCCATCTCCAGCTCCAATAAAATCAAAGGCTTAAGTTATCATGACTTAAGCCTTTTTTATTTTAGGTAACACATAGGTAACAAATCGACAGAAACTTGGTGCAACAAAATGCAACAGCTTCTTGGTTTGAACATACCCAGTACGGCAATAACTGCCACCCAAATTCAAAATATTTTCAGAAACCACCTCTCCCTTTTGCCTCCAAGCCAACCAAGCCAAACCGACCACGGGTATTTTGCTGGCTTGAATGGTCTGGTTGGTGTGCCTGCTTTCAATAGGAGGCTTATCCAAAAATTGAGGTGGTAAAAAAGTCGCCCGCAATAGCTGAGCGGATTGTTTCAATTAAGCGTAAGCCCCCGTCTTTTGCAGCACCCCTTCAATGTAAGGGTGGTTGATATCATCAATGAACTGCCCACATTGCGACAACCGCACATTCAGTAAATCTTCGAACGACTCATCCCAAACTGGCAGCTTGTTCATCTGTGGGTAAGGTCTGAACACAACCCCGCTGCCCTGAACACGCTCGACCCACATCCCTTTAGCCATATCCACCGCATCAAACAATGCCGTACCGGTCTGGCTGTAGTTCACCACCACAATATTGTTGTTGTCCATCGGGTCGGTGCTTTGGTATAGGTTCGCCTGATAGATGCCGGAGATAAAATCAACTTCATTATACAGGGCATCGACCAGTCCATTATCAAGCAGATACCACTTGTGGTCTTTGAATAACACACTGACATCCGGTACATAATAATCGGGATTGATTCTGAACAGCGAGCCTTTTGGCGGCAAGCCAAAGTAACTGATGGCCTTAATTCTTGAGATATTGCCGATACTGATTCTTTTCATGATAAAGAGTCCTATAGGATTAAACAAAAACCGGTCAAATTTTTCACCGGTTAATAAGGAACAATTCCTTATCTAATCCTTAATATCTCTACCATGTTGAGAACACAGATGTGTAAGTCACCTTATTCCACAAACCATAACAACCATCCATTGCAAATCAATACATAGCCACAGGGCGTGTGGTTTGCGATGCTGGCAGCAAAGCATCAGCAATCCTGTCCCATCCGTTAATGTATTGCCCTACTTGGGCAATGTCCCGTAAATACACCTTTTGCCAAGTTACCGTTTCCTTTCTCGCTGCTCTCGCTGCCTCAATGACATTTACCGGAAAAACATAAAACACCGGCGCAGTAATCCCCGTATCACCAGCCACTC
This sequence comes from uncultured Methylococcaceae bacterium, assembly GCA_903945375.1. Classification (GTDB taxonomy): domain Bacteria; phylum Pseudomonadota; class Gammaproteobacteria; order Methylococcales; family Methylomonadaceae; genus Methylovulum. Next base: position 1,364 of record CAJAVP010000114.1, on the reverse strand, counting down.
CAGCCTTGCCATAGCGATAACCTCGGTTTAAGGCAACGAACACCACGAAATCGCACTCAAAATTGCTGATGGGGAAGCCATCATCAAAGTCAGTGGCGTAGCGACTTTTCACTTGAATGCGACAGGCGCAATTATTATCTGGATTGACAGCAACTAAATCATAACGGGATGATTGACATACGCTTTGTAAGCTTGGATGCCGTTAATGAGCAGGTTGCCCAGCACCAAAAATTCAGCACCGGTGGACTGTAAAGAAGTATTGAGGCGAGCCATGAGTAATCATCTGTTTTGTTAATAAGGAGCAATGATTATCAATAATCGGCAGATTAACAGCCAGCCAAAAAATCATACCCACTATCCAGCCAACTTTGCACTCACCAACCGGTTCAGGCTAATTCGTTGTTCAGCGGCTTGCATCGCTAATGCACGATGGACTTGTGGCGGAATACGAACCCTAAACTCACCGCTGTAATTCTTATCCGCCAGTGGCTCAGGAATTGGTTCACTATTGGCTTGCATATCTTCTACCACTTCAGTCACTACTTGCCGAATTCCCGCCAATGCTTCTTCTTGAGTGGATGCCAGCCAAGACAGAGAAGGAAACTCGGTACATAACCCTAAATGTTCGCCATCTTCCCGTGACCAAGTAACTCGGTAGGTATAGTGTTCAATGTTCATTTTGTTGCGCCTTTAACTTGTCGATAGCTAACAATACTTGCCGCACCTGATACGCCTTAGCCTTACCTTTGTCATTTTGGATGTTGACACGAGGATCGCCGGGCCAAGGTGTCTTAAAAACGGTATGGCTAAGTACCGGATTGCCGTGGTTTACCAAAAAATTCCTCACAGACTTTAAGCAGCTCTGAGAACCGGACATTAGTCGGCTCTGTTCGCATTTGGTCGAGGATTTTATTAGAAGAGGTCATTAGTAGATGGTATCAATAATGACACCTTTTGGTCAATATCATCGGCTTGTCTATCAAATTTCAATACCACAAGCACACCGCCATAAAACATATTTTTCAACTATTTCATATAGATATAAATTGATATCGACAAGCAACCGCCTGTCGTTTCCCCTCAAAGGAGCATTAACCATGCACAGCCACGCCATCCCCTCGGACTGGAGTTGGCTGGTCTTCAGCGGCTATGACTTTAGTGATTACGAGATTCCATCTGGAATTAAGCATGACCCAACAGACATCGCCCTAGAGACGAAAAGTAACGCCCAACCGTTCGACTTGTTTGAACTTGAGGACGTGCCTTTTTAACCCAATCCCATTCCAACATAAGGGGTGCTGTCCAATAGTTTTTCTATTAACAGTGCCCTTTGTGTTGGTTGGGACAACTGAACCGACCTAATT
>CAJAVP010000113.1 GCA_903945375.1 uncultured Methylococcaceae bacterium | reverse complement strand
CGTAACTTCTCATTAGTCACAGGTAAGCTTATTTTTCAATGACTTAAATTTGTGAAAATTCACTAAAAATCGTATTTTTGATCCCCTGTGAACAACAAATCAATAACTTACGACGCACTGACATTAAGAATAACGTTTAGTATCAGTTTTAACTGATTTTTGAGCCATATAAGTCTTTGATTTATAAGCTACCTACAACTAATGAGAAGTTACTTAACACCGTAACAACACATTGATTTTTAATATATTAGCTCTTAACTTAAGAGCTGTGATGCTTACTCTACTAGCCTTTAACACAAACAACTTGTTTCAAGGTATGCAGTATTTCTGTTAAGTCAGACTGGTTTGCCATCACTTGATCAATATCTTTATATGCCCCCGGAATTTCATCTAATACGCCCTTATCTTTTCTGCAAATAACGCCCGTAGTTTGGATCGCAAGATCAGTCTCGGTAAATGTTTTCTCAGCGGCCGTGCGGCTCATGCGGCGACCTGCACCATGCGCACTAGAACAAAAACTTTCCGATTCACCTTTACCTCGCACGATATAGCTACGAGTGCCCATGCTGCCGGGCACAATCCCTAAATCACCAAACCGCGCGCGTATTGCCCCTTTACGTGTCACCCATACATCCGCATCATAATGATGCTCTTTGGCAATGTAATTGTGATGACAATTAACCACCTCAGTAGTCACAGTAAACGCAGGCAGATGTCGGGCGAGTGCTGACAGCGTTAATTCCAGCATGGACTGGCGATTTTGCAAAGCATAATCTTGTGCCCACTGCACTGCGGTAACATAATCTGCAAAATGCTCAGTGCCTTCTGGTAAATAGGCTAAGTCTCTATCAGGCAACTGAATCATCCAGCGTTCCATATCTTTACGCGCTAATTTGATAAAGTAATCTGCAATGGCATTACCAATGCCGCGACTCCCTGAATGCAGCATCACCCACACCTGATTAGTCTCATCCAAGCACACTTCTATAAAGTGATTACCGCCACCCAACGTTCCCATTTGATTCATCCATTTAGAAAATTTACCAAACGTCTTTAGTAATTCAGGATGGCGATCGGTTAAGGTCTTTAAGCCTGGCTCAAAGGGTTGAACGGCGGCTACCAACACCTGATTATCACGATGTTGTGCACGGCCAACGGGAACATCGCGAGTGATTTGGTTAAAGACCTTCTGCAAGGCTATTTCATCTAATTCGTTAGCGGTTATCGATAAGCGAGCGGCGACCATACCGCAGCCAAGATCAACGCCCACGGCTGCTGGAATAATTGCACGATGCGTGGCAATCACCGAACCAATCGTAGCCCCCATGCCTAAATGTACATCCGGCATCGCAGCAACATGGTGATGAATAAACGGCATACTGGCGATATTAAGCAATTGTTCTTTGGAGCGCTCGTCAACGTCATCCGTCCAAATGTTGACTGGAACACGTTGACTGGTTAACACTTGTTGGATTGGCATATTAGTTAATCTCCTAAATAATTGTTCGCTGGTGTAATTCTAAACATCGGCGCTGATAATGGTGAAAGTGCCGTCAACATAAATTGAAAACGCTTTATACGCTCGAAGTTAAGGTGACAGCTATCAATCCATTGGGCATTTTTTTATATTCAATCTTAATGGGCAAGTATTGCTCAATGATGCAGGCATTGGTTGCCGCATGTAAACTCCACGTCGTCGTGGTAAACGAACCCCCACCTGCCAAAGCCATGGGCAACAATAACTGGTCAGCTAAATACTGATCAACAACCGCCTGACTCGCCTGATAATGACGACTCGCCTTGAGCACGTTAGCCGCAATTGCTTCGGCAGAAACGCCTTTTTCACCAAAGGCAGTAAACACTTCAGTCACGTATTCATATTCCTGCGTGATGAATAAAACGTTACCTGACCCTTGATGCGGGTCAATTTCAAGTAACTGCAGTTGTTTATCGTGCCAGCCTAACTCATGCTGAATATGCGCTAATTCGCGCTCGGCGATATGTCTGGGGAGGGCTGCACTGACGCTTTCGGCATAAGCGTTGATAAGCAAACCTCGCTCTGGCAGATGCAACGGCGATAAGCGTCCGCTCGGTGTAATGCGCATGTGCAACTGTCCACCACCTGCGGGATAAAAGCCGTAGCGTTCTAATGTAACCTCAACCGCTGCGCCCATCTTCTGCAACAAGGGCAAAAACGCGCGTTGCATAAAATGGAACGGTGGACTCATCGGATTATGCGTGCCACCACTGAGCTTAATTTGACTGGGCTGATCTGCCCGCAATAACGCAGGCAGCACGGTTTGCAGCACTAAAATACAACTGCCAGCCGTACCAATATTGAAGGTATATTCACCACCACGTATTTGACGGGGTTTAAAAAATAATTCTTGTGAGCCTACCCAATCCCCTTGAACGTCCGCATGACAAATCTGAGCGGCGGCCTGTACGGCGGTTAAATGCTGGCGCATTAAGCCTGGCTTTTTACGATTGCCCCGAATATTGTTAATGCGCAAGGCTTGTCCCGTACACATCGACAAACTCAGCGCGGTGCGTAAAATTTGTCCACCGCCTTCGCCCTGCGAACCGTTGATTGTTATGCTCATATAATGTCCTAAATTAAATGGGTTTGCCGAAGGTATCTGGTAATACTAACTCTCGTTGCTATACCCAAAGCTACAACTATCAGGGCAATCGCGCTATGTAGCCGTAGCACTAAAAAGCAATTTGAACCGGTAGTCATCATTTAAACAAGCTCTGAACTTACGGCGTTTTAGGCTATCTTTGGTTGGAGCATTATTTCTAAGTAAATTAAGTGCCATCCGGCGCAGGTAGATCGGAAGAGCGTCGTGTAGGGAAAGAGTGTAGGCTATAGTGTAGATCTCGGTGGTCGCCGTATCATTAAAAAAGTT
>CAJAVP010000112.1 GCA_903945375.1 uncultured Methylococcaceae bacterium | reverse complement strand
GGAAATTATTCCGTGATACCGAATTAAAACAAAGCGCAAAACAAACTACTTACTGTCATTTTATGCTATCAGTGCATATTGATGACCCTGTACCGGTTATTGTGGCGGGGATTGCCTTCAATGAAGCCGCTGAAAATATCGCACTATTGAAAAAAGGCGATGCCGTGGCGGTGACTGGATCGTTAAAGCCTAGCCAATGGCAGGACAAGACCAGCGGCGAAACGAAACATGGCTTAAGCCTTACCGTGTCAGAATGCTTGAGCGTTTACGACATCAAGAAACGTAAAGCCGATTAATGACGCGGATTTAACCTATTTCTTCCCTAGTATTGTGCGGGAAATTGGGCAGGTTTTGGCGTTAATTTATCGGTTTATTCTGTTGATAAAAACGCTTATAAACTTATATAAATCAATAAGATATGGTATAATACAACGTATTTTTTCAAAAACACCACCAAAAACAGAGGTAATACCAAAATGGAAAAACAAGAGATTAAAGAACAAAAAGCCGCCTTGATTGGGCTATCAGATCATGCGGAAAGCTTAAGGGCAGAATTTAAAAAAACCAATGGCGAGAGTGTTTTTATAACTAACGAAATTAATAATCTGACTGTAATAAACCAAAATATAACTATTGAGTTAATCGAAAAGGAAAAAAACAGGGTGGGCACAATGTCGGCTGCTGATTTTTTAGCCTTTGAATCGCAAGTTAAAAGCGAAATTGAACAAAATAACGTGAAAATTGAAAAATTAAACACTGATTTAACACAAAGACAGCGGGCTGCACAGTTGTTAAACGAAGATTTAGTGAGGGCAGAAAGAAAGATTAGGCAGGTAAAGCAAGACTTATTGAGCTTAATGACAGCACAACTTACCTGCAACTTAACCAATGCTCCATCAGCGCAAACCGAATCGCTGAAAAACTTGATGGTATTGGTACTGGCGACCAATAAAGATGAGGATTTTTATCAAAAAATAGGCGTTGTGTTGTGTCAAACCCTGTTTGGTGAACTGGGATATAACAACGCAAGAATGCCGAATATCAATGAGACAAACCAACTCGTAAATACATTAATACAGGATATTTAATCATGAACAAAGAACAATTATTACTAAAAGGTGTTGATTTACTTAAGGAATTGACAGATAACTATTCTAATGTTAGGGCGGCGAACACACCAGAGCAAATTAATTTATCTTATCAGCAGGCCGTGATAATCAGAGGAAAAATCAATGACCTTATCCATCAGGAAGGCTTACAGTTCAATGAGGAGTTTCAAAAATTACAAGAAGTAGCGGATAAGGCTGTAGGTAAAGGCGGTGACAAATTAGGCGTGTACGCTTAGCTTATCCCGTTTTTAACCCCGCTTGAAATTGCAATAGATTACGCGCGTAATTCATTGATTAATCTGTATTTAATTCTTTTGAGTGGCGTTAAAAAATAACGCCACTTACCGATAACCTAATAGTTAAGCATTATTATTCAATCGCTTATCTTTATTTTCCCGCTGTTTAAAAATGCCAGTTATGGCAAATAATGACAATTTATAGCAATGTTCGCCATTGGTTATCGCTGTTTAAAGACTGCATAACGCTATATACGGCGCGGCATGAGCTAGCATTATGCAATGATTGAGTTATTGCACTATTTTGGTGCGAAAACACCGGGCAAAGGGGAGGAGGTGTGATTTGTAAGCCCAAGGGCGTATGACTTTGGGTGTTGGCTTACTCTGACATCAAAGCTGAGATCCCACACCGATTACACTCAGAGATCAGCCGCATGGTTGACTATGCCATGACACACAACCAGATCAGCACTGGCGTAGAGTCTATCGTCCAAGGGCGTTGGATGCTGACTTACTCTGACATCAAAGCTAGAGATCCAACACCGATTACACTCAGAGATCAGCCGCATGGTTGACTATGCCATGACACACAACCAGATCAGCACCGGCGTAGAGTCTATCGTCCAAGGGCGTTGGATGCTGGCTTACTCTGACATCAAAGCTAGAGATCCAACACCGATTACACTCAGAGAT
>CAJAVP010000111.1 GCA_903945375.1 uncultured Methylococcaceae bacterium | reverse complement strand
GCCTGAAAGTTTTGGAACAGCCAGAGCGTTACCAGTTACTAATACTGAAGCTATTGCTACCAATACTAATTTTTTATTCACCTTGTTAAATAAAACCATTGTCATATATCCCCGTAATCTAAAGTTGAAATGCCTAACACCAAGTTAAGGCGGCGGCACGAACGCTTATAGATAACACGCGCGTATCAGAGCCGCTCGCCTTAAACGCCTTGTTGGATTATATTTTAAGATTTAATAAGTTGGTCATAACTATAATGCGAACCAATCCAAAACCATACAAGCCCTTCTTGTCTTTCTTTTGCTAATGCACGGTAATTTAAGCCAACACGAACTGACCAAAAAACACCTACTTTTTTCAAACGCAAAGAAGAATGGCGAGGATTATTACGAAGTAACTCAAAATTTTTATCTGCTAAATTGCGGATATTCTCAGGAAGTTGTCGGTAATAAAACCAAAATTCAGATGTTGCAAAATGATTCACAAAGGTTTTGTGCGACCAGCAATAAACTCATCATCAGCATATTTACCAATTGTATCTAAACGACCAGACAAAATATCGGCTTCAATCTTTTTATCCCACTGATTAGCCATAAATTCTTCAAACCACTCCGAGAATTGCATAAGCTCATTTTGAGGGAGATTTGATACTGTCGCTTTAAGTTCTTCTGTACCAATCATAATTCAATCCTAAAATAACTATACATAGTAAAATTAATGCTTAAATTAGTATATTAAGCAGGTGGAAGACAAGTTGCAGAAGTAAATATCCATTTGGTTGTATTATACAAATTAAACGAACCATCATCTAACCATTCTTGCCAAAAACCAGTTAAAAGCTTTGAATTAACTTTTGTTAATTCAATAGATTCATTTAATTCTGCATTAGCGTGTAAATTTCCGTGTAAGTGTACATCATTACCTTTAATATACCAATGACCTGAGCCTGTACTTTCTACAGGAGTAGTTAAATACCATGTGCCACCAGCTTTAATACAAATTCCAACAGTAGAATATAGTGTTCCTGTACTATCCTTATATGTATCAACTGCCCATTGTCCTTCTGGAAACGCCGCTTCTGCTGTTGTTGCTAATCCCAATAAAAAGCTAATCAGAATAATTCTTTTCATAATTCCTCCAAAGTAAAAATCCAACGTAGAGCTAAGCCGACCGCTGGAGCGTAGCGGAAGCGGGTCGGCTTGAGCGCAATGTTAGGCATTTTTCTGCAAATCAATCGAGTCTGACCCCATTGATTTTGCTTTCAAACGGGTCTGTTCAACAACTAATAGCAATGTCTCGCCTCCTGCATATGCGCACTAACGCAGAAATCAGGGGCGGCGAAGCCGTCCCGCTGGATTGACGGGTTAGGGGTTGGTTGATAAGTAGAAAAGATTTTGCAATGGAAATTAACAAAAAAACTACAACGGAGAGCGGAAATGAACATAGAACGAAGAGAAACAATGCTGCACCCGAGACTTGGCGCAAACGGCCTTGAGCTTTTCATCCACATCAGCGATGCATTAGACGAATCACTGGACGATGCAATGGCTGCATGGGGGAATGGGAACGAAGAAGTTGTAATATCAACTCAGTTTGCTTTGCGTGATGCTCTTGATTCGGAGATTGAAATGCACGAAATGCCGGACTATGGACGCGCGATTGATGCAAAATCGAAGCCGATGTTCGACGCCATGCGCGCCGAACTGGCGGAGATGATTGAGCGGATTGACACGCTGACATTCGCAACCCCTAACGTTAAGCTAAGCGGGCTGCGCGCTTTTTGCGCAGCTCCGCTTGAGCGTTAAGTTAGACTTGGTAACTCGATTGATGCGCTTCGTACCTCAGCACATCCTATGCGTAGCGCATCTTATCGCGTTACGCGGCTTTGAGTTATTGACGTACGAGCGTTCCTTGTTCTGCACACTTGTTTGGAACGCTTATGATACCAGTATAAAAATTTTTATAAGCATTATTATCATCTTTTAATCGAATGAGTGCTGCATAATGAGCGACATTACTGCTGTCAACGCTTCCGTAATACACATGATACTGGCTAGACTTGCTACCCGTTATGGTAAAAGTTGTTGCCGTGTTGGAGTATGTGGCATTCTGATTACTTGAAGAACTTTCTTGAAGAGTGTTATTTGAACTCATGGTCTCTGAACGTAAATTATTGCCACTCTCCCTATAGCCAGACATAACAAGCATTCCGGCAACCCCTGTGCTATTAGGGGTAAGCGTCAATTTATAAAGTGAAGCTGAAATATAACCGGGCTGTATATTATTGATCATTGCGCTACTATTGTTGTAGGTAGTTGTAGCTTGGCAGGTGTCCGTCAAAGATATGATGTAATTGCCTGAAAGTTTTGGAACAGCCAGAGCGTTACCAGTTAGTAATACTGAAGCTATTGCTACCAATACTAATTCTTTATTCACCTTGTTAAATAAAACCATTGTCATATATCCCCGTAATCTAAAGTTGAAAGGTCTAACGTAGCTAACCGGGCGCGGCCCAGAAAGCTGAATAAACAAAACCGGATTATAACCGCGCTCCGGTTGAGCACCATATTATGTCTTTAAATTGAAAACCTGTTGATATAGCATATTAAGGAAGTTTTCGACTTTATCTATGCAGAAGTCAATGAACTCTCTTTCTACCTTAATATACCGCTCATTTCTTAGGGAAAGATTGGGGTTGCTCTCGATAATATTTAATAGCTGAGGACTGCTTTTCGAGCCTTTTATATTCCCTTCAGAGTGTACTATGCAGTTACGAATTTTATTTAGAGTCATCAAATTACTCCATTCTCCATTTAATGCACTAAAATCCACATTCGCCAGTTTCTCAAGGTAGTCCTTTGCTCTGACTATACCATCCCCCTTAAGATCATCCACTTTTACAGGATATTCGTAGCTTGTATATAAATGGCGGCAAAGGCTATTCATTGAATTTTCCAAGAAGGAATAAATAGAAACCAATGTTGATTTTCTGTACAAACCAACATGAATTTCTTCAATTATGTAGTAATCGTCAGAGAAATAGTCATCAACCTCTTTTGTCTCCTCCTCTGATAGCCCTTTAATTGCTTTGTTGTAAGAGTTTGATAAAGCATTTTTATCAGAGTTGAACTTTGATTCGATTTCGGATGTGTATTGGCGAAACTCCTCAAGTCTATCTTTTGTTTGGTTCTTGATGATGTTGGCAATCAACTTATTTTTATCAATTTTTGGCAGCATCAGTCTTATCTCTGAAGTTTAAATTGGATGTATAACGTTAAGTAGACACCTCTTTAGGTGTCGTCAATTACACCCGGATGTGTGCATAACAAAAGCACAAAACCGGATTTTTCTTGCAATGAATTCCAAAAATTTTTTGTTATCAACCTGTGTGAACAAATCTGTTATACACCGCAGGATGCCAAACAAAACTAAAAAAGTCGAGCTTAAGCTTGAGTTTGAAACACATGCTCGACAATTTGTGCAGGGAGCGTGATACGATCAAATAAGGAGGCCGGATACAGATAATCTTCACCAGACTCATCAATCACCCTGATTTGATGATATTTTTCCGCGTCAGCATCAACTACTATTTCATAAAGCTTGCGAGTTTCTAGTGAAACTTCATAGCCACGGTTATTGATGCAGATTGCAAATTCGTGTTTGTTCATGGTTGCATGTCAATATAGCGTTTAATTTTAAATTCTCGCTTGCCAATGCCCGAGGCTTCATACCAATGAACTTCGGCTTCGCGAAGCGTCCCATCTTGCAACAATCGCACTGTGGCAAAGCCTTTGCGTTTACGCCACAAGCCCTGCCCATAAATTTTCCGAAGCCTCGGTAACTCTCTGATGCCTGAGCCACGAGCAAAAGTTTCGGGATGCCTGATGTTGCCAATAATTTCAAAGTCCATTTGCAAATTATAGCGCAATGGACTAGAACAGCCTAACGTAAATTAGACAGCCTAATTGACGCAAAACATTGCATCAATCTGTTGTCTAAAAATAAATGTAACTGTAAAATGATTTGTAATTCATTTACGTACAATAATTTAGCATATCCTAAGACAAATGCAAGTACCAGCCTCTTCCAATACTAAATGAGTCTGAAGGAGCCCCCTATTTCTAACGGAAAATGAGTCTGACAGACGCTTAAACCTCGTTCATGATAAGAGGATGAATCTAATCATGAACATAAACGATCTAAAAACCATAACGCAATTGGAACAATTTTTAACCGGCACTCAGCCCATCGACTTTATGGTTGCCAGTGGTCAGGTTGATATTTACCTGGACATCCAGCGCACTCTGGTTAAGTTCAGATACCCCAGCCTGGATAAACGCTCAAAAGGCGTAGTCATGCGCTTTCTTATTAAAATTACCGGCTATTCAAGGCAGCAAATTACACGCCTGATTAAGCAATACAGAGACACCGGCAAGATTGAACGGCAACAGCGTCCTTATCAAGGGTTTGAGCGCATCTATACCGCTGAAGATATTCGCTTGTTGGCCTCACTTGATGAACGGCATGACACCCTTAGCGGGCCTGCCACTAAAAAGCTTTGCGAACGTGCCTTTACTATTTTTAAACAAGCACCCTACCAACGGTTGGCGGGCATCTCCGTTGCACACTTGTATAACCTTAGAAAATCAAAGTGTTATCTTAGGCAACGTTTCACTTTTGAAAAAACACGTCCTAAAGTCGCTCTTATTGGTGAACGGAAAAAGCCAAGGACCAATGGTGAACCGGGCTTTATTCGGATTGACACCGTCCATCAGGGCGATCAGGACAAACAAAAGGGCGTTTACCACATTAATGCCGTTGATGAAGTGACCCAATTCGAGGTGATCTGCACGGTTGAGAGAATCAGCGAACTGTATTTGCTACCGGCTATTGAACAACTTCTGGATTGCTTTCCCTTTGTTATTAAAGGCTTCCATTCAGATAACGGTTCGGAATACATTAATTACAAAGTGGCGGCCCTACTGTCAAAACTACTAATTGAATTCACCAAATCCCGCTCCAGACAGTCCAATGACAATGCCTTGGTCGAAAGCAAAAATGGTTCCGTGATCAGGAAACTGTTTGGTTATGCACATATCCCCCAGCAGTGGGCATCGTTAATCAATGAATTCAATCGCAACACCCTGTTTCCTTACATTAACTACCATCGTCCCTGCTATTTCCCCAAGATCATCACCGATAGCAAGGGTAAAGTTAAGAAAATCTATCCTTATGAAGGTATGATGACACCTTATGACAAATTGAAATCCATTGAAAACGCCAAAAATTATTTGAAACCAGACATCACTTTTGAAATACTCGACAAAATCGCTCTGAGCCAAAACGATGATCAGGCGGCTGAACAACTACAAAAAGAACGCTCTCAATTATTTAAAACCATTAATGAACGAGACTTAAAAAGCGGCTGAGTTAAAAGTCTTAATTTTTCTCTTTTTCAGACTCATTTATCTATTGGAATGTACTGTACCACCAGAAATCCCGCCCCAACAAGCGCCTAAACTGCTCGATCAAGTCAGAGCAAAAATCCGTTTTAAACATTACAGCATCCGTACTGAGCAGGCTTACACGGATTGGATTAAACGCTTTATTCTGCATTTTGGCAAGAAGCATCCGCGCGAGATGGGGGCGGCTGAGATTGAGCAGTTCCTGACGCATTTGGCAGTGCAGGGGCAGGTGGCGGCCTCTACACAAAATCAGGCACGGTGTGCGTTGCTGTTTCTGTATCGCGAAGTTCTGGCGATTGAATTGCCTTGGCTGGATAATGTCGAGCAGGCTAAAGCCCCTAAACGCTTGCCCGTCGTGTTAAATCGCGATGAGATTCAGGCGATTTTGTCGCGCTTGACGGGGACGCATTGGCTGGTTGCCAGTTTGTTATATGGGACGGGGATGCGGATTATGGAATGCCTACGGTTACGTGTGCATGCGATTGATTTTAAAAGAAATGAAATTTTGATTCGTGACGGGAAGGGCTTTAAGGATCGGGTGACGATGTTGCCGGTTTCGCTCTCTACCGCGTTGCAAGAACATTTGATCAAGGTGAAAGAGCTACATGCGAGTGATTTGGCGCAAGACTTTGGCGCGGTGTATATGCCAAATGCATTAGACCGTAAATATCCCAATGCGGCCAAAGAATGGGGGTGGCAATATGTGTTTCCTGCGGCTAAGTTGTCAACCGATCCGCGTACTAATGCGGTTCGCCGTCATCATCTTCAAGAACAAGCCGTGCAACGGGCTGTTAAACAGGCGGTGCGTGATGCAGGTTTAATTAAACCGGCAACGCCTCATACGTTTCGGCATTCGTTTGCTACACATTTGCTGGAGGGTGGTTATGATATCCGCACCGTGCAGGAGTTATTAGGGCATTCTGACGTTAGTACGACAATGATTTATACCCATGTGCTGAATAAGGGTGGGAAAGGCGTGTTAAGCCCTTTGGATAACTTATAAACTACTTGTTATTGAGCGAATATATTCAGGACTCCGGTAATGACGATTAATTTTACTCTCGACATCTCGATTGCAAATCAGCAATTACAGGTTTTACAGCACGATCAGGTGTCAAGCCACTATTCCGTCTCAACAGCAAAAAACGGCGTGGGTGAGCGGCGAGGTAGTGGTTGTACTCCTCGGGGTTGGCATGTAATTCGGGCTAAAATAGGTGAGGGTTTGCCCTTATACGCCGTTTTGGTGGGCAGACGATTTACGGGGGAAATTTATAGTCCCGCGTTGGCGAGTGCCCAGCCGGAACGTGATTGGATTTTAACGCGCATTCTTTGGCTGGGTGGTTTAGAGCCGGGCAAGAATCGGTATGGTGAAGTGGATACCACTTGGCGGTATATTTATATTCATGGCTGCCCTGATGAGTTAATGACGGGAAACCCTGACTCGCATGGTTGTATTCGTATGAGAAATGCCGATGTGCTAGATTTGTTTGCGCATGTTTCCGTTGGTACTAAGGTTTTTATTCATGACTAAGCAAAGAATCGTGTTGGGTATTGAGTACGATGGCAGTGACTTTTATGGCTGGCAAGCGCAAGCTCATCGCCCGAGTATTCAACTAGCTCTCGAAACGGCATTATCTAAAGTGGCCAATCATCCGGTGACGGTTGTTTGTGCCGGTCGTACGGATTCGGGCGTACATGCGATTGAACAAGTGGTGCATTTTGATAGTGAGTCTGAGCGTTCACTCGACGCGTGGCTGCTAGGTGGCAATAGTCAATTACCAGCAGGTGTTAAGATTATTTGGGCTAACTACGCGGTGGATGATTTTCATGCTCGTTTTAGTGCTATTGCGCGTTTTTATCGTTACATCATTTATAATCGACCGATCCGATCCGCGCTGCTGTATCGCCAAACCAGTTGGTTTGCGTTGCCGCTGGATGCCGATAAAATGCAGCAAGCGGCGCAAAGCTTAATTGGTCATCATGATTTTTCTTCGTTTAGAGCTCAAGCTTGTCAATCACTTAGCCCTATGCGGGCAATGTATTTTATTGACGTGCGGCGCGACGGCGATCAGGTGATTATGGATATTTGCGCGAATGCCTTTTTACATCATATGGTGAGAAATATTGCCGGTGTTTTAATGGCGATTGGCTCAGATAAGCAAGTGCTAACGTGGACTGAGGATTTATTAGCACTCAAAGACCGCTCTAAAGCCAGTGTCACTGCGCCGCCACAAGGTTTGTTTTTAGCGGGTGTTTATTATCCGGCTCACTATGGTTTAAGCCCTCATCCCATTTTTGCCCGATTACCGGTCGATGCTAAACGTTATTGATAAAAAATTATGCTGACTCAAACTCAATTTAAACCCGCCTGGTGGTTAAAAAATGCTCATCTGCAAACCATCTACCCTGCTTTATTCCGGAAAACAACACGTCACCCGTCATGGCATCGGGAACGACTCAGTACACCCGATGGCGATTTTCTCGATATTGACTGGTGCGGTCACGGCTCGCAACCTTTGGTTATTTTGTTGCATGGCTTAACTGGCAGCTCAAAATCGGGTTACATTTGTGGCTTACAACACATTTTACTAAGCCAAGGATTTCGTTCAGTGACCGTGAATTTTCGGGGTTGCAGCGGCGAAAGCAATCATTTGGCGAGGTGTTATCATTCGGGCGAAACAGAAGATATTGGTTTTGTTTATCAAACCTTGCGCCAACGCGAGCCTAACACGCCATTTGCTGCGCTAGGTTTTTCACTTGGAGGCAATGTATTATTGAAATGGTTGGGCGAACAAGGCGATAAGTTGGATTTATTTGCGGCGATTGCGGTGTCCGTCCCCTTAGTATTAAGTATTTGTGCCACTAAATTGGACAACGGCTTTGCAAAAATTTATCGTGCTAATTTGTTACGCGAATTAAAACAATATATTAGCTTGAAACAGCGGCAGTTAGAACAGCTTGGTCATCATGCTGAAGCAAAAAAGCTTGCGACCGTAGGGGATTTAACAAAAATTGATTCGTTCTGGCAATACGATGAGCAAGTCGTCGCCCGATTACATGGCTTTAACGATGTACATCATTATTATCAACACGCCAGCTCGCGGCAGTATCTTAAATCCATTACTGTACCGAGCTTAATCATTCACGCAGTAGATGATCCATTTATGACGCCAGCCGTCATACCCACTGAAAATGAGCTATCTCCTCAGGTGCAATTAGAACTTGCACAACGGGGTGGGCATGTAGGCTTTATTGCTGGCAGGATTCCTTTTAAGCCAGTCTATTGGTTAGAACAACGAATTCCGGCGTTTTTACATGAGCGGCATATACCGACCTAAAATCAGGTAGACGGTATTGCGTTAAATTAAAGAGGTGGGCTGTCGTCCACCTCTTTAATTAAAACAAGAAAAAACTTATTTTGGAGTGCTTAATTGACGCATTGCTTCACGCCAATCTTCAACATGATAGGTGCGAACAATTTTGCCTTTTTTAACGGTATGAATATCAATGGTTATGATCTCAAAACTGTTGCCTGGGATAAAGCTAGCGCCAATTTTTAGAAAATCAAAAACCGGTGTTCCTGAACCAATGCTACGCACGGTGTAAGTATGTCCTGATCTGAGAATACTTTGTGGCTTCCACGTCATATTAGGGATCGCTTTGTGGTAAGTAGAAAAAGTCTTCGCAAAACCATCTAAACCAGGACCACCAAGTGGTGTAGGTGTGACATCCCATTTTGCCGCAACAACAGGCGCTGCATGTTCTTTCAAAATCGCAGCATCCGTATCTTGATTGCTGAGCAAATCATAAAATCCGTTAATAGCAACAAGATCAGGGTTGGTTGGCGCAGAGATCAAAATAGGATCGACGCCTAAATCAATGTTAACAGGATCGATATCTATTACCGCATAGCTAGAGACCGGTATAAACAAACAAGCAAATACTGCACGACAAATTAATTTCTTCATAAAACTCTCCAGTGTGGTATGGACAATAAAATTGAATCGGATTATTCAAAATACATTTTTTACGAAAATATCGGCGTCTAAAACCGACCTAGTGAGCATACACAGTCGACCATTTTTTGTAAATTAATATTGTAATGGTTGTGGTATCACGTCATGGTCAATAAGATACAAATAGAAACAATGATGGACAAAATCCTGCAACACGGTAAAATTATCGGGTTAAATAGCTTCTTAATCCTACTGAAACAACACCTTGATGGCGACAATTACCGTATTAAACGGACCCAACTTAAACCTGCTTGGTGTACGCGAGCCTGGGCATTACGGCAATAAATCCCTTGCGGATATCCAGTTATCGCTGGAAAATCAAGCCCTCAGTTTAGGGCATCAACTGGCATTCTATCAAAGCAATGCCGAGCATGAACTCATTGCCCTGATTCATCAGGCCTATCATGCCAAAGTCGATTTCATCCTTATTAACCCAGCCGCTTTTACGCATACTAGCGTAGCGATGCGAGATGCTTTGCTAGCAACGCAAATTCCTTTTATTGAGGTTCATTTGTCCAATGTTTATGCACGTGAACCTTTTAGAAAACACTCCTATTTCTCAGATATCGCCAAAGGCGTAATCTCGGGCTTAGGTGCAACTGGATACGAATTGGCCTTATTGGCCGCTCATCAGATTTTAGTCGAGAGGATATAACCTATGGATATTATAAAAATAAGAAAACTGATCGAAATGATCAAAGCATCGGACATTGCAGAATTAGAAGTTAAAGAAGGCGAAGAGTCCATTCGCATCAGTCGTTACTCTTCCATGGCGACGCCTATTGTTAATGCGCCGGTTGCCGTCATGACCTCTGCTAATGCAATAACGTCCAGTCCAGTTGTCAGTGATGAGCCTACTTATAGTGGGCATGTTGTTAAATCACCGATGGTCGGAACGTTTTATCGTTCTGCATCACCCGGAACAAAAGCCTTTGTCGAAGTCGGTCAAGCCGTACAATCGGGTGACACACTGTGTATCATCGAGGCAATGAAAATTTTAAATCAGATTGAGTCCGATAAAAGCGGCGTGATCAAACAAATTTTGGTTGAAAATGCCGAGCCAGTCGAATACGGTCAACCCTTATTCGTCATTGAATAATCCGACACGAGGAGGGAGCCATGTTTGATAAAATTGTAATCGCTAATCGCGGTGAAATCGCGCTGCGTATTCTGCGGGCGTGTCGAGAGCTGGGCGTTAAAGTCGTCGCGGTGCATTCTGAGGCCGATCGAGACCTAAAACATGTCCGCTTAGCCGATGAGTCTGTTTGCATTGGGCCGGCGGCATCGGCGGATAGCTATCTCAACATCCCTGCGATCATCAGCGCGGCTGAAGTTACGGATGCTGAAGCGATTCATCCCGGCTACGGCTTCTTATCAGAGAACGCTGATTTTGCCGAAAAAGTAAAACAAAGTGGTTTTGTTTTTATTGGTCCCAATGCGGAAACTATTCGTATGATGGGTGATAAAATTTCCGCAAAAAATGCCATGATTGCCGCCGGTATTCCGTGTGTGCCGGGCAATAATGATCCGCTATCTGACGACAACAAAACCAATCTTAAGCTGGCTCAAAAAATTGGCTATCCCGTCATTATCAAAGCTGCAGGCGGTGGCGGTGGACGGGGGATGCGTACCGTGCATACTGAAGCTGCATTAATCAATGCGATTGCGATGACTAAAGCCGAAGCAGGCAGTGCGTTTGGCAATGCAACGGTTTACATGGAGAAGTTCTTAGAAGATCCTCGCCATATTGAGTTTCAAGTGATGGCTGATTCACACGGCAACGCTATCCATTTAGGCGAGCGTGATTGCTCGATGCAGCGTCGTCATCAAAAAGTGGTCGAAGAAGCCCCAGCACCCGGCATTACCGAAGAACAACGTCGCTTCATTGGGGAGCGTTGTGCTAAAGCTTGTATTGATATTGGCTATTTAGGTGCGGGTACATTTGAGTTCTTGTATGAAAAAGGCGAGTTTTATTTTATTGAAATGAACACTCGTGTACAGGTTGAGCATCCCGTCACGGAAATGGTCACTGGTTTTGATATCGTCAAAGAACAATTGCGGATTGCTTGTGGCCAGCCTTTGTCAATTACTCAAGAGCAAGTCAAAATTCAAGGTCATGCAATTGAATGCCGCTTGAATGCCGAAGACCCACAAACCTTTATGCCTTGTCCTGGTCGAATCGACCAGTTTCACATGCCTGGCGGCCCTGGCATTCGTTGTGAAACGCATATTTATAATGGCTATAAAGTCCCCCCCTATTACGACTCAATGATTGGCAAATTGATTGCTCATGGGGAAAATCGCAATAGTGCGATTGCTCGCATGAACACCGCTTTAAGCGAAATCATCATTGACGGCATAAAAACCAACATCCCACTGCAACAAGATATTATGAATGACAGCGCGTTTGCGACCGGTGGTCAAAATATCCATTATTTAGAAAAAAAGCTGGGACTCTATTAATCACTTAGAAGGTATTGCATGAGCTGGCATCAAATTTCTGTCATCACGAATGAGGACACTGCACCTGAGCTGGCTGATTTTTTCAGTGCCTTAGATGCGGTTTCTGTCACGTACATGGACGCAGAAGACGAGCCGGTCTACGAACCGGCGGTGGGTGAAACCAAGATTTGGAGCAATACCCAAGTGCTTGCGCTATTTGAGCTAGATGCCGATCCGATTGCCATAAAAGAGCGCGTGATACGGCATTTTGCCAAGCTTGATTTGACCACATGGCTGGTTGAAGAAATTGCCGATCAAGCCTGGGAAAGGGCTTGGATGGAATTTTATAAACCGATGAAGTTTGCAGATAAGCTGTGGGTTTGTCCTACGGGGCAAGAACAGCTTGAGCCGCATACCGTTTGTTTGACGCTGGATCCCGGCTTGGCTTTTGGTACGGGCACGCATCCTACCACCGCCTTATGTTTAGAATGGTTGGCTAGTCACGATCTTACCGATAAAACCCTTATTGATTACGGTTGTGGCTCCGGTATTTTAGCCGTTGCAGCTCTATTATTAGGCGCAAAACAGGCCCATGCAGTGGATATTGACCCTCAAGCCTTAACAGCCACTCAAGATAATGCGCTAAAAAATAAGGTTCAAGATCGTGTACATGCTTATCTGCCAGAGCAATTTGTGCCGGAGTCATGTGCGGTGGTAGTTGCCAATATTCTCGCAAAGCCCTTGATTGATTTGGCGAAACCCATTGCTCAGCTCGTACAAACCGGCGGTCACTTGATATTATCTGGCATTCTTGCAGAACAAACCGAATCGGTGCTTGAAGCATATCGTCCTTATATTGATTTTGAGCCAGCCGTACAGCAAGAAGATTGGATTCGATTAGCCGGTATTAAACGCTGAACGTATGTTTGCCCGCTGTCCTAATTGCCAAAAGGTTCTTTCCGTAACCGCTGAACAACTACGCATGGGGCGTGGTATCGCGTTTTGTCGATATTGCTCAATTAAATTTGATGCACTAGAAACCTTGAGCGAAACCACTGATGATGTGGCGAGGTTGATTTTGCCCACGGAGTTATTGCCTTGGACGCTGCAAGCGCGACGCAATCATTGGCAAATTGGCGTATCAGTTAGCTTGTTGCTGCTCATCATGCAGCTCGCTTATTTTAACAGCACGGCATTGCTTCAAAATGTGCATTTACGTCCGAGTCTGGAGACTGTTTGTCATTTTCTCGATTGTGAATTGCCTACCTATCAACAAACGGAAGAGTTGGAATTACAAGGCAATCTGACGGCTATGGCGGATCGCCATGTATTGACCGCGCAAATCGTTAATCATGCGTTGTTTGCTCAGCCTTATCCCAAACTCATACTGACTCTACTGGATTTTAATGGTCAGCCTTTTTCTTATCGAATTTTTCAGCCGCACGACTACGCACCTAGCCTTGCACCCGCTGGTCAAATTAACCCAGGCGTAAGCTTGGCGGTTAATTTGGAAATTATGGCGATGCAAACGCACATTGGCGGCTACACCTTTGACTTAAGGTATTAACATGGCACACCCCGAAATCTATTTAAAAAAAAATGAAGATCGACGTCTTCGCAACGGTCATTTATGGGTTTTTAGCAATGAAATAGATGTCCAACGCTCACCTTTAGAGGCTTTTAGCGCTGGCGATTTGGCGCAAATACTCAGTGCCGATGGTAAAAACTTAGGCACGGCCTATGTCAACCCGCAAACCCTCGTTTGCGCTCGTTTGTTATCGAGAAAAGCTAATCTCAAATGTGGTCGCAATTTTTTTATAGAGCGTCTTAGTATCGCGCTGAGTTTGCGAGAAAAGTTGTTTGCTAAACCCTATTACCGACTGGTTTTTGGTGAAAGTGATGGTTTGCCCGGATTAGTCATCGATCGTTTTGGCGCAGTGCTATCGGTGCAAATAACCACTGCGGGCATGGAGATACGCAAAGCATCCTTGTTTCAAGCGTTAATCGAGCTATTATCGCCGCAAGCGATTGTGTTAAAAAACGACAATAATCAACGTCTATTAGAAGGACTCAGCGCGGACAATGAGTTGGTTTATGGTGAAATTCCTAATCCGCTTATCATTGAAGAAAATGGCGCTCAATTTAAAATTGATATTCTGAATGGTCAAAAAACCGGTTGGTTTTATGATCATCGCAGCAGTCGGGCGCAATTGGCGAGTATGGCTAACAATCAGCGTGTGCTGGATTTATTTTCATACACGGGCGCATGGGGTATTCCTGCCGCCAAAGCCGGAGCAACAGAGGTGTGTTGTGTCGATGCCTCTGAAGCCGCTTTAGCACTGGCGCAAGAAAATGCTGAGCTCAACCAAGTTGCCGACCGTATGCACTTTGTTCGTAGCGATGTATTTGATTTTCTTAAGCAAGCGCGACTAGACAATCAACTTTATGACATCATTGTGTTAGATCCACCAGCACTGATTAAACGTAAAAAAGATTTTAAACAAGGCTATGAAGCCTACCGTCGCTTGAATCAACTTGCCTTGCAAATTTTGTCAAAAAACGGCATCCTGATTTCAGCGTCTTGCTCGTTTCATTTAAGTCGTGAAAATTTGCATGAGATACTGCGTTCGTCTGGGCGACATATCGATCGTCATTTGGTATTTTTTGCTTCTGGTGGACAAGGGCCTGATCACCCGATTGAGCCGGCGCTGCCAGAAACCGAGTATTTAAAAACATATTTTTGTATGGTTTCTTCAAGCTTATGACGCTTTTGGAGCATCTATATGGCTGTCGAGACATCTAAAGAACCTTGTGAGCTATGCGGTCAAACCGTAAAAATAAAAGGTTTTACGCTCAAATCTACAGAAGGCATTAAAAAATTTTGCTGCATGGGTTGTCTGAGCATTTTTCAGATACTACACCATAGCAACAACGAGACAACATCCCTAACTGATTCATCTCATCATGAGGAAAAGCAACAATGAAAGCCTGCGAAACCTGCGCTAGTCGCGTAGAAATTGGTAAAAACCATAATACTATGCCGGTTTGGAAACGAGCTGTCGGTATGGTTTTAGTGTATTTACCGATATTAACTTTGCCATTTGTCATTTTAAGTGCTTATTTGACCTATTATCACCTGCGTTTTGTGGGGGCTGAAAACTTAAAAACCTGGGGGGATTTTATCCCTAATCGGGCGAGCTACCGTTACAACTATCAAAACCAAATCACGATGACGCCCTCATTTAAAGGTGCGTTGTCAAAATACAAATGGTTTTGGGTGGCTAATTGCACATGGTATTGTCCTTATAGTGTCGCCTTGTTTGAATGGCATGCCTATCTGGTCAAAATTGTTGAAAATTGGTGGTGTCCGTTTGGTCATGACAGAAAAGAAACTTACAGTAATGCGCCCATTGATAAATCGTTCTGGCATATTTATCCGGTTGATGCGGTTAAACTTGACCAAGAAGATTTTGATAACCCTATTTGGAATGCGCCTGAAGACGCGGATCATTAACTAAAACAAAAACCGTTGGATTGCACTCTGTCCCAGCAGGACAGATAAGCCGGAGCTCTGAATCCTTGCCACGCAGTGGAATGGCATTGAAGAAAATGATAAAGTTTTATTGGCTTTCTATTCAATCACCGGATCAACACAACCTTTTTAATGCCATCACCATGAAAATATTAAACGCTATTTCTAAACGCTTACTTGTTTTAACTATCGGCGGCGTATTTGCCGTCACGCTCAGTGCCTGTTCTGACGATAAACCACAAGCGACACCAGCAGCACAGTCTGTTAGCAAAGCAAAACCAGCCGCTACACATAACCCTAATCCATTTGACCATTCAGGCGAGGCGAAAGTCACTGAGTCCGAAAAACAACGCTTTGAACGCGAATTTGCCAACCAATGTGTAAACAGAGAGATAAAAAACTCTGATAACAAAGAGTCCGATAAGGAACGTTTTGCTAAACCGTGCACTTGCATTGCTACTTTTATGATGAAAGATTTAACCGCACAAGAAGCGGAGAAGTTTTTAACCGAGCATGAAAATCCACAATCGCTACGCATTAAATATGAAAATGCCGCTTATCACTGCTTGCAAGAAAAAACGCCACCCCATGAGCCAGACTTCTCACGTCCTATCCAACATTTATAACCTATGCTGAATAGTTTTTGATTTTAAAATCAAAATTGCTATACCAGCCAGAACACAGGGACGTGTTCTTCAACACAATGTCATTTATTTTCTCTTAGCGATTACTCTACCCATGCACATTCATATTATCGGTATTTGCGGAACTTTTATGGGCGGAATTGCCTTGATTGCTCGAGAACTGGGCTATGAAGTCAGTGGTTCGGATCAAAATGTTTATCCGCCAATGAGCACCCAATTAGCTGCACAAGGTATTCAGTTAATGGAAGGCTATCGCGCTGAAAATTTAGCGATTAGGCCCGATTGTGTGGTGATTGGCAATGCCTTATCACGAGGAAATCCGGAAGTTGAAGCGGTATTGAACAGCGCGATTCCCTATCAATCAGGGCCTCAATGGTTGGCCGAACACGTTTTACAGCATAAATGGGTCTTAGCTGTTGCGGGCACTCATGGCAAAACCACCACGAGCAGTATGTTGAGTTGGATATTAGAGCGCAATGACATCGCTTGCGGTTTTTTAATTGGTGGTATTCCACTTAATTTTGGTTTGTCTGCACGGTTGGGTGATTCAAACTACTTTGTTATCGAGGCTGATGAATACGATTCTGCTTTCTTTGATAAACGCTCAAAATTTGTCCACTACCGTCCACGGACGGCTATTTTGAATAATCTTGAATTCGATCATGCGGATATTTTTCCTGATTTAGAAGCGATAAAAAAACAGTTTCATCACTTGGTCAGAACCGTTCCCGGTAATGGCTTGATTATCTATCCAGAATCCGATGCAGCGGTGCAAGATGTGCTGGATAGAGGCTGCTGGACGGCACTTGCAAAAACCTCGATCAATGCCAACGCATTATGGAATGCGCTTGAGCTTAAGCGCGATGGCAGTCAATTTGAAGTATTTTATCAGCAGGAATTACAAGGATGTGTCAATTGGTCATTGACCGGACGACATAATACCAGTAATGCCTTAGCGGCTATTGCCGCCGCACACCATATTGGCATCCATCCGGCCCAGGCGATAGCAGCTTTGGCGGAATTTAAAAGCGTAAAGCGGCGTATGGAAATTATTGCCAAATCGCCCAATCTGACTATTTATGATGATTTTGCCCATCATCCCACCGCCATTGCGACCACCTTAGCAGGCTTGCGTGAACAGGTAGGGAATGAGCGAATTATTGCCGTTGTTGAGCCACGCTCGAATACCATGCGTTTGGGTGTCCATCGTGACACTTTAGCCGATTCCTTAGGTCATGCCGATCTCGCTATTCTGTTTCAAGCGGAACAACTGGGCTGGGATTTAAGTGCGGTACAAAAACAGGGTAGTGCTATCGACGTGTATCAAACCTTGGATGAACTAGTCGCTCGTCTACACGATGAGATGGCTCAAGGCGGACATATTGTGCTGATGAGTAACGGGAGTTTTGGGGGAATATATCAGCGGTTGCAGAATATGCTGGCTTAAAGACCATGATAATCGTGCAAAATGACAGAGATAACTGGTATTGGCAATCCCTACAAATTAGAATAGGCGCAGATTTTGCCAAGTTTACTCACGGTTTGTCGGCTGCTATTGCGTTATAAAGTCAGCTGCGATGTAAAACTTGTAAACAAACCGATTTTATCGACCTAAATGGTACACCGTACCTTTTCAAAACCAATGGATTACCCATGACTGACTATAAATTAACCCATCTTAAACAGCTGGAAGCTGAGAGTATTCATATTATTCGTGAAGTTGCCGCCGAATTTGAACGTCCTGTGATGTTGTATTCAGTCGGTAAAGACTCTGCTGTAATGTTGCATCTTACGAAAAAAGCGTTTTACCCTGGCATTCCCCCGTTCCCATTGATGCACGTAGATACCACGTGGAAATTCAAAGAAATGATCGCATTTCGAGATCAAATAGTTAAAGACTTAGGTTGGGAATTGTTGGTACATATTAATCAAGATGGCGTTGATCAAGGTATTGGGCCATTTACACATGGCAGCAAAAAACACACGGATGTCATGAAAACCGATGGTCTTAAACAAGCCTTAGATAAATATCAGTTCGATGCGGCATTTGGTGGCGCACGTCGTGATGAAGAAAAATCTCGCGCCAAAGAACGCGTCTATTCATTCCGCGATAAAAATCATCGCTGGGATCCTAAAAATCAGCGCCCTGAATTATGGAATATATACAACGGAAAAATTGATAAGGGTGAAAGTATCCGCGTGTTTCCTCTGTCCAATTGGACTGAGCTGGATATTTGGCAATACATTCATTTGGAAAATATCCCGATTGTGCCTTTATATTTTGCCAAAGAGCGTCCAGTGGTCAACAAAGATGGCATGTTGATCATGGTTGATGATGCGCGTATGCCCATTGGGCCTAATGACAAAGTAGAAATGAAAATGGTGCGTTTTAGAACCTTGGGATGTTATCCGTTGACGGGTGCAGTGGAATCAACGGCGACAACGCTGCCGGAAATTATCCAAGAAATGCTGCTGACAACAACCTCTGAACGTCAAGGGCGTTTGATCGATCATGATCAGTCCGGTTCGATGGAACAAAAAAAGCGCGAAGGCTATTTCTAAACAGACGCTAGCACGGCAACCCATAACAGAACGCAGAGAATTATTATGTCCCACCAATCCGATTTAATCAGTACCGATATTAATGCTTATCTGGCGCAGCATGAGCGCAAGGAATTACTCCGATTTTTAACCTGTGGCAACGTCGATGACGGTAAAAGCACCTTAATTGGACGTTTGCTACACGACTCTAAAATGATTTACGAAGACCAACTCGCCGCCGTTCAAGCCGACAGTGTTAAATCCGGCACGACAGGCGTAGGTAAAATTGACTTAGCGCTGTTAGTGGATGGTTTACAAGCCGAGCGCGAACAAGGCATCACTATCGATGTCGCTTATCGGTATTTTTCTACGGCGACGCGCAAATTCATTATTGCGGACACCCCAGGCCATGAACAATACACGCGCAACATGGCGACTGGTGCGTCAACCTGCGATATGGCGATTATCTTGATTGATGCGCGTTATGGCGTACAAACACAAACTAAACGCCATAGCTTTATTGCCTCCTTGTTGGGCATTCAGCACATTATTGTTGCCGTCAATAAAATGGATTTAGTCGATTACAGTGAAGCGGTTTTCAACAAAATCAAGCAAGATTATTTAAGCTTTACCACATCGCTAGATTTGCATGATATTTGTTTTATTCCCATGTCCGCATTAGATGGTGATAACGTCGTCAATGTCAGTGAAAGTATGCCCTGGTTTACCGGCGTACCGCTGATGGATGCGCTCAACCAAGTGGTCATTGCCAATGACCGCAACTTTAGTAATGCCCGTTTTCCGGTACAGTATGTTAACCGCCCTAACCTCGACTTCCGAGGCTTTTGTGGAACGGTTGCCTCGGGTATTTTCCGCACAGGTGACACTGTAACCGCCCTACCCTCGGGTAAAACTAGCACGATAAAATCCATTGTGACTTACGATGGCGAACTTACCGAAGCATTCCCGCCTATGGCAGTGACCTTAACCTTAGCGGATGAAATTGATGTCAGTCGCGGTGATATGCTGATTGGCAGCGAGCAGTTGCCAGCAACCGTTGCCGATAAATTTAAAGCTAAAATCGTCTGGATGACCGAAAAAGCGTTAACACCAGGTCGTCAATATATTTTCAAACTCGCAACCCGCAGTGTCACCGGCACAATTGCCATGATCCATCACCGTATTGATGTGAATACCTTAGAACATCATGACGCGAATGAATTAAACCTCAATGAAATTGGCTGCTGCACCGTTTCGGTTAATGCCCCCGTGGTATTTGATGCCTATAAAACCAGCCGTGGCACGGGCTCATTCATCGTCATTGACCGTTTAAGCAATAGCACCGTTGGGGCGGGCATGATTACGGGTGCATCAGATGATGATGACTTACAAAACCCAGTCAGTACCGAAGAGCGAGCGGCAAGATTTAGTCAAACGCCAACTGCCATTGCATTAACAGGTGAGACGAATCAAGCCGTTGCGTATCAATTAGAACGAAAATTATTTGATAATGGTCACTCAACTACGGTATTAGACGCTGCCAATGATACTGAATTGCTCTCGATCATTAAAAACGCGGGCTTAATTGCTATTTGTCTCAATATGCCAGTAGAACAGGTTGATATTCACTTTAATACCGACCAGCAAACGCTTGATGACATTTATACTCTCTTAAAAGAGCGCAAAATTATTTATTAAGCCCTCGCTCATTTTCTGTGAGCACGGACATTTTATACACCACCGATGTGGATAAGAGGTCTGAGCTCCCAGTCGAGTACTGATAATGACGTTTAGGTTTAGCGTATTGTTAAACTATCAGGGTCATCGTCGGTTACCTAATCAAACTCCTGCTTTCATCAAAACAGCGCGTAGCATTAACCGCACAATATTTACCGGAGTAAAATGAGCAAAACAGTTGCTATTATTGGCGGCGGGCCTGCCGGTTTAATGGCGGCCGAGGTATTAAGTCAGCAAGCAGACCTCTTCATTAATATCTATGATGCCATGCCGAGTTTGGGACGGAAATTTCTCATGGCGGGCAAAGGGGGCTTAAATATTACCCATAGCGAAGCTTATGACGTTTTTGTGTCGCGCTACGGTTCTAGTCAAGCTGATATCTCGCCTATACTCCATCAGTTTACACCGACCGATTTACAAGCATGGGTGCATGACTTGGGGATTCGTACGTTTGTGGGCTCATCAGGCCGGGTGTTTCCCAGCGACATGAAAGCCGCACCGTTATTGCGACATTGGCTACGACGATTGCGAGAGGCGGGGGTTAATGTCCATTGCCGACATGTATGGACAGGTTGGGAGGCTGATAATACAAAAGCCCTGCGTTTTCAAACGCCGCAGGGGCAACAAATCATCACGGCAGATGTGGTTATTTTCGCGTTGGGTGGCGGGAGCTGGCCTCAACTAGGTGCTACGGGGGCGTGGGTGTCGTGGTTACTTGAGCGCGGGATTGTCGTCAATCCTTTACAAGCGTCTAACTGTGGCTTTGATATCGCCTGGAGCGACCATTTTAAACGTCATTGTGCGGGTCAGCCGATTAAATCGGTCAATGTTTCTTTAGCCGCAGCGGTCGCAGGTTATCCTATGCAGCGTGGTGATCTGATGGTAACGGCTTCAGGCATTGAAGGGGGGCGTATTTACAGCCTATCCGGCCCGTTGCGAGAGCAAATTACCGCAAACGGTAGCGCAACTATCCTTTTGGATTTAGCACCGGATCACGATGAAGCGTGGCTAATCAAGCGCTTATCTTTGCCGCGTGGTAAACAATCGCTCAGTAATTATTTACGCAAACGTGTCGGTTTAGATCGCATCAAAACCGCCTTGCTGCGCGAGGTGTTAGGTGCCGTAGCATTCGACAATGCCATGAGCTTGGCGCATACGCTGAAAGCCTTGCCTTTAACGTTGCTTTCACCCCGACCCTTGGCTGAAGCGATTAGTAGTGCGGGTGGTGTAGCATTTTCTGCGCTCAATAAACAACTCATGCTAAACAATATGCCCGGGGTCTTTTGTGCCGGTGAAATGCTGGATTGGGAAGCCCCAACCGGCGGCTATTTGCTTAGTGCTTGCTTTGCAAGTGGTCATGTAGCGGGACTAGGTGCATTGGCTTGGCTACAATCCGCTGAACTTTAAAAACGATTAGGAAAAGGCTATGAAAATTCCAAAACCCCTTGAGCCACTGGTGCAAGATGGGCTTGTTGATGAGGTTATTCGTCCTTTAAAAAGCGGCAAAGAAGCGGCGGTTTATGTGGTGCTGTCAGAAGGTGAAATCCGTTGTGCCAAAGTATATAAAGACCTTAAGCAAAGGGGCTTTCATAAACAAGCGCAATATCAAGAAGGGCGTAAAGTTCGTAATAGTCGTCAAGAACGCGCTTTGAATAAAGGCTCAAAGTTTGGGCGAGAGCAACAAGAAGAGCTTTGGCAGAATGCGGAAGTTGATGCGCTCTATCGCTTAGCAGCCGCAGGTGTGCGCGTACCTCAGCCGTATAATTTTGTCAGTGGTGTGCTATTAATGGAACTCGTCACCGATAGTGCAGGGAATGCCGCACCTCGACTCAACGATCTGGAATTAAGTCCAGCAGAAGCGTTGATGTACCACGATGGTTTAATCAAAGAAGTTGTCAAAATGCTTTGTGCGGGCATTGTGCATGGTGATTTGTCAGAATATAACATTTTGTTAGATGCACATGGCCCTGTAATTATTGATTTACCTCAGGCCGTTGATGCCGCTGCGAATAATAATGCGGCTAGAATGTTATCGCGTGATGTTGACAATCTCCGTGCTTATTTTGGACAATTTGCCCCTGAGCTACTCACCACACAATATGGTAAGGAAATTTGGAAGCTGTTTGAAAGTGGCTTACTGCAACCGGAGGTTCAATTAACCGGTCAATTCAAAAGCAGTGAAAAGAGTGCCGATGTCAAAGGTGTTTTGTTAGAAATTAGAGAAGCGGAAGCAGAGGCAATAAGGCAAAAATATGAGCAGCAGAATTGATTCCGCCCAGATGAACAAAAAAATCCTCTTAGTATTTACTGGCGGGACGATTGGTTCATTAGTCAGCCATGGCTGTATTAAAACCACGGATAGCAATTCCTCTGTATTATTACAGTTGTTCAATGCACATTATCCAGATTCGCAGCGAGTACAGTTTAAGACCATTCGTCCACTCAACCTGCTCAGTGAAAATCTACATCCTGCGGTATGGCAGAATTTATTGACGACAATCACTGCCGAGCAACCTGAACAATACGATGGCATCATCATCACACATGGCACGGATACGCTAAGCTACACGGCGGCGGCTTTAAGCTTTTATTTTCATGCGCTAAAAGTCCCTCTATTGCTGGTTTCCAGCGATTATCCGTTATCGGATTCCAAAGCCAATGGATGGGGCAATTTTAGTTGTGCAGTGGACTTTATTAGTCAAGTCGCCCACGCCGGGGTATTTGTTCCCTACCGTAATACAGGGCAAAGCTCTTATGTCCATTTGGGGACGCGATTGATTTCTTGCTTACCATTAAGCAATGACTTTATTAGCATTCAGCACAAAAGCTTTTTATGTTATGAAAATAGGCAATTTACGACGATCAATCCATTGTCGACTAAGCCTACTCATCCTCTTATTACGTTAAAGCCTCTATTTTCTAAGCGCGTTTTATTGATCCGCCCCTATCCTGGCTTAAATTATCAATCGTTTAATTTGGATCAAGTGGATGTGGTACTCCATGATTTGTACCATTCCGGTACAGCCTGTGTTGCTTCGGAAGAGGGCGAGGATTATTCGCTATTGGATTTTATAGATCGCTGTCAACAGCAATCGGTCAAAATTTATTTAGCGCCGATTATTAAATCAGATACGGCTTATTTAAGTACGCACCAGTTAATCGCAGCCGGCGCAAATGTCATTTGGAATATGACGATAGAAGCGGCTTATGTCAAATTGCTACTGGCTTACGGTAATTTTACACAAGCGCTGGAGATTGAAAGATTCCTTGCTAGTCATATTGCACACGAATACATTGGCGTGTAAATACGAGACTATAGGAGATCGCTATGCAGCCATATTTAGCACTACTCAATAAAATCCTGCAAGACGGTCATCCCAAAGGAGATCGAACTGGCAGTGGCACCTTATCCATTTTTGGTCATCAACTGCGCTTTTCATTGGCGGATGGCTTTCCATTGGTGACGACCAAGCGAGTGCATTTAAAATCCATTATCCACGAATTGCTCTGGTTTTTAAAAGGCGAAACTCATCTGGGATATTTGCATCAAAACAAGGTCAGTATTTGGGATGAATGGGCGGATGAACAATTGGAATTAGGGCCGGTTTATGGTCAGCAATGGCGTTCTTGGCCAACACCAGACGGTCGTCGTGTCGATCAAATTCAACAGCTGATGCAGCAATTGCGCGAGAATCCTAATAGTCGACGTCTGCTGGTCTCTGCTTGGAATGTCGCCGATTTGCCCGATGAACGCCTTAGCCCACAAGCCAATGTTGCACAAGGAAAAATGGCCTTAGCACCTTGCCACGTCTTATTTCAGTTTTATGTGGCGGATGGAAAATTATCCTGCCAACTTTATCAGCGTAGCTGTGATACCTTCTTAGGACTACCCTTTAACATCGCCAGTTATGCGTTATTAACCCAAATGATTGCCCAACAGGCGGATTTAGAATTGGGTGAATTTATCTGGACAGGTGGCGATGTACATTTGTATTTAAATCATTTGGAGCAAGCTAAGTTACAATTAACACGCGAACCGTATCCGACACCGCGTTTAGTGATAAAGCGCAAACCAGAATCGCTATTTGCTTATGATTATGATGATTTTGAAATACTCAATTATCAAGCGCATGAGGCTATCAAAGCCTCAATTTCAGTGTAATACTCATTTATCCTTCACTCTCCTTTCTCTTTAAGAAAACCTATTATGAATTTACAACACAAAGCGCATCCCTGGCATGGTATTTATTTCGGCGACAAAGCTCCGACTATTGTTACCGCCTATATCGAAATGGTACCGACAGATACCATTAAATATGAGCTCGATAAAACTACGGGATATCTTAAAATTGATCGTCCACAAAAATTTTCCAACACCGTACCAACGCTGTATGGATTTATTCCACAAACTTTCTGCGCGGAACGTGTCGCGGAGTTTGCGGCATTGAAATCGGGTAAGACCGTTGCTAAAGGCGATGGTGATCCTTTGGATATTTGCGTATTAAGTGAGCGTACGGTTACCCATAGCGATATTATTCTGCAAGCCGTTCCGATTGGCGGTTTCCGTTTACTGGATCGCGGCGAGGCGGATGATAAAATTATTGCAGTAATGAAAGGCGATGAGTTTTATCGACAATGGAATGATGTGTCTGATTGTCCTGAATCGTATATTAATCGATTAAGACATTATTTCTTGACCTATAAAAATCTGCCAGGTGATGAGGGTGTTTGTGAGATTACGAATGTCTATGGGCGAGAAGAAGCACATGAGGTGATTTCTCGCGCCTTAGCAGATTATCAACAGCATTATCGCGATGTCTGATTTATCCCCTAGCTTAAAAAACGCGCACTATTCAGACGGTTTGCGATTACCTTGGATTGCACTTGGTTTAATGTTGAGTGCGCTGTTAGGTTTAATCGTTTTCGGCATAAACTACGCAGAGCCGTGGCGGCAGGCTTTAGCTGAAGCAGAGCGAGTATCGATTCGCTCGTGGTTTTATGGCATTGGGATAGCGTTGTTTCCGTTGACGAATTTACTCAGGCATATGCAATTACGATTGAGTCAAACCATGCCATTAGAGGGCGAAAAAGAGTCGACGCAAATCGTTATAACGGCCAAACGTCGCTATTTACAAACAATCTTAGTTTCCATGTCGATGATGGAAACCGTGGGTATTTTTGGCTTCGTTCTATTTATGTTGGGCGATCCCATTAACAGCTTATGGATGTTTATGGGAATGGCGGCTTTAGGATTTTATTTATACCGCCCCCAGTGCAGAGACTATTTGAGCGTGCTTGAGGCATTACATCATCAAGAAACGTGCTAACAATTCTAAAAACTCTCTGACAGACAAAAAATAAGCCCCTTGAAAGTATGGGAAAATAGTGCACTTTATCGAAAGCGATTTTTGACACAGTGTAGCACCAAGCTTTGCCGTATTTATGGCATGAATGCTATTTTGCCCCAGACGCCGCTGTTCTTGCTATCAATCGTTGAATCCAGGTGAGATATTGTTGCCCCCTATGCCAACATGGTTCATAAGCAAGTGCTTAGTGCTTGTCCAATAAACTATTGAATTATCAATTTTAGGCACTAAACAGAATTAATAGCTACAACGAAAATGTTAAGAATTAGACACTGATTTACAATGGTTTTTTGTTCACTAATTTCTCTACCAGCAAAATCTGAATACGTTTAATCACCATATGCTAGGAAAAAAAGTCCTCAACACTGTTTATTGGCACATCAGCCTAACGTCCATACAAAACGATGAAGTAAAGCAACAGATTGCCGAAGCTGAGGCTTTAGCAGGACGGCAAGCTGATGTTGATTACAATGTCGTGAAATATGATATCAATGGACACGCGCTATCCTTGTTGTGGTATCCCGGCTTTTTTAGCGATCCATTTCCGGCATTGGCAATAAGTTATCGTGTTGATCTAAGCTCTAAACGTGTAGAAAGGCGAACTTATCAATCATCATTTAACCCACCCATTCTGCACCGCAAAGAATTATTACTCGGTAAAGATGACCCACACATCCCACAGTTTCTCGAACTGACAGCGACGGCTGAACAGCTTGGACTATTTGAAAACCCAATTTCTATTGGCTTTAAGCAAACATGGGAAAGCCTGATTATTGAAAAGGGCTTTCAATTGGTTGATCATCAATTTGTACCTATCGGTAATTTTGAACTCGATGATAGTCTTGTCATAAAAGCAAGCGAAGACGCTACAATTGCAAGGCATCTAACCGCGCTTTCCCGCAGCAATTTATCCGCCCCGATGCAGTGTTTGGCAAGGCATGGTTTTTTAGACGGCACACTTTCTGTGTTCGATTATGGTTGTGGTAGAGGTGATGATATTCGCAATCTGACGGGCAATACCATTCGCGTGTCTGGCTGGGATCCTCATTACGCACCTGATCAGCCCAAGCAAGTAGCAGACATTGTTAATCTGGGCTTTGTTATCAATGTGATTGAAAACTATCAGGAACGCATTGATGCCTTATGGGGTGCTTACGATTTATGCCTACAAGTTTTGGTCGTATCAGCAATGCTGTTCAATCAAAATGCTTTAAAAGGCCAAGTGTTCAATGATGGTGTCATCACTCAACGCAACACTTTCCAAAAGTATTTCACACAAACAGAATTAAAAGCGTTTTTAAGTGAGACATTAAAGACGGATGCCATTCCAGTTGCCCCTGGTATTTTTTTCATCTTTAAAGACCCTGATGCCGAACAACGCTTCTTACTAAACAGACAACGTAGTCACCGGAATATTCTGCGTTTATCACAACGGCCATTGATTCCGTCATTACCAAAATTATCTAGCAGTGAGAAAAAATATCTAAATTTTAAACACTTAGTTGATCCGCTTTGGCAACAAACTTTAGAACTAGGGCGCTTACCCGATAAAACTGAAATCAATAACCTAATTGAGCTGACGCAAAACTTTGGCACTATCAAAAAAGCCCTACGCTTTATGCTAGACCAGTTTGATACCGCACTTTTAGAAACTGCCAGACAAAACCGAATTGACGATTTACTGACTTACTTTGCCCTACAGGCATTTTCTAAACGAAAAGCCTATAAGCACCTAGAAATAGGTTTACAAAAAGATATCAAAGCTTTTTTTGGCGATTATCAAAACGCTGTCGCAACAGCTCAATCGGTTTTATTCCAAATCAGCAACGTTGAGCTGATTGCTGATGCCAGTCGGCAGGCCACCGAGCAAGGCTTAGGTTATCTTAACGCAGATAATGCCTTACATCTGCATCCCAGCATGGTCAAACGCTTGCCAGCACTATTACGGATTTACATCGGCTGTGCAACTATCCTTTATGGTGATATTGAGCAGGCTGATTTAATCAAAATCCATAGTCAATCTGGCAAACTCAGTCTTATGCGTTACGATGATTTTCAAAATCAACCAATACCTCGCTTACTGGAACGCGTAAAAATTAATCTGCGTGAACAAATCTTTGACCTGTATCAATATGGTGAAGAATATGAACCCACGAATTTATATTTAAAATCACGTTTTATCAATGAAGAATTGCCTTATTATGCCGAACAATTGGGCTTCGATGAACACCTACAAGCCTTATCCTTGTTTGACTTAACAGGATATGGCCCTAAACCTGAGGCGTTTCGGAAGATACTCGCCAATGCTCGTTGGGAAATTGATGGTTTTGAATTAGTCCGTAGCCGCAGCATTCCTGAATTAGATAATGCTTGTGGTCGCTATTTGACCTATC
The DNA here is from genome assembly GCA_903945375.1 of uncultured Methylococcaceae bacterium. Taxonomy (GTDB): domain Bacteria; phylum Pseudomonadota; class Gammaproteobacteria; order Methylococcales; family Methylomonadaceae; genus Methylovulum. Next base: position 8,789 of record CAJAVP010000111.1, on the reverse strand, counting down.
GGCAGCTTATTGAATGCGGCGAAACGCAAAAAACGACGGGCTTACCCAATTGCCCTAAACAGCCTGAAAGCTATACAGCATTGTATGAACTAGCGATTAACATCCTTGACCCAATCATTGATTACTTTGGCATGATTCAACTGACTTACGGCTTTTGCTCACACGACTTAGGTAAACACATTAAAAAAAGGGTGGCACCTAAATTAGATCAACATGCCGCACATGAACTCAACACCAAAAAAAATCTGATTTGTCCACGTTTAGGTGCAGCCGTTGATTTTATCGTTGAAGATGAAAATATGCGTGAAGTGGCTGACTGGATAGCCACCAACACGCCATTTGACAGACTATATTTTTATGGCGAAGACCGCCCCGTGCATGTTAGCTATGGGCAGGATTTTAAAGGGGACTATATTGAGATGGTGATAATGGGGAGTGGACAGGTAATGCCGAGAAAAATATGCCAGAAAACAAATTAATTTTAAAATTCAATTTCATGAGGATTAGGTGAGTCATCAAATGACTTCATTGATGCGGCAATTGTTTTCATCTCATTTAAAATTGTTTCCACACCATCAATATCACCCGGGGAATCAAGCAACCAATTGCTAATAATTTCTAAACCCGCATTGGCATAAGATTCAAATATTTTCCAGCACTCAGCATCATTATTTTCCCTAAAGATTTCGCCTGATTTTTGATCTTGTAAAGCACAAAGATAAACATAAGCATCCATATTTTGATTTTCAAAAACTGATTGACGCACCTCGAACGCATCTTTATAGTCAACAGCCTTTTTTTTGTTTTCATAAAACCCAACCATTGCAGAAAATACCATCAATTCCAGATAGGTAGAAAATATTTTTTGTCCACAATATGTTGTCTGATCATCGACAAGCCTTTTTGCAACATCTGTGAATTTACTATCTCGCCAAATACCAGCCATTATTTTACCCTCTTAATAAATGTTGCTTCTTTTTCTTGACTATAAAGTGACTGTATAAACTCTATTCCATTAATAGTTAATTTATCGCTTGGCTTTTCTCCTTGGACTGAGTTTTTAGAAGAAATTAAAATATATTCTGAACCTATTTTATCTCGTATTGCTTCATCAACCGTCCCTTCCCAATGCGATGAAGAAAGAAGAAAAATCAATTGCCGACTTCTTTTTGGTAAAAATTCGGCAGAAGCTTTTTTATAGGTATTATCCAATTCACCAAAAGGAGCATCTATAACAAATGGCGCGGTTGTGCCTGATACAAGAAAATCACCACTTGCACTACTACGCATCTGAGCAAATTCAATCAATGCAGATACAAATGACAAATTAAGCAATAGATTTTCACCTTTGCTTTTTGCTACCTTTTGCCCATTTTCACGAATCAAATGAAAGCCGAAATCTTCATCAACTTTAACGTAAAAATCTTTTCTTGAAAAATCTTGTAGAGTTTTATTAACATTTTGAGCAATGATTAACTTGGAGTCTTTTTCATATTGATTAAGATTTTTTTCGCATAGTTTGATTAGGTTAGAGGCATAGTCCTGATATTGAGTGAGTTTGTTGATTCGAGTATCTTGAGCACCACAACGTTTTAATTTTAAATCAATGTCTATTAAATCTTTATCGCACTGCTCTATGCTTCTTTTATACGCACCTATATTTTGCTCGGCTTTAGAACGAGCTTCGTTGCATAACTTCTTACGTGATTCTAATTTCTGAACCTCTTCAACTGGAATATCTTTTAATTCGGATTGTTTGGTTTCTAAAGCTATAACAACATCTCTTTTATCATCGTCCAGTTCCTGTAAATTTTCTTCGACTTTTTGCAATTCAACTAAAAAATCAGAAAATCGACTTTTAATATTTGACCCCGCTGATCGGGCTTTTGACAGTTTTGATCGAATCACAGCATTGTCTGCTTTATCTATTAGATTAGTTACGTTTTCAAATTCCCTAGTTCCTCTTTTCAATTCTCTGCCACAGATACATTTCTGCTGTTCAATCAAATCGTTGACTAAACTCGCATCATAAGGCGCAGGTAATTTAGCTTTTAGGCTTTGCTCGTCTATAAAATCCAATGCCTCATTAGCCAGTTTTTGCCCAAATATGATCCATCCGTACTTTTTAATTAAGTTCTGCCTATCCATCCTGGCTCTATTAATGGATGTATCTAATTTCGAATTTTTTGCTACTAAATCGTCGATTTCTTTCTGTAATTTTCTTGCATCTACAGAAGAGCATTGCCTTAATTTTTCGAGAACTTCATTAAGATTTGTCTCATGATCTTCTTTTTCTTCTTTAAAAGTGCGTAACTTTTCAAGCAAGCCTATTTTTTTACCTTCATATATTGATTTTTTCTTTACCAGTTCATTTTGTTCATAATTCAGATTAGTTAATTCATTAAGTGCTTTTGTCCAAACAGCATTAATTTCTTTTAAATCCTTTATAGCAGTTTCAGCTAAGCGAAAACCAAGTATATCCCGTATTGCCCGTCTAAATTTTTCACCAGACTTAGTTGCATTAATATTAGAAACACCTTCACCATGAAAAAAGAAATATTCTGCCATGTCGCTGGGTAAAATGTTGTTAACAAATGCGGTTGGATTAGGTACATCTTTATAATTACTATTATTGATCTCGAACAACTTCAATAGCGATTGATTCGAATTATGAAGAGATCGTTGGGCTAAATAATGTTTCTCTTCGTACTGAAAAGATAATTCTACCCTGCAACTTTTCACACCATCTTTGATTGCTTGTATACAAATCAACTCCTTTTGCTGCTCAAAATCATGCGTTAGCTTTTCATAAAGACACCACAGAATTGAATTCAAAATTGTCGTTTTTCCCACACCATTTTCACCATGAATTAGTGTAATGTTTTTTTGTGGATCAGTTGAAAATTCTATTTCCGTCTCGTTGTAAAATTGCCTAAAATTTACTAATTTTAATTTTTCTAACAGCATATTAACTTTCCCTATTTTTAAGTGTATCTTCTAAATAAGTTTGTATGGTTTTACGTCGCGTTGCCACACTAGTGCTATCGAGTCCTCCATAGAGATGTCGTCGTTCTATTTTAATAATATCTTTTAAAGCCTTATCCATTTCAGAATCAAGCTCGTCAATTATTTCAGGATGTTTCTTAATGTCGTTTAGTGTTTCCATAATTTCTTTGAAATCCATTAGTTGCTCCATGAAAGATTTGATTTATTTATACACTCTTGATAACCAGTCAAGCCCATAACCCTCAGCCAATTGTTTAGCTTCTTGAGCCACCTCATTTTTGTTACTTGCCACATGCACAAACTCATACACTCTATCGAGTTCGCTATTTACTAGGCCTTTTAAACTTTCATCAACGAAGCCTAGGCATGGAAGAGCAATGAAATCATAAATAACTGAAAATTCTTTACCCAATGATTTTCTAAGAATTCTGCCTCGACGTTGAATAAATTGCCGTTCATTTCTTGAACTAGCCAACAAAAAGGCTTGTTTACACACGGGAATATCAATGCCTTCATCTAAAACCCTAATAGATACCATCGCATCTATAAAGCCATTTTTGAAGTTATCTATAATTGATCTTCTTTCATTCAAGGATTCACTGGCAGTAAATCGAGATGATTTCCAGCCTTTTTTGTGCAGAATACTGGCTACACGTTCTATATCTCTTTTACTGCTATTGGTTTCATCATTGTTAGAACTGCCGTTGGATTCTTCAATGACAGAACCATCCCCACAATAAAATAATGTATGCTTTTCAATATGTAATTTATCCAACAGGTTTTCTAATTTTAAAAATTTATTTTCTGCCGACCCGATTAATCTGGCTCTTCTCATAAATAAGGCAGTGAGTTGATCTTCATTAATTTTTCCGCCTTGTTCACGTATTGCTATAAGTTTTCCAATTTCAGAGGAAATTTCTATGTAAGCTTCTGTTTCCTCTTCCGTAAGATAAAAAGGATGGATAAAATAGTTATAGGGTGTAAGCACACCATCATGCAACGCTTCCGCAATCGAATAGGTGGCTACAATATTTCCATAATACGACTTAAGTAGCTTTTCTTTTTCTTCTTCATTTTTTGACCATGGTGTTGCGGATAACCCTATTCTATAACGCGCCAATGGTAACTTTTTTATTATGTTTTTATTTGCATGATGATGGCATTCATCCCCAATAAATAATATATTTTCTGACTTTATTTTGCCTATCTCATCCTGAAAGGCTTGGCTTGTTAAGGTTCTATTTACCACAACAATTGATAAAAATGGCTTATTGATTTGTAATTGAAAATCTGCAATGGCTGTGCGTAAATCAAGATGCCAACTGCTGCGAGACATATAGCACTTAATCGCATCCATCGAAAATAGAGACATGACATCACACCATTGATCCGCCAAGTTCTGGTAGGGAACGGCTACTATTAACACTAAATGCTTTTGATGATGTGCCAATTTAGTTGCCGCATGTAACGCAGTAATTGTTTTTCCGGTATCTATGGCCAGTGTAAAATACCGTTAAGATGCACTTTTAAAAAAGGATTAAACGTGGATAAGCAAACAATTATCACATATAACCAAGAAGCCAAATCTATTACGCAGTTACATAAGTCGTTAATTCCTGAGCGCATTTACGAATTGATTTCAGAGTTTTTTATACCTAATGCAGAAACGGCTGATATTGGTTGTGGAATTGGGCGCGATACCGAATGGTTAGCTCAACAAGGCTACTTAGTTTTAGGTGTTGATGCGTCTAAAGGTATGCTAAAACAAGCGAGAATACTGCATCAAGATTTGAAATTTATAGAGGATTCATTACCTGAACTTCTTGAACTAAATGAAAAAACCTTTGCAAACATACTTTGCTCGGCTGTTTTAATGCACTTAAACCAAGCAGACAGAATGATCGCTTACCAACGGTTTATAACTCTCCTAGAACCCAATGGAAGCTTGATCATTTCATTTCGTAGTACAAATAATACCAACCAACGAGAGAATGGAAAGTTATACGATTTAATACTCTACAAAGAATTACAAGATTTTTTTAGCGTAAATGGATTGTCTATTTTGCATCATGAATTTGAAATAGAGCAAAAGCGCAACCTAATATGGCATAACGTAGTAATTAGAAATCTAAGTTAAACTGTTGTCTATGCTGCGCCAAATTTACCCGTTCCGGGTAATATTTTGGGTTTGTCGGCAATAGAATTTGTGTTCCTGAAAATTGGGTAATGCTATATGCACTTGGGTAAGGCTCAGTAAAAATGGGATTTATAACGATTCGATAATCATCATTAATCACAATAAGACCACGATCAAAAGCTCGATGTAAATTAGGACACAATGCAATGCCGTTAGTAATACTATCATTACGGCTTTCAGAAAAAGGCACAATATGGCACGCATCTATCATAGAAATATTATCAATGGCATCAATTCGTAAACCAGAAATACAGCAGGTGCTATTATAAATTTTTATAATCTCTCGTTTAAATAAATGACTTCTTACAAATATTTCTTGTTCATATTCATCTTTATCTAACGTTTGTTCTAGTTCTTCAATTCTGTTTTTATAATCCGCTGAAGATTCTTGAATAATTTGCTTAGAAATTGCATCTAAATCATCAAAGCGTACAACGTGTGGATAATTTTGTTTTGTTTCAGGAAAATAATGATCCAACAAAAATAACTTTAATTCATTGCATATTACAAAGTTTTGCAAAAGAAAAAATAAATCGATGTCAATTTCTGCATAATTAACCGCTTCTTTTAAATTTGCAAAAGTTTTCATTGCAGATTTAGCCTCTACCCATTTTTCACAACCGATATTTGGCTTTAGCCGCCAAAACGGTTCACTTTTCATGTGATAGTAAGGCAAAGAAAAAATCATGTGACTGTAATCTGAAACTACTAAATGCGACCAATTGCTTTTGAATACGCTAACTAATTCAGGTGTTAAATAAATTTTGTTATTTTTAATGTACCCACTTTCAATCAACTGAAAAACACTAAGTAACAAAATTGGCTTATGGGGAGCACCTCCTTTTTTCCTATCGCGGCGCAGATTTTTTAAGCAGTGAATGTAGTATTGAATATCCTGATTTTTTGTTGTCATAAGCCCAATAGCATTTTATTTTAAATAAACATATTGAATAATTTACAGGTAACAACTAATCTAGTCAAACACCTTTAGATAAGTCATCGTTATTTTATGGTCGCGTAGCAAGGAAAGATCATCGCGTTTAAGTTATTGCAAAACATCAAATCACAGGGCTATTGTTATCAAAGCATACGTCTTTACCTATATACCAATGGACTCGGTAAAAAAACTTATTGGCCTTGATCTGATTGAAAAATTGATCGGGGATATTACTGTGTTTATTCGGCAGCTAAACAAAAATGAAGCCAGTGAAGATATTAGATCAAAAATAGAAACACTGGAATCAGTATTGTATGAAAAAGAACAACTCATTGAGCAAGAACAGAAAGCTTATGAATCTGCCAAAATAATTTTATCTGAATCGTCCAAAAAAATTGACCAGCTGACAAATAGTTTGAATGCTCATGGTGGTGCATGGGCAGCTTCCCGTGAACAAGAGATACAAAATCTATCTGGACTTTCCAAAGAAAAAGAAATCATCCAAAATCAAATTAGAGAGGGTCTTTCAGGTAGCTTTCCTTTTTTTATCGCACCTCAATTTGTTCAATCCTGTCTTCATCAGCTACATACTGAAAATGAATTTAAAATAAAAAAAACAACAGCAGAATTCCTATCAGCTCATATAATAGCTTTAGAAAATCGTCTTATACACTCCTTGAATAAAGATGTATTCAACTATGTCAAAAAAGAAATCAATGAAGTGTTTTCTGAGTTATTAATGCCTGAAAAAAACACCCTATTAATACATGACGTGTCGGATTCTCTGCATAATAAAATTGAAGCAGCCGCCCTAAATGCCATTAACACGCAAGGTAAGTATTTAGCCGACTTAGCAGATCAATTAACAACTGTTAGTCATAAAATTGATTCGGCTGGTGTTAATATTGCCAGGGCACCGGAAGAAGGTCTGTTAATGCAACGTTTGGAAGAGTTGAATAAAGAACAAGACAAAAAAGCGCAATCGATTTTAAAAGTATCTCAACACAAAGAAAATATCAAAAATTACTTAAGAGAGGCGATGGATACCGCTCGGTTACTTGACAAATTACATGCCTCTTTTATGGAGGATGATGGAAATAATCGTGCATTAGATTATGCACATAAGGCTAAAACCGCATTAGCTGAATTTTCACAACGGGTTTCAGTTATGAAAATAAAAGATGTTGAACATGAATTGGCGTTGGTGCATAAACTCTCAAATGCTATAAACTATCGCCCAAAAGCAACCGTACCGGAGAATTATCATGACCAGCCAGTCCGAACAAACGCCATTCCTAACGAAGAAAGCCGGCCAAAAAGTAAATGGAAAGTGACTAACTGGCCTGAATATGATCGCGCACTGGTGCAGCGAGGCGACGTGAATTTGAATGGTGTTCAAATACAAGAAGTTGAATATTCATCTGCAAATATGTTTCAAGATACCAAACCGCTATTAATTGGTGCTGTCAATGGGTTGAATAGATACTTTAACGGATTAATTGACGAAGCCCGTATTTACAACCGCGCCCTAACAGATTCAGAAATTACAGTTCTTTATCAGCAGGTTGCAAAAACTATTAAAAATGGAGTTTCTAGTAATACCGACCAATGTATAAATAATGCTAATTGGTGTGTTCACCCAACATTTGAAATATTTGGCATGACAAGTAGTAGTGATATTCCTATCTTATACAATCAAGGTTCTGCTGATGCCATGCTAGATATTTACGACAAACAAGGTAATTGGACTGATTTTATTGTACTTAATGGCAATCGTCCTGAAACTAGCGTTATTAGTGACATATGGGATCACTGGACGACTACCTACAATAGTATTACCGATAATTTTTCTACTTTCGACCCTCGTGATGCGGGAAGTAGTGAAAAATTAAATGTAACTTTCTCAATACCGAAAGGTGGTTATGCTGTATTATCAAAAAATAGCACAATTTGTTAGCAAAGCGGGCGGTTTAGTGAGTATTGCCGAAGGAACAGCTATAAGTTTAGGGTTGGCACGTCAATGGGCTGATATAGCCACAGCCAACAATGATAGAGCAGTCTATTTTAAATAAATTGTGTCTTTTAAACGCAACAACTGCCAGTTTTTAAAAGTCGGGCAGTTTTTCAAATATGAATAGCGAGTACATTATGCAAGCAATTACCTACAACCAAATAATTCAAAACTTTACCTTGTTTATGGATAAAGTCAGCGATAATCACGAACCTTTAATTATTACGCACGAAAATCACAAAGCCGTTGTTTTAGTGAGCCTTGATGATTTTAATTCATGGCAAGAAACCGAGTATTTAACACGCTCACCTGCCAATGCTAAAGATTTACAGCAAGCAGTAGAAGATATTGCTCAACGTAAAAACTTAGTTTAAGGTGCATTTAGCGGTGGATGCGGATGTCAAAGACGTGGTGGGCGTAGACGTCACGACGGCAGAGTGGGCGGATTGCGAAGTGTTTGCCGAGCTGAGTTGTTCCGCCTCGTAGCAACGCGGTGGCTTGGGAAGACGGACATCCACGTAACGAGGTATTGGCTCAAATTCAGGAAAAAGGCTTGGCGACCTGGAAAGATGAGTCAGGTTACCATCGTCGAAGTATTGCCGAAAACACCATGTATCGATTGAAGCAACTATTTGGCG
>CAJAVP010000110.1 GCA_903945375.1 uncultured Methylococcaceae bacterium | reverse complement strand
CCTGGGTAATATCCATAGTGCGCCACGTCATGTCCGTGGCCACCAAATAGCGGTAGTCGCTTTCACCTCTTTACCGCCACGCACCCGTAAAATCACTTCAACGCCTTTGTTGATGTCATTAAGGAATGGGCATGGAATAACTTAGCTAAGTTGCCAATAGTCGGAGTGCAGGCTTCTCCTAAAGCGCCTACTGTTGATACCTGCAAGGCAAGCAAAGCTTGCACTCCAGTCGTACACAGTTGTTCATTTTATTTCATATTTGCTACTTAGCTTGACGCACCCACACATCCCCATTTGCCAGATTGAAAATAATTTCACGATGAGCAAAACCAAATAAATTTTCAGAAACTAAAGGGATGTTATAGTTAGCCAACAAACGACGTGCGGCTAAACCATTTTTGAAGCCAATATCACATTGTTCACTAATATTTCGATTAGAAAACATATTACTACCCCCAAATATTTTCGCCTGACATTCAGAAATAGGAATATGAGCCTCATGCAATTCTTGAGCGATCAAAAGCATCACTTCATCGGCATATTTCCCGTCCAACTCCGTATCAGACAACGGTGTATTGGGATTCTGCGTTTTCAGTGGCCGACTGGATAACATAAAATGGGACATTGCACCAAAACGTAAGCCTTGATGCCATAATGTTATTGCCACACAAGAACCCAATAAGGTTCTAACTTGATAACCAGAGCCGCCTAAAAAATACTGACCAGGGGTTAAATAAATCTCTGTCGAGCCATTTAAAGGAACAACGGAAGGAAAAGGATTAAGCTCTAATTTGTCAATAACAACCATAATCAACCAACGCATATTACAAAAAATAAACCACCGTTGGCCGAGCGGAGTCAAAGCCAACAGTGTATACAAGTGGGGAGTATTTACCTAACCCAACCCCGATAACACGCCAACTAGCAAATTTAGAACGCTATTACGGTAATTTTAGATGACGTCAGTAAGCTTTATCCAGTAAAAGCTTACTGACGTCATCTGAAAACGCTGTCACTGTAAACTGCGCTTATCCAAAGAGCAAAGGCGAATACTTACCAATGAACAACATTATTCCCAAGCGAGACAAATTATCATGGCAGATTCACTTTCGATAGACTCATCGAGTATGAATACTCAAAATATTCCGGTCATTATTGGTATTGGCGCATCCGCCGGTGGACTGGAAGCATTGGAGCAATTTTTTGCCCCTATTCCCATTGATTGCGGCGTTGGTTTTGTGGTGGTGCAACATCTTGATCCCAACCACAGTTGTATACTTGCGGAATTATTGCAGCGAATCACCGCCCTGAAAGTCAGCGTTGCCAGTGAAGGTGTGCGTGTTAAAAGCGGGTGTATATATGTCATACCGCCCAATAAAGATTTATCTATCCTGCATGGTAAGTTACATCTCCTTGAAACCGTTAACGCCAAGGGGGCACATTTACCCATTGATTTTTTCTTTAAAGCACTGGCGGATGACCTGCGTGAACGCGCCATTGGTGTTGTGCTTTCTGGCATGGGCTCTGATGGTACCAAAGGTCTGCTTGCCATCAAAGAAAACGCTGGACTCGCTGTCGCCCAGACACCCGAGTCAGCCAAGTTTGACGCTATGCCCCGCAGTGCAATCGCCACAAGGCTGATCGATATCATACAACCACCGCCAGTCATGTGGGAAATCATCTCGTTTTATATCAATCACCAGAGAACACATAACCAACCGAATTTAGATACTTTTTTGAATACGACCTCACAAACCGCCTTGGAACATATTATTATTTTATTGCGGGAGCGTACCGGTAATGATTTTTCGATGTACAAAAAAAATACCATTTGCCGTCGTATTGAACGCCGCATTAGCGCAAACCGCCTTGAGCATCTTGATCAATATGTTCGATATTTACGTGAAAATACAGTAGAATTAGATTTGTTATTCAAAGAGTTACTAATTGGAGTCACGCATTTTTTTCGTGATCATAGCACCTGGGAAAAACTTAAAACCAGCATTTTGCCGGCATTATTAGCCACCTATCCAAACGGCAAGGAATTGCGAGCTTGGGTGTCGGCCTGCTCGACGGGCGAAGAAGCCTATTCTCTGGCCATCGTCTTTCAGGAAGTGATCACACAAACTGCCTTGTTACACCGTTTTAAATTGCAAGTTTTTGCTACTGATCTTGATCCTGAAGCCATTGAACAGGCTCGATTGGGCATTTATAAACCCGCCATTGAAAACGATGTCTCACCAGAACGGTTAGCTCGTTTTTTTGTCGCACATCCTCAAGGCTATCAAATCAGTAAGGAAATTAGAGAGATGGTTATTTTTGCGCGACAAAATATCATTATGGATCCACCTTTCACGAAACTGGACATCCTCAGTTGTCGAAATATGCTTATTTATTTCGGTACTGACTTACAAAGAAAACTCATTGCTCTCTTTCATTATGCGCTCTTAAATCACGGTATTTTAATGCTAGGTAATTCCGAAACCATCAACAACTTAAATACGCTGTTTAACGTGGTTGATTTTTCATCCCGGATTTATGAACGCATTGATGCGCCGATATTGTCTGAGAATCTTGATTTTTCCACTAAATATTTCCCTATCACACCATCACCCTCTCCAATGCCTATTCCACAGCTTAAAACTAGCGTTAATTTTCAACAACACATTGATCAACTGCTGTTACAAAGTTACGCGCCAGCGGCAGTGGTCATTAACGCGCAAGGGGACATCCTGTATATCAATGGTCGAACAGGCAAATATTTAGAGCCGGCATCCGGTAAAGCCAACTGGAATATTCATGCGATGGCGCGTGATGGATTACGTTACGAGCTATCCCATGCTATTAAAAAAATCCAGCAACAAACAAATATTATCTATTTACACGATTTAAGCTTGGCAACGAACACTGAAATATGCCGTGTTAACATAACCATCCAATTAATCACTAAACCTGAAGACCTTAACGGGCTGATTATTATTGTTTTTTATGATGTCGTTAAGCCGACAACTCGAAAACGTACCGTAAAAAAACCGACTGCAGAGCAGCAAATGTTGCTGGATGAACTTGATAAAGCCCACAATGAGATTCAAACCTTGCGCGAGGAAATGCAAACGTCTCAGGAAGAGCTTAAATCTTCCAACGAAGAGCTACAATCAACGAATGAAGAATTACAATCTACAAACGAAGAACTGACCACCTCAAAAGAAGAAATGCAATCGTTGAATGAAGAGTTGCAGACCGTCAATGCCGAACTACAAGGAAAGGTCACCGATCTCTCTTGGGTCAATAATGATATGGAGAATTTGCTTAACAGCATGGAAATTGCCACCATTTTTCTTGATTCCGCCCTAAATGTACGGCGCTTTACGCGTCATTCTGTGCACTTATTTAAACTGATTGCCAGCGATTTAGGACGGCCACTGTCCGATATTGTGACCGATCTGGTTTACCCACAATTGCAGGATGATGCGTTGAGTGTGCTGCGAACCTTGGTGTTTATCGAAAAAGAAACCCAAACCAAGGATGCGCGTTGGTTTACTGTGCGAATTATGCCCTATCGCACCCATGATAATGTGATTGATGGCGTAGTCATTACTTTTATTGACATCACAAAAATAAAATTATTAGAAATTCAGCTTAGGACTGACTCCGTATGAAAAAGAATAATAATAACGACGATCTAACATCGACTACGCTTCGTCAACAAGCAGAGCAGCAAGTTAATATAAGCATTGAAAATAATTCAGCCACCGCAGATGAAAAAAAACTGCTGCACGAATTACAAGTCCATCAAATCGAATTGGAGATGATGAATGAGCATCTCCGTGCTGCCCAAATTGAACTGGAAAAATCGTGGTCACAATATTTTGATTTGTACGATCTAGCTCCCATTGGCTATGTAACCATCGATTATCACGATAATATTCACGAAGCCAACCGAGCCGCGATAGCATTGCTGAATTTACCGAGAGGTGTTTTGTTTAAAAAAACGTTAATGCAATTGATTGATCCAAAGGATCAAGCCAGTTATCTTCGTTATCGCAATCGCTTAGTCGATAATGGCAAACCTCAGGTTTTTCAATTGGCTTTTCTTAAACCCGATGCCAGTGCCTTTTGGGTGCGTTTGGAAATGAATCGCTATACCGCTATCAATAACGAACCAATGCTGCGGGTGATTATCAGCGACATCAGTGTGCAAAAAAAACAAGAAGAGTATTTACGTCAAGCCGCCATCTTATTTGAAGCGACATCTGAAGGCGTTATGGTAACGGATGTGAACAACACGATTTTGCTGGTTAATCCAGCATTTTCTCAATTGACCGGTTATCCGGCACAAGAGGCTATTGGTCAAAACGCCAACCTACTGAAATCTAATCGCCAATCAGATGATTTTTCTCAAATCATCTGGCAAAAGCTACACAATACCGACTGTTGGCAAGGGGAATTATGGAGTCGACGAAAAAATGGACAGGAGTTTTTGCAATTTTTGTGCATTCATGCACTGCGTGATGAAATCGGTCAGGTATATCGATATGTATCGATATTTTCTGACCTGACTGAACAAAAAAATGCGCTGAATACTCTGAACTACTTAGCTCATCACGATTCTTT
>CAJAVP010000109.1 GCA_903945375.1 uncultured Methylococcaceae bacterium | reverse complement strand
GACGTTGAGGCGGTGATGCACAAGCTTAACCATCGTCCACGAAAAACACTTAACTACAAAACACCTCATGCAGTGTTTTTTGCTGAAACAGTGCAAGAGGCCGCATGATACCTAGGATTGCACTTCGGAGTTGAATCCACGATTGGATTTCCACACCTGGCATGAAAAATAGTCGGCTTTGACGTGTGATTGATCCGTAAAAATATAAGTTATCCCTCCCTAAGTCGTCATATTAAGAGCTTTTAGCAACCGGGAAACTTTAGCTATCAACCATAATTAATCTTAACGGTTAGTCTGCTCTTAATTTTCATCTTTATATAGCAGCTATCTACGTTAAATCATGTAAGGTTTCCCGTATATTCCTGTAAGGTTTTTCATACACCTAAATCCCGCAATAAAATGCCAAATAAACGTCAATAGCGGCGGTGATCAAAAAAATCAGTAAAACAGCCTGCCGACCCACGGTGCACGGTTTAATCTGATTACGTCCGCGCACACACCCAGACATCAACACGGCGCGTCCCTGCTTTTTTTAACACCCTCGCCAATTCATTGACCGTTGTGCCGGTTGTCATTACATCATCTAACAAAACAAGATGATCGGCTTTAATGGCTTGCGTCAATCGAAAGGCATTTTTTAAGTTTTTTCGACGCTCTTTGGCGCTTAAGCCGGTTTGGTGGGGGGTATCGCGTTGACGTTGGCAACTGCTTAAATCGATGGGTAGTTGTAATGCCTGACCGACGGTTCTTGCAATTTCTAGTGCTTGGTTAAACCCCCGTTCTCGGTAACGTGAACGATGAAGCGGTATGGGTAAAATAAGTTGTGGTTTGTCGATGGTCGATTGCTGGACATGATGCGCTAATAATTGCCCTAATAAGCGGGCATTTTTGTAGTCGGCTCGAAATTTTAAGCCCGTGATTAAATGCCGGATGGCATCGTGGTAAATAAACGGTGCAAGCGTGTGATCAAAAGCCGGTGGTTGATTAAGGCAATGTCCACAAGGAATGCCCACCAAATCTGCCGTGTTGAGGCGTGCGCCACATTGAAAACAGCTCGGTTGGTTGAGCGGCAATTGCTGTAAACAAGGCTGACACAAATCGCGCTGCAAATAACCGGCATTACCGCAAAAGACACAAGTAGGCGGAAGCAGGTAATCCTGTATAATATTAAGCCAGTTGTTACCCATATTTCTAAAATTAGGTTGATAAGCGTGGTGAGTCACGCCTAAACTTTACCATAGCTGGAGGATTCCCGAATGTCTGTATTACGCCACGATTGGCAATTGCCTGAAGTTCAAGCCTTATTTGAACTGCCGTTTAATGATCTTATGTTTACCGCGCAAACGCTGCACCGTGAGAATTTTGATCCCAATGAAGTGCAAATCAGCAGTCTGCTGAGTATTAAAACCGGCTCATGCTCTGAAGATTGTGGTTATTGCCCTCAAAGTGCTCGCTATGACTCGGGGTTAACGCCCGAAGCCTTAATGCCGATTGAGCAGGTGATTGCCGCTGCAAAACAGGCAAAAGATCAAGGGGCTTCACGGTTTTGCATGGGCGCAGCGTGGCGACAACCCAAAGACCGTGATATTGATCGCGTTGTGGCGATGGTGCAAGGCGTTAAGGCCTTGGGCATGGAAACCTGTGTGACCTTGGGTATGTTGACGGAGACACAGACCCAGCGATTAAAAGAAGGTGGCCTAGATTATTACAACCATAATTTGGACACCTCCGAAGATTATTATTCAGAAGTTATCACAACGCGCACTTATCAGGATCGCTTAGACACCTTAGCGCGAGTGCGAGATGCCGGTATTAATGTCTGTTGCGGGGGCATTGTCGGCATGGGCGAAAGTGCGGTTGATCGCGCTAATTTATTGTTACAACTGGCTAATTTGCCACAGCATCCGGAAAGTGTGCCGATTAATATGTTGGTTCAAGTCGAAGGTACGCCATTGATGGGAACGGAGCCTTTAGACCCGTTAGTTTTCATCCGCACGATTGCGGTGGCTAGAATCATGATGCCCCGCTCGCGTGTCCGCTTGTCTGCCGGTCGTAATGAAATGAGTGATGAAATGCAGGCTTTATGCTTTCTCGCCGGTGCGAACTCCATTTTTTACGGCGATAAATTATTAACTACGGATAACCCTATGACGCATCATGATTTAACTTTGTTTGCACGGTTGGGTTTGCATTCGGGTGGCTCAAGTTACGCGCAGGCTTAAATAATCCCGTACGTACGAGCGAAGTCATCGATTAAGCCATGCCATTTTCACATTTAAGTCAGCAGTTACAGCACTTAGCGGCGCAGCATCTCTATCGCTCGCGTCGTGTGCTGGAGACACCACAAGCGATTCGAGTGCAAATTGATGGTCAATCGGTGCTGAATTTTTGTAGTAATGACTATCTGGGTTTAGCCAATCATCCTGATGTGACGCACACTTTTAAGTGTGCTGTCGATGATTATGGGCTGGGCAGTGGTTCCGCGCATTTAATTTGTGGACACAGTATCGCGCATCATGCCTTAGAAGAAGAGCTGGCGGATTTTACCGGACGCGATCGAGCGCTCTTATTTTCAACTGGATATCAAGCAAATTTAGGTGTGATAACGGCCTTGTTGGGACGTGGCGATGCGGTGTTTGAAGATAGATTAAATCATGCCTCGTTATTGGATGGTGGTTTGCTATCTGGCGCACGATTTTCGCGTTACGCACATGCCGATGTGTCCGATCTTGAACGGCGTTTGCACAAAGGAACCGGTCATAAGCTCATTGTCACTGATGGTGTTTTTAGTATGGATGGCGATTTTGCACCCTTGTCGCCGTTAGCCGTCGTGGCTAAACAACAAAATGCCTGGTTGATGGTCGATGATGCACACGGTTTGGGTGTGCTTGGCGGGCAGGGCGGTGGTTTGCTTGAATTGTATGGCTTGTCTCAAACCGAGGTGCCGGTACTCATGGGAACGTTGGGGAAGGCGATTGGCACGTTTGGGGCGTTTGTGGCGGGGTCAGATGTGTTAATTGAAACCTTAATCCAAAAAGCCAGAACGTATATTTACACCACCGCATTGCCACCTGCATTAGCGGAGGCGACGCGCACCAGTCTGAAATTGGTTCGTGCCGAGTCTTGGCGACGCGACAAACTGACCATGCTGATTGCGCGTTTTCGAGCGGGTGCGGAGCAATTGGGATTGGCTTTATTGCCTTCGCAATCGCCCATTCAACCGATACTGATCGGTGATAGCAAAAAAGCACTCGCCATCAGTGCCGCTTTGCTTAATGCCGGTTTTTTAGTCAGTGCTATTCGCCCCCCCACGGTGCCGCAAGGCAGTGCGCGGTTGCGGGTTACTTTTTCGGCTTTACACGACGAGGTGCACATTGATGCGCTACTCGATGCCTTAGCTAAAGCCTATTTTTTCGATACATCAATTTACTAGCCTTCATTCCTTGATAAATATTCATCAACACACCTTCGGTTCAGGTCGGCGCATTGTTTTAGTTCACGGCTGGGCAATGCACAGCGGTATCTGGCGTGATTTTGCCCAACAATTGGCACAACACTATCAAGTGACGTGTATCGATTTGCCCGGACACGGACGCAGCGATCCTGTTACGCCTTTTAATTTAACAACGATTACGGATGCCATTGTCGCGGCATTGCCAGAGGAACAGTATTGTTGGTTAGGTTGGTCGTTAGGGGCGAGTGTCGCGCTGGACGTCGCTCAACGTTATCCTGAGCGTTTGGATGCGCTGATTTTAATGGCGGGTAATCCCTGTTTTACACAACAAATGGAGCAGGAGCGGATTGTTTGGCCGGGTATGCCGGTTGGCTTATTAGAGCAATTTGCGAGGCAATTGACGGAAAATGGCACAGCGACTTTATTGCGATTTTTACTCTTGCAAGTACAAGGCTTGACCGATACCAAACAATTGGCTAAATCCTTAAAAATGGCAGCATCAGAATGCGCCGCACCGGATGCGGCAAGTTTGCAGGGTGGTTTAGCCATTTTAAAACACGCGGACTTAAGAACCGCGCTCGCTAAAACTGATAAACCGCTATTGGTCTTATTGGGTGGCCGAGACACGCTGGTTCCTAAGACCGTAGCGACTGCCATGCAGCAATTACAACCTCGATTACAGCTATATTGTATTGAGCAAGCGGCACATGCGCCGTTTTTATCGCATAGCGAGATAACGCTTGCGTTGATTACTGATTTTATCGAGAAACAATGAAACAGCAGCTCGATAAATCACGTTTACGGCAAGCCTTCTCAACGGCGTCGCTGAGTTACGATTCCGTTGCACAGTTACAACGCCAAGTTGGACAGGCGTTGCTGGCGGATAGAGACATTGGCAGTTGGCAAGGCAATATTTTGGATATTGGCTGTGGCACAGGTTTTTTAACGGGCGAATTACTTGCTCGCTCAAGTGCGGAATTGATCGCCTTAGATATTGCCTTGCCAATGCTGTACACGGCGAAGTTGAAACTAGCGCAAGCAGAGCGCGTGTCTTATGTGTGTGCCGATGCGGAAGCTTTGCCATTTCGTTCGCAGTGTGTTTCAACGGTTGTCTCTAATCTGGCTTTGCAGTGGTGTCGTCGTCCTGAGGTCGTCTTTTCAGATATTCGTAGGGTTTTAAAACCGGATGGACAATTGTTATTCTCAAGCTTTGGTGAAAGCACCTTGTGCGAGCTAAAAAATGCTTGGGCAACGGTGGATGCGTATAGTCATGTCAATGAGTTTTTTTCCGCGTCACGGCTCGTCGAGAGTTTACAGCGCACCGGCTTTGGTGAAATTAGTTTGACGACGCAAAGCTATCAACGCTCTTATGACTCAGTGCTGGCTTTAATGCACGAATTGAAACGTCTGGGGGCAAATAACGCTTTAGTGGGTCGCAATCGGCAACTGACTTCTAAATCGGCTCTGCAAAAGATGATTGCCGCGTATGAAGCCGCCTGTGCTGAGGGCATTATGGCGACTTATGATGTCCTTATTATTACGGCAAAACGATGAGTGCGGGTTATTTTATAACAGGTACGGATACTGATGTGGGCAAAACCTGGGCAACCGTATCGTTAATGCACTATGTTAAACAACAGGGCAAAACGGTGTTGGGCATGAAGCCGGTGGCGGCTGGTGCCACATGGCGTCATGGGCAATTACACAATGCGGATGCCTTATTACTGCAACAGCACAGTTCTTGTCAGGTGGCTTATGAGCTGATTAATCCTTATGTTTACGAGCAGGCCGTTTCGCCGCATATTGCCGGTAAACAGCATCCGGTCGAGCTGAATGTCGTTTTCGATTGTTTTAAAAAATTACAAGCGCAGGCTGATGTTGTGTTGGTTGAAGGTGCGGGCGGCTGGTATTCACCTATCAATAACCAGCAAGATAACAGTGACTTGGCAAAAAAACTGGCGTTGCCGGTCATCATCGTGGTCGCTATTCGTTTGGGTTGTATTAATCATGCCAAATTAAGCTTTCAGGCTGTGGCGCAATCCGGTTTGGTGTGTGCGGGCTGGCTGGCGCAATGTGTGGATGCAACGATGTTAAACCGCGAGGAAAACATACACACGATTACGGCTGCGTTACCCATTCCGCTGTTGGGTGTCATGCCTTATACGCCGCAAGCCGATTTCGCATTTTTTGCCGAGCAAATTGACAAGGCAGCGTTGGATTTAGGGACGTTTACGCCATAACTGCCGTTCCAACAAGGCTGTTGTTAAGAGATAAATTAAGAATAATTCGGTGGCTAACAAACCGGCGGGTTGGCTGGCGTAATCCGCACTGCCTATTTTTATGCCATATAAACTGATGCCCAACAGAATATACAGCGCGATTTTTTTAACCTCGTAAGCGACCGGATAAAAATATTGTCCGAGCGCATAAGAGACTACGGCCATCGTGCCATAACAGACCAGTGTCGCCCACGCGGAGCCGATGTAACCAAAGTGTGGAATCCACCAAACATTCAACAGAATCGTCAATAACGCGCCTGCCATAGAAATATACGCGCCGATTAAGGTCTTGTCGGTCAGTTTGTACCAAATGGATAAATTAACGTAAACACCAAGACATAAGTTTGCCAGTAATAAAATCGGCACGGCATTTAAACCAGGGCGGAACGCCTCACCGACAAAATATTTAAAAAAGTCTAGGTATAAGGTGACGATCAAAAAAATGGCGACACAAAAAATCACAAAATATTTCAGCACATCGGCATAAATTTGCCGTGCATCTGATTTATCTGCATAAGAAAAGAAAAAAGGTTCAGCCGCATAACGAAAAGCCTGAATAAATAGCGACATTAAAATAGACAGCTTATAACAGGCGCTGTAAATACCCAGTAGCTGCATATTGGTTTGCTCGTCATAAGGCAGCAAGTATTTCAGCAAGCTCCGATCGAGCATTTCGTTAATAATCCCCGCAAAGCCAACGACCGCCATTGGCGCGGAGTAACGCAACAAGCGGATAAAAACCGTCCGATCAAACCCCCAAGCGATACCGCGCAATTGTGGACTTAATAGCAAAAATTTAATGATACTGGCGGACACATTGGCAATAAACACATAACCTAAGCCAATCTCGGGTCGATAAAAATACAGCAGCGGTGATTGCGGATTTTGTTGATAAAGGGTAGGGCAATAGGCAATAAAAAATAGGCTTAAAGAAACGGTAACGAGTATTTCAATCAACTTGATACCGGCAAATCGAAACGCTTGATGCTCTGCGCGTAAACGTGCAAAAGGAATGGCGGAAATGGCATCTAAGCTTAATATGAGGGTAAAAAATAGTACATATTCAGGATGTTGTGCGTAATGTAAGGCGGCGGATAAGGCGTTATTAAGTAAGCCGATGCTGAGTAAAAATAACAGGTTGAGTGTCACGATAAAAATTAAAGCCGTTGAGTACGCGCGGTCTCTTTTGGGATTTTCTTTATCTCTAAAACGGAAGTAGCCCGTCTCAAAACCACACAGTAAGAGTACCGAGAAAAAACCCGCATAGGCATAAAATTCAGAGACAACCCCATATTCTTCAGCAGAAAAATGGTAAGTGTAAAGTGGGACTAATAGATAGTTAAGGAAGCGACCAAAAATGCTGCTTAGACCATAAATAGCCGTTTGCGAGGCCAGTTTTTTGAGAATACCCATGAGCGGTGTAGCCTAATATTAAGGATGCAAAATCGTTTAGTGACAGGTCAGACTACACGATTATTAAAAGTTTGGGTTGAATTGTAACCTGTTACGGAAGGTGCTTTCACAAAAAGTGAAACCTTGTTGACTGCCCGACTGGAATGCGAGACAAATTTTGTAAAGTTGAGGAAATAACGTTTTTATGATGTAATGCGGGCGTTTTACGTCTTAATGCGCCCCTTGATTTTAGCTAACTTTAATTATGGGGGATGGTATCGCCGCAACTTGTGGGAGAGTAGGCTTCAACTATGCAATTTACTATTAAAAAGGGTTTGGATCTACCCATTACGGGAGAGCCCAAACAAGTTATTGAAAATGGCAATCCGGTTAATTCGGTTGCGATTTTAGGAATGGATTTTGTAGGCATGAAGCCTACGATGATGGTTAGTGAAGGGGATAAGGTCAAATTAGGCCAGATTCTTTTCAGTGACAAGAAAAATCCGGGGGTCAACTTTACATCACCAGGGGCTGGTGTTGTTAAATCAATCAATCGTGGAGCAAAGCGCGTTTTACAATCCGTGGTTATTGAATTGAATGGTGCCGATGAGGTGTCATTTCAACAATATCCTGAATCAGAACTTAGCAATTTGAGTGCAGAGCAAGTCAAAGACAACCTGCAATCCTCAGGCTTATGGACTAGCTTACGGACTCGTCCTTATGGCAAAACACCAGCGGTTGATAGCAAACCCAGTTCAATTTTTGTCACGGCAATAGATAGCAATCCATTGGCGGCTGATCCTTCTGTCATTATCAAAGAACGTGCGAGTGATTTTGTCAATGGCTTAACGGTCATCTCAAAATTAACCGACGGTAAAACCTATGTTTGTAAAGCGCTCGGTGCAGAGCTTGCTGTCGGCAATGCAGCTGTGCAAGTGGCTGAATTTGCAGGGCCACATCCTGCCGGTTTACCTAGCACACACATTCATTTTATTGATCCGGTCAATATCGACAAATTTGTTTGGTATTTGGATTATCAAGCTGTCATGGCAATCGGTGCGTTGTTTACCACCGGTCGCTTGAATGTTGAAAGAGTCGTTGCTTTAGCAGGCCCTACGGCAAAAAATCCAAGATTGGTGCGTACTCGTGTAGGGGCTAATACGGATGATTTAGTTGCCGGTGAATTAGCAGATGATGTGGAAAGTCGCGTTATTTCTGGCTCGATTTTATATGGTCATCAAGCTGCGGATTGGGCGGCTTTCTTAGGTGCTTTCAATAATCAACTCTCAGTTTTACAAGAAGGTCGGGCGCGTGAGTTTTTCGGCTGGATTGTGCCAGGTAAAGATAAATATTCCGCATTGGATGTTTATTTGTCTAGCCGTGACCGTAAATCAGGTCGCAAATTCCCATTAACAACGGACAAAAACGGCAGTAACCGTGCCATTGTACCGGTGGGTATTTATGAAACTGTCATGCCGATGGATATTTTACCAACCCCTTTATTAAAATCCTTGGTGGTAGGTGACAGCGATCAGGCGCAATTATTGGGCTGTTTGGAGCTTGATGAGGAAGATGTCGCCTTATTTACGTTTGTTGACCCAGGTAAACATGATTTCGGTCCGGTGCTGAGAGCAAATTTAACTAAAATTGAGAAGGAAGGATAATGTCGGCCAGAAAATTTTTAGATGGTATAGAGCCGCACTTTACGAAAGGCGGCAAATTTGAGAAGTATTACGGTCTTTATGAGATGGTGGATACGTTCATTTACACCCCCGCTGATGTAACTCGCGGTGCTACGCATGTTCGTGATGGCAATGACCTGAAACGAACCATGACTTTTGTGGTGATTGCCACCTTGTTTTGCGTATTGATGGCGATGTACAACACCGGTTATCAAGCCAATTTGGCAATGGAAGCATTGGGATTGGATAAAGCCGATAACTGGCGCAGCATCCCGATGATGGTATTTGGGTATAACCCCATGAATCCATTATCGAACCTCGTTCATGGCGCATTGTATTTTTTCCCTATTTATATCACCACCTTAGCCATAGGCGGTATTTGGGAAGTCTTGTTTGCCACGGTGCGTGGTCATGAAGTCAACGAAGGCTTTTTGGTTTCATCTATGCTTTACACCTTAATCATGCCGCCCGATATGCCATTATGGCAAGTCGCGTTGGGTATCTCCTTTGGTATCGTGATTGGTAAAGAAGTGTTTGGCGGAACGGGTAAAAACTTTTTAAACCCAGCCTTAAGCGGACGCGCGTTTTTATATTTCGCTTATCCCGCGTCGATTACTGGCGATTCAGTTTGGGTGGTGGTTGATGGCTTTACGGCGGCAACGCCTTTAGGCATAGCGGCTAATGGTGGCTTAGAGGCTGTTTATGCCGCGCATTATAGCTGGGCACAAACGTTCTTTGGTTTTGAGCCAGGCTGTTTGGGCGAGACCTCAACCTTAGCAATTCTCATCGGTGCCGCGTTTTTGCTGTATACCCGCGTTGCGTCATATCGCATTATGGCAGGCGTATTTTTGGGCATGGTGGCAAGCTCCGTGTTGTTTAATACCATTGGCAGTGATACCAACCCAATGTTTGCCTTACCGTGGTACTGGCATTTAACCTTAGGTGGTTTCGCATTCGGTATGGTGTTCATGGCAACCGACCCCGTGAGTGCGGCAATGACCAACACGGGTCGCTGGATTTTCGGTGTCTTAGTGGGTGTTATGACGGTTTTAATTCGGGTAGTCAATCCGGCGTTCCCAGAAGGGATTATGTTGGCGATTTTATTCTCCAATATGTTCGCTCCGATCATCGACTACTTTGTCATTCAGGCCAATATTAGAAGAAGGATAAAACGTCATGCCTAATGAAAAAAAGCAATGTCAGCACCTAGCAGGATTGTGTGCTGCCCTTGAAAAGAACGATAACTATCTAAAAGCTAAAGCCTATGCTGAAAAAGTATTGGCCTTAGGCAATGATAGCTTAGAAAAAACCATCGCGATTGCGGTATCCCTATGTTTAGTGTGTGCGGTTTTAGTTTCATTTGCCGCTGTTGCCTTAAAACCTTTACAAGTTAACAACAAAGAATTGGATATGAAAAAGAATATCCTCGATGTTGCCGGTTTGTTGGAAGAGGGCAGTAATATTGATACAGCCTTTGCGGAAAAAATTGAGCCTAAAATCGTTGATTTGGCAACCGGTGATTATGTTGATAGCGTTAATGTGGCTGAGTTCGATCAACGCAAAGCCGCTAAAGACCCTGCTCAAAATATCACGATTCCTAAAGAAAAAGACATTGCTCATATTCGTATCAAAGCTAAATATGCCAAAGTTTTTTTGGTTAAAGAGGGCGGAGCTATTAAATCTATCATTTTGCCCGTTAACGGCTATGGCTTATGGTCAACGCTGTACGGTTTCTTATCTTTAGAACCCGATGGTCAAACGGTACAAAGCATCAACTTCTACGATCAAGCAGAAACTCCGGGGCTGGGTGGTGAAGTCGTTAATCCTAACTGGCGTGCCTTATGGAAAGGCAAAAAAGTCTATGCCGAATCCGATGTGGCCTCTTCAGAAAAAGGCTTGATTGCTGAAGCCGATAAAGGCGAGCCTGCACTGAGTCTGATTAAAGGCGTGGTTGATAACAGCAAGCCAGGTTCACAATATCAAGTGGACGGTCTTGCCGGTGCGAGTTTAACCAGTACAGGCGTAACCAATCTAATCCGTTATTGGATGAGTCAAGAAGGCTTTGCACTGTATTTGAATAAAGTAAGGACGGGTAACGGAGGCGTATCATGAGTGCCGTATTAAATGAAGAAACCAAAAAAGTATTAGTTGACCCCTTAGTCAATAACAACCCCATCACCTTACAAGTATTGGGTATCTGTTCTGCCTTGGCGGTCACCTCGCAAATGTCTACGTCATTGATTATGGCGTTGGCATTAACCTTAGTCACGGCATTTTCCA
Organism: uncultured Methylococcaceae bacterium; assembly: GCA_903945375.1. Lineage (GTDB taxonomy): Bacteria > Pseudomonadota > Gammaproteobacteria > Methylococcales > Methylomonadaceae > Methylovulum. Next base: position 9,814 of record CAJAVP010000109.1, on the reverse strand, counting down.
GTGCCGCGATTAGTGCCATTCGTAACCACATCCCCGGCAGCATTCGTATCATTGTACAAATGACGATTATTGCTTCCTTGGTTATCGTGGTAGATCAAATCCTGAAAGCTTTTGCTTATGACATCAGTAAACAATTATCGGTATTCGTGGGATTGATTATTACCAACTGTATCGTTATGGGACGTGCTGAAGGTTATGCCATGAAAAATCCACCCTTGGAAAGTTTCATGGACGGGATTGGTAACGGCTTAGGTTACAGCTTAATCCTGATTACCGTCTCGTTTATCCGCGAATTGCTGGGCTCTGGTAAATTGTTGGGCATCGAAGTCTTTCAATTAACCAAAGACGGCGGCTGGTATGATCCCAACGGCTTGATGCTCTTGCCACCGAGTGCGTTTTTTATCATCGGTTTGTTGATTTGGGCGGTGCGCGAGTGGAAACCTGTACAACGTGAAAGCGTCGAGTACAAAATCATGTCAATTGCTCATGGTGAAGGAGGACATCACTAATGGAAGCGTATATCAGTCTATTCATTAAAGCGGTTTTCATTGAAAACCTAGCACTGTCCTTCTTTTTGGGCATGTGTACCTTTATCGCCGTTTCCAAAAAAATCTCCACCGCGATGGGTTTAGGTATTGCGGTCATGATTGTACAAGTGATCACCGTACCGGCTAACAACATCATCTATCATGCCCTGTTAAAAGAAGATGCGTTAGCATGGTTGGGCATTACCGGTGTGGATTTGAGTTTCTTAGCATTGTTGAGCTGTATCGGCATGATCGCCGCGCTCGTACAAATTTTGGAAATGATTTTGGACAAATTCTTCCCTGCCTTATACCACGCGCTGGGTATTTTCTTACCGCTGATTACCGTAAACTGCGCGATTTTGGCCGGTAGCTTGTTCATGATCGAACGCGACTACAACCTAGCAGAAAGCACCGTCTACGGCGTAGGCAGTGGCTTTGGCTGGGCATTAGCGATTACCGTCATGGCGGGTGTGCGTGAAAAACTCAAATACAGTGATATACCTGCTGGCTTACAGGGTCTGGGAATCACCTTTATAACTGCGGGTCTGATGTCGCTTGGCTTCATGGCTTTCTCAGGAATCCAACTTTAAAAAGGGTGCGAGATGCTAGAAATTCTCTTAGGAATCATACTTTTTACGGGCATTGTTATCGCGCTGGTCTTTGTGATTATCGGCGCGAAAAGCAAACTGGTCGCAGAAGGTGATGTAGAAATCCTCATTAACGAGGAGAAAAAAATCCATGTCCCTGCCGGTTCAAAATTATTGACCGCGTTGGCAGATAATGGCCTGTTCGTCTCTTCAGCCTGTGGCGGCGGCGGCACGTGTGGACAATGTAAAGTCAAAGTCCATTCCGGTGGCGGTGAAATTTTGGCAACCGAATTAAGCCACATCACTAAACGTGAAGCGGCAGAAGGCGAGCGTCTGTCGTGCCAAGTGTCTGTCAAACACAACATGAGCATCGAAGTCGAAGACAGCGTATTTGGCGTAAAAAAATGGGAATGTACCGTTAAATCCAACGACAACGTGGCAACTTTCATCAAAGAATTGGTGTTGGAATTGCCCGAAGGCGAAGCGATTAACTATCGCGCCGGTGGTTACATCCAAATTGAATGTCCAGAACACGTTGCCAAATACAGTGATTTTGATGTCGCTGAACGTTTCCGTGACGATTGGGACAAATTCAATTTGTGGCGTTATGTCTCCGATGTCAAAGAGCCCACCTTGCGTGCTTACTCAATGGCATCCTATCCTGAAGAGCGCGAAATTATGCTCAACGTGCGGATTGCTACACCTCCGCCACGTGCGCCTGAAGACGTTCCACCCGGCATCATGTCCTCGTATATTTTCAGCCTAAAACCCGGCGATAAATGTATCGTATCAGGGCCTTATGGTGAATTTTTCGCCAAAGACACCGATGCAGAAATGGTATTTGTCGGCGGTGGTGCAGGTATGGCACCGATGCGCTCACACATTTTCGACCAATTGCGCCGTTTAAAATCCAAACGCAAAATGAGCTTCTGGTATGGCGCACGGAGCAAACGCGAAATGTTCTATGTCGAAGATTTCGATATGCTGGCGCGGGAAAATGACAACTTTGAATGGCACGTGGCCTTGTCCGACCCCTTACCCGATGACAACTGGGAAGGCTACACCGGCTTCATCCACAACGTGTTATTTGAGCAATACATCAAAAACCACCCCGCCCCTGAAGATTGCGAATTCTACATGTGCGGGCCACCAATGATGAACACAGCCGTTATCAAAATGTTATTAGATAACGGAGTCGAACCGGAAAACATCATGTTGGACGATTTCGGCGGTTAAGTACAAAACCAAAAATCCTCTTCTGAATTGACATTGTTTATTGTTGGTTTGGGAGGGGGTTTTTTGATATGGGTTTGGGTTTTTATTAGGTGACGCTAAATTATTTTATGTGTTTGAATTAGCAGTTGATTTTATATTTTATAAATTTTTAGGCGGCTGTTTGACGCAATGTTTTGCGTCCATTAGGATGTCTAATTGTAGTTAGGCAATCCCAGCAAAAGGAGATGGATATGAAATTTATTGCAATAATTCCCACCATAGCAGCCGTACTGTTTGCGTCAAGCTCATACGCCAAATGTGAGGGCGGTAGCAAGACAGTCTTTTTCTGCATGACCGCAAAGGGAAAGCAAATCGAAGTTTGCGATGCAGGAAAAACCATTGAGTATTCGTTTGGCAAGCCGCAGGGAAAGCCAGAAATTATAGTTAAGATTCCGCGTAAGCAAGCGTCAACAAGCCAATGGGCAGGCATGGGACGATACATGTCATACGCTGTCGACATTCCTAAAGGTAACACAACCTACAACGTTTTCTGGGGTGCTGACAGGCTTACCGATGAACACGCCATCGAGGCTGGGGTAAATGTTGTAATTAACAACAAAATGGAAGCTACCGTCAAATGTTCTGGAAAAAATATTGAGCAAGACCTTGAAGGTATCGATTTGAAACCAACAGAATAATTGGGGTCAGAGTAAAATTAAACGCCTAACATTGCGCTCAACCGGAGCGCGGTTATAATGCGGCTTTGATTTTCAGCTTCCCGTGCCGCGCCCGGTTAGCTTTACGTTAGACAAGGGCTAGCAAGCTGGCTGTTTTGGCTGTCTGCGTTGCTTGGTAGCTTCGGGACTTTCTTCTGTAGCTGTGAGTGTTTGCTCCCGTGCTTTGTGGTGGGGTTGTCTGCTGTGGGTTCGGTGGCGGTAGTCTGGTAGTTTGGCTTTGAGGTTTGCCTCGTTGGTTTGTGGTGAGTATCGCAGAGCTTCTGTAGTCCTCGCCTATGCCAACGCCCTCGTCTAACTCAACGTTCCAGCGGAGCTTCGCTACGCTGAACTTTGCGTTGGGCTTTTTCATTTTCCCTACTATTCAATAGGCTAGTGTCTTAAATAGACAGAGATTTTTAATTATGAATAATCCTTTTAAAAAACTTCTAGTTGTTTTATCGTATTTTTATGTTTTTTTTATGCTTGCGTTTACCACTAACGTATTGGCAGTCGTTAGACCAATGATTTCAGCAGGTGATTGGCACTCAATTGGACTTAAATCGGATGGTGCGGTAGTGGATTGGGGTTTTAAGATGTCTCCATCAGGATTAAATGACGTAAAAGCAATAGCGGCTGGTGTTTATCATGGGTTAGCACTGAAATCTAATGGTTCAGTGGTATCTTGGGGAGATAATACTTACGGTCAAACTAGTGTGCCAGCAGGATTGACTAATGTTGTAGCTGTGGCTGCTGGAAATGTTCAATCACTTGCGATTAAATCAGACGGTACAGTTGTAGCTTGGGGTCGTAGTGGTTATCAATACGTTCCGATTAGTGTACCTACTGGACTAAATAACGTTGTAGCTGTAGCAGCAGGACATTGGCATACACTTGCGTTAAAATCCGATGGCACTGTTGTGGCTTGGGGAGATAATACTTACGGGCAACTTAATATTCCTATAGGGTTGAGTAATGTCATAGCAGTATCAGCCGGTGCTTTTTATTCATTAGCTCTTAAAGCGGATGGTACAGTTGTTGTTTGGGGTGGGGGTAGTGTTCCCGCTGGCTTGGCTAATGTTGTAGCAATATCGACTAGTTATAATCATTCATTAGCACTTAAGTCAGATGGCACGGTAATAGCGTGGGGGGATAATACTTATGGACAGACAACTATTCCCGCAGGATTGGCTAATGTCGTAGCAGTAGCTACAGGTACACATCACTCGTTAGCACTTAAATCAGACGGTACGGTAGTAGCTTGGGGTTACAATACCAGTGGTCAAGCCGATGTTCCAGTAGGCTTGAATTTAGGTACATCACTTTATAATGTTTCAAGCACCGATAACTCCCTTTTATCAAAATTCTCACCAGTTATGTCTTTTCATAAAGATGATTATTTACCATCTGGTATAGATGTATTTATCGATCATTCTGTTTTGTATATGAGCAAATTTTCTGGAGATATAGCTAAAAAATATGGTAATGCGCTACCTAGTATGATAGGACAAGCTGGATGGGTAAGTTACGGGGATTATTTTGATATTTCTAAATCAAAAATATCTTTGAATAAGTTTCCAACAATTTTAACAAATACTAAAGAAACGTTTTACTTGGATATTCTGAATCATACTTCTTATGAGGGTTCAGGAAAAGATACAATCGAGTTTTTTTATGATAATGGAAACTTATTACCCGATGAGCTATTTTATAGACCATATGAATTGATGAATGCAAATGAAAAAGTCGTTTATGGTAGAGTTTTAAACCAAAATGGAAAAAAATATCTGCAATATCATTTTTTCTATTTAATTAATCAATGGAATGATGGTAATGGTGGAAATATCATCGGTTATCATGAAGGGGATTGGGAAGGTATGATAATTGAGCTTGATGAGTATCAAAACCCAAAACGTGCAAGTGTATCAGCGCATGTGCGACTAGCTAGTTATAAAGGTGGAGAAACGAAAAATTGGCAAAATGTCAGTAAAATAGGTAATCATCCAATTGTGTATATTGGAAAAGGAGGACACCCTAGTTATTTTACAAAAGGTATTACTGATGTAGGTTTATATGGGTTTGAAATCTCTGGAGAAGATGACCATAGTGGTGTGGATGTGATTTTACAGAATAGTAATTTGAATACTAATTTTATTAATCGTAATGCCATGAAAGTAAATTATCGATTAGTAAATATTGAAAAAGATGCTAATGTAAAAAAATGGCTAAATAGCCCCGTTGTTTGGGGTCGAGACATTAGCTATCTTAGTGATGGTGTTGAAAAATCTGTTCAAGCTCCGAAATACTATGATCCTGATAGATGGAGTAATTCAGAAAAATGGATGAACGATAGGGAATAGCCCAACAGGGCGTTTAAGGCGAGCGGCTCTGATACGCGCGTGTTATCTACAAGCGTTCGTGCCGCCGCCTTAACTTGGTGTTAGGCGGCATCCTTATTTTTTCCATTTCGATAATAAACGTTTATCACTTCATGGTCTGGCTTATTTGGATGTTCTGAACATACCTTGTCATCCAGTGCGCTTTTCAAGCCACTAATGGCTTTGTATGCGTCATTGGCTTTCTTCGTTACAACATCATTGAGACCGTATTTATTGGCAGTGCGTATTGATAATTCCAAAACATAATCATAAATTTGTTGCAGTTTTTTCCCGTTTTCTTCATGTTCATTAAATGTAAACATACTAATTTCTCCTGCGTTATTAGTGCCTAACAGTTAGTTCAAAGCGACAATCCGCCATTTACGGCTTGCCAAACTACAATGTTTTGTATACGATAAGTCACAAATATCTGCATTGTAGGGGTTTCAAAATGGTGTTTTCAATAAAATCCAAAGCTATAGATTTATTCTGCGGTTGCGGTGGTATTTCCGTGGGTCTAAAAAAGGCAGGTTTTGAAATAGTCGCCGGTATTGATATTGAGAAAAAATATCTCGCTAGTTTCAAGCACAATTTCCCTTATGCGAAAGCGTTGAACACGGACATTACATCTATCCCCCCAAAAGAATTTATGCAAATAGTTGGCATCGTGCCCGGTGAGCTTGATATTTTGGTCGGTGGCCCTCCCTGTCAGGGATTCTCTAAAAATGTCCCTCGAAAGTACAGGTATTTGGAAGATCCAAAAAATCTGCTTGTTAAATCCTTTCTCGATTACTGCGAGGTTCTTCAGCCAAAGATGGTGTTGATAGAAAATGTTGCGGAAATGAAAAACGGCTTTGAAGAAGCCTATTCACAAGAGATTATCAACAGATTGCAAGAAGAAGGCTACACCGTCACTGCCGCAGTCTTAAATTCAGCAGACTTTGGCGTGCCGCAGAGAAGGAGAAGGGCTTTTTTTATGGCAAATCGGTATGGTATTAAGTTTAAGACTCCCACACCAACTCATAATGCTATTGAAAAAAGTGGCAATAAAACGATTGACCTTTTTTCTCAGCCCGCACATGTTTCTGTTTGGGATGCTATTGGCGACTTACCCAATGTTGAGCATGGACAAGGCCTTGAACTGACACCCTATCCGAACCAACCACAAACGAAATATCAAGCATTAATGCGTGGCAGCAAGCAAGCAGTTAAAAACCATATTGCACGTAAACTTGCTGACAAACAATATCAAAGACTTGCATCAATAGCTCCAGGGCAAGGCCACAAAGATTTGCCAGTGCATCTACAAACAAAAGGGGGATACAGTGGTGCATATGGCCGATTAACTAAAGATATGATCGCCCCCACCATTACAAGATGGGTATTCCATCCAGGCTCAGGTCGTTGGGGACACCCTGAGGACATTAGGACAATCACTATCAGGGAAGTAGCGAGAATCCAGAGCTTCCCCGATGATTTTGAATTTGTTGGCAGCTATACGGATCAAGCAGGGCAACTAGGTAACGCCGTGCCACCATTACTGGCTCAAGCTATCATCCAAAACATGAAAAATCAATTATCTGCGTTCAAAAAAGAGGTTAGTGCATCCCAAGATACTTTTTCTGTAGGCAATTTAAAGGCGATAGCGTGACTATCTGCCGAGTAATGAATCTCCCCACAATGGTCGGGTTTGCTTAGCTGAGGCCACCACTCTTTTTCACCGCTAAAGTGAAGTTGATTTTCTCCTTTGCCATGCCACGCAAAGGCCTTTTTTTGTGTTATCTTGTTGATACCATGCAGAGCTGGTAGCTGCTCTTTCTTGGTCGTTTTCTTGGGCTTTGACCAATGCCAAATATAATTATCCTTATCAAAAATTTCGGTATTTTCTTTTGTACAAACAAGCCGCTCAAAATAAATGGCGGTGTTGTCATCGAACATAATGAGCCTTGAGTAGCCAATCTCCCTTAACTCATAAAGCTTAATGCTTTTATCGGCATGGCTATTGCAAAAATCTATAATGGCATCACCCAAACTCTTAAGACCCGCGTCTCCATTTTCAGACTCTTTAATTAGCGCATCAGCGTTGGCGATTTTTGCTCTCTTCCAAGTTAGCGGTGTGTCATGTTTGGTTGATTTTACTTGCCAGCCAACTTTTCCGTTGATGCAAACATCCACATAATCGTAGGTGGTAAGTTGTACGCCCCCACGAACCAGCGAAATTATTTTTTCCATGACTTTCCCAGGTATGGTGTCGTCTTGAAAGTAAGGGATTCTCATGTAAGCAGTAAGATAATGGACTATCTGAGTCAGTTGTTTTTTTGTGGAATAGACGGTCATTTTTGCTCTTGGTTTTTGAATAAATCTGCCACAGTGACACCTAATGCTAAAGCCAGTTTGTGGACTATCGTAATGGTGGGGTTTCTTACTCCGCGCTCAATACCGCTAATATAAGTTCGATGGAGGTCTGACTCCTCGGATAGACGGTCTTGTGACCAGCCTTTTTTTTCACGGGCTAACCGCACATTTTGACCAAAAAGTAACTGAATATTCATATGTGGATATAATGACGACATGTTACTTATTGGTCTATAGACAATGAGTAACAAAAATTGATATGTATTGCAAACTGCACAACACAGAGAATCAATATAGCCAGACTCCATCGTTCTCTGTTCGGTGGTAGTTTGGCTCTAGCGGTTACTGTCAGGCCTAACAAGTCAGTCAAAGGGACGAAAATCAATGGGGTCAGACTCGATTGATTTGCAGAAAAATGCCTAACATTGCGCTCAAGCCGACCCGCTTCCGCTACGCTCCAGCGGTCGGCTTAGCTCTACGTTAGATTTTTGGAGAAACTATTGGAAAAATCTTGGCGAGAAGCCATTAAAAAAGTGCTTAAAGAGTCTGGTACTCCCCTACATTACACGGAAATTTCAGAATATATCCTTTCTCGAGGCTATTACGAAACTGATGGCGCAACACCAGCGGCAACAGTAAATGCTCAAATATCAGCATCCATCAAGCACGATGGTGAGAAATCGCCGTTTGTTCGTATTGGTAAGGGAATTTTTGCGCTTAAGGATGAAACAATAGTTTCCACGACTGCTAAAACTGCGGAAACCGTTATAACTCCAGAAGAAGAAACTTCTGATTCAATTATTCACTCTTTTGGTATGTATTGGCAACGTGACCTTGTTGTGTGGCGCAAAGACACAAAAATGTACGGCAAACAACAAGCACTTTCCAAGTCAGTGGATTTTGGCAAACAAAAAGGCATTTACATTCTTTACGACCACCACACTGTAGTATATGTAGGGCGTTCTATTGATCGTCCTTTAGGTAAGCGAATGTATGAACACACCATTGACCGCTTAGGCAGTCGCTGGAATCGTTTTTCGTGGTTTGGTCTCCTTGATGTAACCCAAGAAGGCAATCTTAGGGAAACCGCCCTCAATACGTCACTTGCTAGTTTAGTCGGAACACTTGAAGCTTTGCTTATTGAAGCTCTTGAACCGCCGCAAAATAGAAGACGCGGTGATGATTTTTCAGCTATCGAGTATATTCAAGATATTGATCCTGAGTTGAAAGAGAGAGAAATACAAAATACGCTTCGCTCAATTGAGCAAAAAATGCGCGGCGGTTCATAAGAAAATCTAACTCAACGTTCCAGCGGAGCTTCGCTACGCTCAGCCCGCTGAACTTTGCGTTAGCCGTCAAAATGGAGATTGGACGCATTTCCGCTTAATTTCATAAAAAATCATCAGGAGTCTTCCCATTGAAACAAAACGATGCCGCATACCTTGATCTTGTCCTTAAACCGATAAGGGTATGCGCCAAGTACAAGCCGAAATTTGGTCAAGGCGGAAAATCAATGGGGTCAGACTCGATTGATTTTCAGAAAAATGCCTAACATTACGCTCAACCGGAGCGCGGGCATAATACGGTTTTATTTTTCAGCTTTCCGTGCCTCGCTCGGTTAGCCAGGTAGATACCGTCTTGCCGACGAAAAATCAAATGAGGCTCCCTTCATTTCCGTACAAAGTCGGGTAAGCCTGGTAGGGTGGGCAAACATTTGCCCACCATTTCATCATCAAATGGTGGGCAGAACAGCGTTGCCCACCCTACAGGACTAATTCATAAATAGGGGACAGGCCATTATTAATTCTGTAAAAGTACAGCCGTAATCCCACTTTATTTAGAGAGAAAGCCAGGTAGGGTGGGCAAACAGCTTTATCGTTTGCCCACCATTTCATCATCACCGCGTACCCCGCATACAAACTACGTAGGGTGCATAAGCGTTAGCGTCATGCACCAAAATTTATTATGGTGTTTGATGGGAGATGAATTTCACGTAAGCTGGCATGGTTATGGCGGATGACGCTTCGCTTATCCGCCCT
>CAJAVP010000108.1 GCA_903945375.1 uncultured Methylococcaceae bacterium | reverse complement strand
CTGTTGCACCATTAGCTAACCATGTGTAGCTGACTGCACCCATACCATCAACATCAGCCAAGGTATTGGAAACTGTCAAAACTTGGTTTTGTTGTGGCGTGGTGTCGTTGATGATTACTGTGCCTGTTGGCTTATTATTAGTAGCTAATGTCCATTTCCATGCTTCATATGTTAATCCATCCGTAGCGTCACCATGAGTACGACTAGTTGGATCAATAATATGAAATATGTAGTATGTTTTATTATCTACTGTGTCAATTCCATATTCATTTGTTACAAGTAACTTTGGCTTTGTACTAAAAATAATACCATTTGCATCAATAAATTCTCCAATGGAAGTTATGTTAATGCGGCTAGTTGACCCGAAACCACCATAACCAGCTCCATAAACCCATGCTGCATCACTAGAACCGTTGCTAAAAGTAAGCCCTGGTACTAATCCAGAGTCAGTTGAATAATCATAGTTAAGTGTTTCTGAGCCAAGTGATATTATTGTCATTATAAATTTCCATGAAGTTAATTGTGAAATAAGTAATCAGGCAAAGTTATTCGTGCAGTAGGCTCTGTTGACACCTGATAGAAAGATTTATTTAATCAATTAGTTACGACTTTACCATGTACTATGCATGGGGTGCTGATTTTCTTTGATGTGAGCTATTTCAAAATTAAGCCAAAGATTTATTATAGGTTCAAAAATTTGTTATCACATTTCAACAAACTGTTATTAATCATAATGATATGATTATCGGCTTTATTTGGTTTTATTTCAGATTTTTGTAGAAGCCAAGAGTTACAATCAAGTTTTGAAAGATTTTTGCTTATTTTCAATAATTCTCTTAAAAATAAGCTTTTTTCACCGTTTTTAGCCTAAAAACGACATTTTTTCACAAAAAATCACTTTTTTGTGAAAAAAATAAGATGAAAATAAAAATTTTAATCATAATTAAATCAAATGGTTATATTTAATACATCATAAAAAATCAGCACCCTATGCATGTATTCATAACTGATTGTTTTTGAATATTTATTACTGAAATATCAACAGAACCTAGAGCTTTAACTTTCAATGTGTTTCGGTGAGAATACACCAAAACTTATAACCAATGACTTAGTTAATATGATGCTTTGTTTGATAAAAGTTAAGGATAATTGCTATCAAATTTTTATAATGTTTCTACAGTATGTAAATCTTCTAAAACACAGTTATCAGCCATGATATAACCTTGGTCAAAATGTTCTGTCAGACGTGTTTTGAAGCCATTAAAATCCAGACCAGCCATGTGTGCAGCACTTGCAAAACTAATTTTTCTGGCGTGATATAAGCTTGCCGCTAAAAAAATTCCGCAGCATGACTTCCTTGCGGCGGTAATATGTCATCAAATTCAGGCTGGAGTTGTATGTGCATGATGTTTCCTTGATGTCGTGATAATAGCTTGATTCGAAAGCTTGGTTAGTGGCATTGGCGATAAGATATTCTGGATTTGAACTAGCTTAATGGGCTAACTCTATCGCCATTTACGTTGCACAACATGGGCTTGTAGCCATTCTAATAAAGCCTGCCGATTCATCTTACTGGCTGCAACCGCTAAAATGACTGTTTCTTGTGCATCTACATCGGCTTGTATTTCATAGCCATTCATTAACAAAGTAACCTCAATTGCCGCATGGCCGATACGCTTATTGCCATCAACAAAAGGGTGGTTACTGATCAACGAAAAGCCCAACGCCGCCACTTTTTCAATTATTGTTGGATATAGCTCCTGATTGGCAAAGCTCATGTAAGGCTGCGCCAATGCCGATTCTAATCCATCTTGATTACGAATCCCTGTGGCTCCGCCTGATTGCCCAATAACTCGCTTATGCAGCGTTAATACTTGTTCCAGCGTTAATAATTGCATTAGGCAAGCCGCTTATACAATTCCTTGTTTTTATCGAGAGTATAGTCCATAGCTTGCTCAAAACCAAGGCGGTTGTCGCTATCAGTTTGTTGTATTTTAATTTTATGCTTTGGTAAATTTTCCAAAATTTCCAATAACGCCGAATACAACGAGTCTTCAACTTCAATCGTTAATGTCTTCATGCCATCCCCTCCCTTTTTCAAATTCGTTGACTATAGCATTCAGTACGATGCGCCATCAATTTTATCATCTGGCACAAAGTACACAGGGAGCTATACACTAAACATGGCAGTTAGATCCTCCTTATCTTTTCTGACAATTTAGACGGGGCATTTTGACGGCAACAGCGTTTCAATAGGCTTCATTGGCTCTATTCCACTGCTTGCCCGCTCTTCAAAAACTACAGTAAAAACTACAGTGGTTCATACTACATCATACTACTTTTAACGACTTTACACGACGGCTAGTTACTGATAAGCTATTGATTATACGGATTTATAGGTAGTACACAGTTGCGTGGCAGAGTATGCGTCGCACTTTTAATGCGATGGTCATGCGTTCGAATCGCATGCGACCCACCAACAAGGCTTTTACAAATCAACCAGTTAGATATTTTTATCAACTGGTTTTTT
>CAJAVP010000107.1 GCA_903945375.1 uncultured Methylococcaceae bacterium | reverse complement strand
TGATCGGGGCGCATTTATCAAACTTAACGATCTAACTCATTTTAAACGTGCTTATGTGGCCTTTGATACGGTTTGCTGGCCAGACAATCTTGATATTGCACCTGAAACCCTTTTTGACCGCTCTGTCCCTTTGAATTGAATAACTGCGTAAATCAATAGGGTCAGATTGGATTGATTTATCCTTTCTTCCTCGCATAAATGGCACTTAAAAATTTCAACGCTATCTTGTTTGTAAGTGCGGCATTGGGTACTATGTACACGTCAAGGTGTTATCAGGAGTTGCTAAAAGGTGAGTCATGCTATTGAATTTATTGAAACTTCAATTTTTACCAAGCAAATTAATGCGATGGCTAATGATGATGAATTGAAGGTTTTGCAGTCAGAACTTATAGCCCAGCCGGAAAAGGGTGATCTTATTTCTGGTACCGGTGGGTTGAGGAAAATCAGGATGGCTTCTGGCGGTAAAGGAAAAAGCGGAAGTATCCGAGTTATCTATTTCTTGGCGACAGCAGACATTATCTATCTGGTTTTGGCTTATGCAAAAAATGTTAAAGATACGCTGAGTCAAGCAGAGAAATACGAATTGAAAAAATTAACTCATTTGCTCAAAAGCGAGGTTGAATATGACCATTTTTAACGAATTGAAAGCTTCACTGGAAGAGGCTATTGAGATTAGGCAAGGTAATAAGCCTCCGTCAAGATTGATTCGCTATGAGGTCGCTGACGTAAAAGCGCTTCGCGCTAAACTGGATGTCTCTCAACAAGAGTTGGCCGATGCTTTAGGAACTAGTGTTGATACGATAAAAAGCTGGGAAAATAAACGCCGCAATCCAACGGGTCTTGCTGCTAAGGTATTGGCAACGATTCAAGACAACCCAAATTATTTTCACGATCTCGCTGCCCACTAAGCCGGGGAATCGTAAATCAATGGGGTCAGATTGGATTGGTTTTCAATTAAAAACCAGATAAACGGCATCTAATTGTTTTTTAGGATCAATTTTATGGCACACCTCCCAAGAATCATCATTCCCTTCCCTGCCAGTCGCAATGCGTAACCAGCATAAAAATGAAACGTAGGGTGCATAAGCGATAGCGTCATGCACCTTTTGGTTATCGTCGCAATTGGGTGCCGGAGATTGTCCCAGGTTGGTCTATACGCTGATTGGCAGTCACCCATGTTAAAATTATAGGCGTTACTACCATTAAGCCGGAGGAGAAAATAAAATGACTGATGATGAATTAAAGGCATTGGTTGCAAGCCTTGCCATTGACAGCAAAAACCTGCATGAGGCGCAAAAGGCAACCGATGAGCAAATGAAACGCACCGATGAGCAAATGAAGCGCACCGATGAGCAAATGAAGCGCACCGATGAGAAGCTGGAGCGTATTGGTGTCCTGATTGGCAACATAGGTCAAAATCAAGGCGCAGTTGCCGAAGAGTTTTTTTATAACTCCCTAAAGGTGAATCAAACGCTTGGGGGAGTGCATTATGACTTTATTGATAAGGGCATTTCGCGTACCGGTAATGGTGTAAGCGATGAATACGACATGATCTTGGTCAATGGTCAAGATGTGGCCATTGTTGAGGTCAAATACAAAGCCCATGAAAAAGATCTGGACAAGTTATTGACCAAAAAATATGACAACTTTAAAAAGCTGTTTCCCGTATACAAAGATTACCGCCATCATTTGGTGCTTGCGACTTTTCACCTGTACAACGAACTGAAAGAGCGGGCTTTGCAAAACAACGTTATCGTCTTGCAGCGTAAAGGTGACATTGTTGAAAGTTATTTGCCGATTGCTAACACGGCTGGGCAGGGTGGGCAGAGCTGTTCTTTATAATCAATGGGGTCATAATCTAACAATACCTTCGCCAAAAATCAGTCAAAAGGATTTTAATAGGGGACAGACCACGATTAATAAGTGTTAAACTGCGTTTTTCAAAGCTATGGATTTAATTTGATGCCACGACGTCCACGTATTATTCTTCCTGGTGTGCCTGTTCATTTGATACAACGCGGTAAAGTTGTAAGGCGGATTCGCCGCTAGGAGTCGTCGGCCTTAATATCCATAGCTGTTTAAAACAGTCAAAACACACAAAAAACCATACCAATCGGGCAAGATTGCACTTTTTTGGCACTATGTCTGCTTATACAAAACGCAAGACACAAAGACGCTTCAGATTGAAAGCCATACACACCAGTGTCCACTCACCTTTGACAGCGTCCAGACCTCGCCGCATGAATCGACGAAAGCCCATAACCTCTTTA
>CAJAVP010000106.1 GCA_903945375.1 uncultured Methylococcaceae bacterium | reverse complement strand
TAACCAATAAATAAAGGCCTTCGCCGTCATTTAGGCGTTGGCTTTTGTCGCTTGGTTTGGCGTTTAGGATTTTCTTATCGTTCAGTAATTTTTTTGCCATTGCAGTAAACCAGTCAAAAATGCAGTAACTTTTTAGCCGTTAAAAATGTTACTGTAATAGTTACTGCATCAATAGTCGAGTGTTACTGCATTTCGTTGTATTTCGTTGGACAATAAAAAACCCGCTAAGCCTTATGACTTGCGGGTTTATGTATCTCTTTGCACGTCTTCAAACACCTATTTGGTACCGAGGGCCGGAATCGAACCGGCACGATGTCACCATCACCGGATTTTGAATCCGGCGCGTCTACCAGTTCCGCCACCCCGGCAAAGAGCTGGCTATTATATGGATATTTTAATGAAATGCAAGTTTTTTTAAATGCATAACAGCAATTCCCGTCCTACCGTCCTACCCGGATAAATAGTTTGGCAAGCACTCAACGCCAAGCCGATCCAACACATGAATAAGGGACAAACGTATGGCTGGGGTGTGATTTTCATTACAGATTCGGTTTATACATGGGATTATGTGGAAATGAGTGTGCGCTGCAATGCACTGGACTATTGCCGCGTCACTCAATGCGCGTTATTGTACACGTTCATGCTTAACTATATGAGTCAACTGCAAAACTGAAAGAGGCTTTAATAATGAAAATAAAAGGGTTAGTAATAATCGCTATTGCGATCGTGATACAAGGCTGCGTTTTAACCAAAGTGGCGAGTGTGCCTATGCGCTTAGGTGGGGCGATAGTGTCGATTGTGCCGGGTGCTGGCAATACGATGCACGATGCTATTGATGAGGCGGCTGAAAAAGTGGACGATGTTCCGCTATAAATAAATCTTCAGGACATAAATATGATGAATACGACACACGACATCATCAATGCCAGTCCTATTCGTTTTGGAACGAGTGGTGTACGCGGTTTGGTTACGGAGATGACTGATGCTGTTTGTTTTGCTTATACCTTGGCATTCTTGCACGGTATTGCTATTCAGCCAGGTACGAAAGTCGCGCTGGGGATGGATCTGCGCCCAAGTAGCCCTTCGATTGCTGCGGCTTGTGCAGCGGCTGTTCACTTTGCGGGCTTGACGGTTGATTTTTGCGGCATTTTACCTACGCCAGCCTTAGCGTATTATGCTCAAGAACGCAATCAGCCAGCGATTATGGTGACTGGTAGCCATATTCCCTTTGATAGAAATGGCATTAAATTTTATCGAGTAGATGGTGAAATCAGTAAGCAAGATGAGGCCGCGATTAATCAGGCCGCTCTGTCAATGCCAAACCAAATCGACATAATCAGTTTGCCAGAAGTCAACCTAGCAGCGTATCAGGCTTATATTGATCGTTATTTACAGTTCTTTCCAGCGCAGTCATTGGCAGGGTTGCGCTTGGGGTTTTATGAGCATTCAAGTGCCGGTCGAGAAATACTGCCGGTTATTGCCAAGGCTTTAGGTGCTGAGTTGATTTTAATCGGTCGCACCGATGCGTTTGTGCCGATTGATACAGAAGCGGTCAGTGAAAAGGATGCTAAGCAAGGCCAGCAATGGGCGGAGGAATATGATTTCGATGCTATTTTGTCGACCGATGGCGATGCGGATCGCCCGCTGTTGGGTGATGAGCAAGGGCATTGGTTGCGAGGCGATGTGGTGGGTATTTTATGTGCACAATATTTGGCAGCAAAAGCGGTTGCTACGCCGGTCAACAGTAATACCGCTTTAGATCAATGTGGACAGTTTACGGTATTACGTACGCGGATTGGTTCACCGTATGTGATAGCTGGCATGGCAGAATTATTGGCTCAAGGTCATCAGCCGGTCGTGGGCTTTGAAGCAAACGGTGGTTTTTTAGTTGCGAGTCGTTTGCAACGCCAAGCGGGTTATTTACTGCCATTAGCCACGCGCGATGCGCTATTGCCCATGTTAGCTTTGTTAGCCATGGCAAAGGAGCGAGGCTGCAAGGTATCGCAATTAGCGGACAGTTTGCCACCACGTTTTACCGCCAGTGATCGCGTCGCTGAGGTTGCGCCGGAAACCAGTCAAGCCATATTAGCTTCTTTGCTGAGTGAAGATTCGGCAATCGTTAAGTTATTGATGAGTGATAGCGGTGTCGTGTCTGTCATAGATCAAACCGATGGGGTTAGATTGTCTTTTGAAAATGGCGATATTGTGCATTTTAGAGCTTCCGGTAATGCGCCAGAGTTGCGTTGTTATGCCGAAAGTGTGAGTCAAGAACGTACCGAAGCATTAGTTCGCAAAGCGTTAATGGCAAGTGCGGGGTGAGACTAAGCCGACTGAATTGGCAGAGTAGATAAACACTCGTTGGCTGAGTGAACTCGAAGCCAACGGGTTGATTATTGACTGCGAGTAATTCTGTATGACGCATCCTAACCCGGAGGCCAGGTCATTTGTCTGCCAGCTAATACATGCAAATGCAGATGGTAGACTTCCTGACCACTGTGTTTGTTGCAATTAATGACGGTTCGGTAGCCATCCTCAGCGAAACCTTCTTGTTTTGCTAATTGGCTGGGCAGTAATAATAATTGAGCGGCTAGCGACGGATCGCTTAAGTCGTTTAAGGTCGGGAGATGTTGTTTGGGAATAATCAAAAAATGGATGGGGGCTTGCGGATTGATGTCGCGAAAAGCTAACAGCTGGTCATTCTCAAAAACGATATCGGGCTTTATTTCGCCTGCAACCATTTTGCAAAAAATACAATTCGGATGGTGTTCAGTCGTCATAGTGGACTCCACTTAGATGTTTTTACGCCCATTAAAAGCGTGGTTTAAGGTTCGACTATCAATAAATTCTAATTCGCCACCCATGGGTACACCATGCGCAATTCGAGTGGCTTGTACTTGATGCTTACGCGCTAATTCACCAATAAAAAAGGCGGTGGCTTCGCCTTCGACGGTGGAATTTGTTGCCAAAATCAGTTCTTTAATGGAGTGATCGGCTAAAGCTTGTTCTAATTGGTCTAATCCCAATTCATCTGGCCCGATGCCATCGAGTGGCGATAAGCGTCCATGTAACACAAAAAATCGACCATTAAACACTCCGGCTTGATCGACAATCCAAACATCAGCAGGGCTTTCGACAATACACAGCACGGAGTTGTCGCGGCTGTCATCTTGGCAAATCGCACAGTGGCTTTGTTCTGTAAAGGTTCTGCATTGCTGACAATAGCCAATGCGCTCAACGGCTTGTAACAGGGTGTTAGCTAATTTTTTGGCGTTATGTCTATCTCGTTGTAACAAACTAAACGCCATCCGTTGTGCTGTTTTTGCGCCAACGCCAGGCAAACAACGCAATTCCTGTACTAGCTGTCCTAACAAACCGGCGTTTTTCATGTTAAAAAGGCATTTGAAACCAAGAGGGTAATGGCATTCCGGCAGTCAGTGCCGACATTCTTTCTTTTTTCATTTTGGCGACTTTATTGACGGAATCATTAATCGCTGCCGCTACCAAATCTTCTAGCATATCTCTGTCGTCGCCGACTAATGAGGGATCAATGGTTACTTTGCGAACTTCGCGTTTGCCGGTCATGATAATGCTTACTAAGCCACCACCTGATTCACCACAGATTTCCATTGCAGCAATTTCATCTTGAATTTTCTTTAAATCTTCTTGCATTTTTTGGGCTTGCTGCATCAGGCTTCCCAGTTGATTTTTCATAGTATCTCCTCTTTTTCAATGAAGTGATCAGACCGGCTCTATCGACCCCGGAATGATCTGAGCATCAAAATGCTCGGTAAGTGTTCTGACATTTTCATCAGAATGAATCGCTTCAACAGCTGCTTGCTGTTGATCCTCACGTTGTTTAGCTTGTTGGATGGCAGGTGTATTGACGTCGGTAGTGACGGGGGTTACCGTTAATTTCAGTGCTGTTCCGTGCAAAACCTGTAATGCTTTTTGTAGACGCTCTAATCTTGCGGGTGTTAATAAGCTTTGATGAGCGGCATCTAGCAACAACACGCAGCTTTTTTCATCGAGGTGATCTAATTGGCAATTATTGGCCAACTGCTTGGTCACGCTTTCTAGTTTCATATCGGCAATCATTGTCATCCATCGGTCACCTTGACCGACGTTGGTTATCGGTGCAGGCGCAGCAACACTAGGCTGCGGTGGCAATTTCAAATGGACAATGTTTGACGATACCGGCGCAGATGGGGCAGGGGGCTTGGCTTTTACTGATTTTTGAGGCGGTTGATGAGAGGATGTTGCGGGCTTAAACGTCAACATACGCAATAGGAGCATCTCAAATCCGCTACGTGGATCGGGGGCTAAGTCCAGGTCTTTTTGACCCATTAAGCCAATTTGATAATACAACTGGACATCTTCAGGGGGGAGCGCACTGGCTAACGAGACTAATGACTCAGCATCTAAGTCTTGCGCTACTAAATTCGGTAGGTATTGAAACAGCGCAATACGATGTAGGGTTTGCAACATTTGCTGCAACATATCTTTAAAATCGCTTTGAATATCCGCTGTTTCATGGATGATCTCAAACAATAATGGGGCATCGCTGGCGGCTAGGGCGGCTAATAATCGCTCAATCGGTTGCTGAGCAATCGTTCCTAACATGCTATTAACGTCTTGGAGCGTGACCTTGCCATTGCCAAATACGATGGCTTGATCGAGCAAACTCAAACCATCCCGCATACTGCCATCGGCCGCTCGTGCCAATATTTTTAATGCCGCAGGTTCATAATCTAGCTGCTCTTGTTCAAGGATAAAACACATTTGTGAGAAAACTTGAGTGGGTTGTAAGCGCTTTAAATTAAATTGCAGACAGCGAGATAGGACGGTGACAGGGATTTTGTGGGGGTCGGTCGTTGCTAGCAAAAATTTTACGTGGGCAGGCGGTTCTTCTAATGTTTTTAACAAGGCATTGAAGCTGTGTCCAGACAGCATGTGTACTTCGTCGATTAAATAAACCTTATAACGCCCTTGGTTAGGTGCGTACTGTACGTTGTCTAATAAATCGCGGGTATCTTCGACTTTGGTACGCGATGCCCCATCGACTTCAATGAGATCAAGAAAGCGCCCCTCATCGAGAGCCACACAAACAGGGCATATACCGCACGGATTGAAATCTTGAAGATTTTCACAGTTGATTGCTTTGGCAAGAATTCTGGCGATGGTTGTTTTGCCAACCCCGCGCGTACCGGTAAACAAGTAGGCGTGGTGTAGCCGACTATGTTGCAGCGCATTAATGAGCGACTTCACAACATGTTCTTGACCGACAACTTCAGTGAAATTATGGGGACGCCACTTTCTGGCAAGCACCTGGTAATTCATGGCAAGCTCGAAAACCGAACTAAATGGGCGGTAACCATATCAGCCACATCCCGGCACACGAATCTGCTGCTACCGTTGCTTCCTTCCGGACCTGGCGGGGTTTACAGCGTATCGTTGCGAGAGGACCAATACGGTCACCATGAGGTTTTAGCTGACTCAGCTAAAGGACGCGCATTATGGCTGAATAAGTGAGATAACACAACACTAAAATTGAAATCGTTTATTTTTGATTGATTAATGAGGGCTACTAAGAAATGCCCAGAAAATAACTTAGGAATGAGCATAGAATAACTTAGGCAAGTCGCCAATAGTCACAGTGCCTGCACTGCAAGCACCAACAATAGGCGCTTTAGGCGAAAAAAGTACGCCAGCTGCACAACCGTTGTTCACTTTAATGTCATGCTCGCTCCTTACCGGTAATAATCGAGGAGCTTAACATGGCATCAACCTTTAGCTCTACTGGCAACACTCAAAGGTTTAATACTAAAATATCCATGGGCGAGTGTGATTTTTTACGCCCAATGCGTGAGTCTTTGAGAGCGGTAAAATACGCTATAAAGCATCATCTTTGTTTCTCCTGGAAAATTAGCACTATTTGTGCAGTCTTTGAATTTCCAAAGGTTTTAATGCGTTTGCCCTAGGTTTTTTACTGAGCAAAACATACCAAACTGTAATAAGATAGCGCCAGTTTTTGATAATTTTAAGGTTACTACTATGCACCGATTTATTTTATTAGGCTTTTTGTTCTTTGGTTCTAGCCTTTGTGCGGCCGAAGAATTACCAGCTGATCTTGAGTCTTTGCCTGAAGTGTCAGAGCCGCCCGCGTCTGTGCAAAATGGTGAGGCTACTGAGCCTGAAATTACGATTGTTCGTCAAGGTAAGAAGACAGTCCAGGAGTTTCGTAGAAGTGGACGATTGTATATGATTAAGGTGATTCCCGACGTCGGTGCGCCTTATTATTTTCTGGACACCAATGGTGATGGGAAGCTAGATGTGCGTAGTAGTGATCTCGATCAGGGTAGTCGAGTGAATATGTGGAAGCTTTTAGAATGGAATTAGCACAGTAACGTGTCTACTCTAAATACCAAGTAGAGCCCTTAAATCGTCAAACTTGATTAAATCTACGAACCACTAAAAAATCAGCGAACGCTGATTTGTATGGATGCTTAGTGGCTATAGGCCAATTTCGGGTAATGGTCTATGCCAGTCAGTGGTTTTTTCGTGTGGCCCTATGTGCTTACCAATGCCTTATGTCAATGTAAGGCATTACCAAGAATTTGACTCTTTCCAAATGCTCGTTAAATCAAACCGGCAAGCTTTTTATTAACAACACACTGAAACTCTTGTAATATTTCAGTGCCATTTACCTTTTAGGAGAACTTCGATGAAATTAAATCCTGCTATTTCGCACCAAGAAGCCAGTACTCTGGCAAGCAATAAACTATTAAGAAACACGTATTCTCTGTTAGCCATGACCTTGCTGTTCAGCGCTATGACAGCCGGTGTTGCCATGTTTTTTAATCTGCCACATCCGGGCATGATTATCACACTGGTTGGTTTTTATGGCTTATTATTTCTGACCACCAAATTCCGTAACAGCGCAATGGGTCTAGTTTGCGTGTTTGCCTTAACCGGCTTTATGGGGCTGACTTTAGGTCCTGTGTTGTCGATGTATATTAAGGCTTTCAGTAATGGACACGAGTTAATCATCATGGCGTTAGGCGGCACAGGGGCTATTTTCTTGGGGCTTTCGGCTTATGCACTGACCACCCGCAGAGATTTCAGCTTTATGGGCGGTTTTTTGATGGTGGGCATATTGGTTGCTTTCTTGGCGGGTATTGGCGCGGTGATTTTTGCCATACCTACTCTGTCACTTGCCGTTTCAGCTATGTTTATTTTGCTGATGTCCGGTATGATTTTGTATCAAACCAGCGCAATGGTAAATGGTGGCGAAACCAATTATATTTTGGCGACCGTTAATTTATATGTCTCGATTTACAATTTGTTTTTGAGTTTACTGCAAATTTTAGGCGTATTCAGCGGCGACGATTAATCGCTATCGCACTTAACAAACGGGCGTATTGTCAACAATCCGCCCGTTTTTTATTAGCGCAATTGCCAAGTAGACCGGTAGCTGGTTTCTTTATCAAAATCTTCCCAAACGTAATCCGGTGTCACAATGGGTTTGGTTGGCACGATAAACGTGACTAAATCATAAGCACCACTCAAGGTGCGACCTGTCATATGCACTAAGCCCGTGACAAATCCCGCCGTAGCGGCATAAGCTGGCCCATGCTCGCGATTAGCGACCATAATCGTTTTAGGTATTTCCACAATACCCGTTGCCGCATTCGCAATACCGTTACCCAATTTTGCGCCTAATCTAGCAGGGTAACTTGAGGCACTTGCCCCATAACAAAAGGCAAAGAAAAATGCCAAAATTATCAGCAATTTTGTTGATAGCTGTTTCATTCGATAACTCCAGATAATAAATTAGAAAAAAACCAGTGTTTAGGTCATTGATAGTATACCGTAAATCTGCAACAGAGGCGGAGTCGGTATTATTCTTCGACCCGTATGGACAGCCGCTATCTTGATGGCGCACCGGCTCTTGTGATAACGGCGACTGGTCATGGTGTTTTTTATCAGGCTGTTTTGTTAGTCAGGTATTATATGTTTGGAATGCAGAATGCTTTTACGGCCTCTATTGCTACGAAATATAAAATAGTGACAGTGGAAATTAAAAGTTTTTGTTTGATGTTTAGGGCTTACAGAATTTAGGTACTATCTTTTGATTTGCTACACGAGAACCTATCCTTTGTCTGTCATAAGATCGACTATTAATAATGGTAACTCGAAATAAAATACCCTATAAAATAGCCGTTTTGTTATTGCGACTTACCTGAGCATTGCTATTGGTCTCCAACCTTAGTCAATGTTCTAATCGCTATATTTTTAATTTTACCCCTAGATTTTATGGATGCTTTAGTCATTTTAATACCCTTGTTGCCCTTGCTAGCGGCCTTCGTGATTGGTTTAGGACATTTAGCTGGCTTTTTGCAGGGAGAAAGTAAAGAAAGTTTAACGGCTGATGTGGCGGTCGGGGCAATAGCGTTGTCTTTTTTTATGGCAATGACGTTGTTAAGCGCTGATTTATTGAGTAAGAACATCGGTTACTTCAGTGTAGGGCAATGGTTAAGCTGTGACAGTTTAACTATTCGCTTAAATTTCATCACAACCGGTCTTAATGTCAGGTTAGCGGCGTTATTTTCTTTGCTGTTAGCGATTGTTAGTCGCTTTGCAATTAATTATTTACACCGCGAAGCCGGTTTTTATCGGTTTTATTTTGTGTTTTGCCTGTTTAGTGCCGCCATGATGTTGTTAGTGTTGTCAGGTAATGCGGTCGGTACGTTTGCCGGTTGGGAAGTTGCCGGATTATGCTCGTATTTTTTGATTGCGTATTCGTATCAGCGTCCAGCGGCAACGTATAATGCCACCCGCGTTTTTCTGACCAATCGCGTAGGAGATGCCGGCTTTATTATCGGTATCGGCTTAAGTTATGCGTGGCTCGATACCGTAAACTGGACATCAATTCTCGCCAGTGCCTCACAATTAACCATCGGCGAGGCCACCGGTCTTAGTCTTTGTTTCGCGTTACCTGCGTTTGCTAAATCCGCTCAATTGCCTTTTACGCCTTGGCTGGCTCGTGCGATGGAAGGGCCTACGCCGTCTAGTGCGGCATTTTATGGTGCAGTTATGATTCATTCAGGCGTATTTCTGGTGTGTCTATTAGAGCCCCTTTTTACGCAGTCACCATTAGCACGAGCCGTGCTTGGTTTGGTAGGGTTGCTGACGGTGGTTTACAGCAGTGTCGTTGGCCGCACCCAATCGGATATTAAAAGCTCCCTTATGTTTGCGACATCCGCTCAAATTGGTTTGATGTTTTTAGAATGTGGGCTCGGTTTTTGGCAATTAGCCAGTTGGCACTTATGTGCCCACGCTATTGTTCGTTGCTGGTTGATATTGACCGCGCCTTCTTTGCTCCTCTATCATTTTAAAAAACCTTCTGAATCTAAAATCCCTATTTGGCTTTATATGGCTTCTGTACAACATTTTTGGCTAGATCAAGTGGTCGATTGGGCATTAGTTAAACCCATTCGCGGCTTAGCACATGATCTGAGCTATTTTGATGATCATGTGATTGATCACCTTATGGGTGTGCCCGCGCCTGCATTGGGTAC
The DNA here is from genome assembly GCA_903945375.1 of uncultured Methylococcaceae bacterium. Lineage (GTDB taxonomy): Bacteria > Pseudomonadota > Gammaproteobacteria > Methylococcales > Methylomonadaceae > Methylovulum. The sequence goes on along the minus strand of CAJAVP010000106.1, from coordinate 69,493 downwards.
CTTATCGTCATTAGCGCAATTAGAAGAAGAAAGCATTGGTGCAAAACTCCATAATAACGCGGATAAATTTGCTCAAGGTAGTGGTTTAGCCGGTAAATTAACGGAATGGACGGCTACCTTAATGCACTGGTTTGAAGATCGCTTTGTGTTGCGCGGGATAGGCAAAGATGCGATTCACGTCGGTCGTCAACTCGGTCATGCGGCTAATCAGTTTGAACAAATCATTCTTAGACCGCGTTATTTGGTCTTATTCGTCTGTATAACGTTTCTAGTTGCCTTTTGAGTGTATGCTAATGCTTTCTCCTGTTAATTATTGGTCAGAATCTGCGGCATTCCCCTTGTTGTCTGCGCTGACGGTTGTCCCCTTTTTGGCGACAATTGCCATTCTGAGTTCTCGACGTTCAGAAATGGCTTTGCGTGTGGGTTTTGTCGGTGCCGCCCTCAATGTTGTACTAAGTGGCTATTTGCTGATGGTCTTTGATGGCGGTAATCCGGGTATACATTTAGTTGAACGTGTCTATTTTGCAGGACTTAGTTATTGTGTGGGCGTGGATGGAACCAATATTTTGTTTATACCACTAACCGCCGTTTTAACTTTTTTGACGCTGGTCTATACGCTCATTACTCGACATGTCACGGATAAATTGTTTGTTGCTTGTTTATTAGGCTATGAAACCATTTTGATAGGCGCTTTTGCAGCGCTGAATGTTATGCAATTTTGGTTATGGACCATGCTGGAATTGCTTCCTGTGGTATTACTAACGATTCATGCGGGAACCGGACAAAATCGACGCTGGGTGGTAACCTTGCTGCTGCAATATTGGGGCAGTGGTTTGGCGATGACTTTGGCCGGTTTTTTATTTTTGGCGTTTGGCTTAGTGGGCGCTGACCATGAACTAACGTTTGATTGGCTAACGCTCAAAGAAAATAACGCGTATTTACATGATGAAACCTTAATATTCATCCTATTGATATTTGGTTTTTCTATCCGTATGCCGTTATTTCCTTTTCACGGTTGGCTACCTTTGCTGGCTGAACACGGAACGGTCGCTAGCGCGGCTATTTTCTTAGTTGGTCTTAAATTAGGCATTTATGCGCTTATTCGTTTTATTTTGCCCTTACTCCCCGGTATTGCTGAACAATGGGCAGGGTTTGTTACCTCGCTGGGCTTGATCAGTATTTTTTACGGAGCATTACTGGCCTTGATGCAAATTAACATTCGTCGATTACTCGCTTTTGCGGTGATTAGTCACACAGGCATGTTAGTGATTGGTGTATTTTGTTTTAATGAATATGGGCTTGAAGGCAGTATTCTGCTATCTATTGCGTATGGATTAGCGACAGCGGGTATGTTATTCAGTGTTGGATTGATTTATGAGCGAACGCGCACCGCCTTTATTCCTCGCTTAGGTGGTTTATTCGATACCAACGCAACGATTGCTTTACTGTTTTTAATTTCAGCACTGAGTACGATGGTGATGCCAGGAACGCCGGGCTTTGATGCTGCACATTTATTGATTGAAGGCATTATAGAAGAAGAGGGCTGGTTGATTGCGATTGCTATTCTATTAGGTAATGTGCTGGCGGCGGCTTTTTTATTACGTGCCTTTCAGCAATTATTTATCGCGACACCACGTCGCTTCCAGCAGCCGTACAGCAGCGGTCATCATCCCGTTAGAAATGAGCGCATTATCGCTATCGTGGTCAGTTTATTGCTGATAGGTACGGGCTTTTATACAACGCCGTGGCTAAACTATATTGACCAAGAAGTCTCTGCTATTGAAAAAGTCTATCCGATACACGGTACGCAACCGTCTGATAAATTGACTACGCCATTGGTAAAGCCGTCTGTACCCTAACATGTCTTATTTCAACCCAAATTAATATGCAATGAATATCCTCAGTCTTCTTATTGCGCTGCCGTTGTTTGGCTCGGTAGCGATAAGCTTAACCCGTTCGGCTTATCTTGCTAAGGTGTTCGCTTTAGCTATTGCCGTATTGGAATTGCTCATCACGATACGTGCCGTGCAACAGTTCAATGCCGACGACAATAGCTTTCAATTCGTGGAAAATTATACGTGGATTCCCAGTCTGAATATTCATTATCAGCTGGGTGTTGATGGGATTTCGATTCTCTTTTTACCGATGACCGCATTATTAGTCGTCATGGCGATATTGGCTTCATGGCGGTCAGTGCAATCGCTATGTCGCTTGCATTTTGCGTTGTTATTGCTGTTAGAGGCTTGCACGATAGGCGTTTTCTCGGCATTGGATATGATTTTGTTTTTTGTGTTTTGGGAAATGACCTTACCACCGATTTTTTATTTAATCGGTTTATGGGGTATCGGGCCTAAACGTCGATTGGCAGCGGGTAAATATACGCTTTTCATGCTTTTTGGTGGCGTGCCATTGTTAATAGCTATCATGCTATTAGCCATCAATCATGCTAACCAAATCAATGGTGCGATTCCACAAACCTTAAGTTTTAGCTTTGTAAGCTTAGTCGAAACGCCATTGCCTTCCGAATGGCAAACCATGGTGTTTTTATTATTGATGCTGGGGTTTGCGGTCAAGGCGCCGCTCGTCCCGTTTCATACGTGGTTACCAACGGCGGCAATGGAAGGGCCTACTCAAATTACCGCCTTATTAACAGGATTAAAGCTTGGTGTTTATGGCATTTTGCGTTTCGCCATGCCTTTAGCGCCTTCAGCCGCCATCGAATATAACTGGATAATGGGAATACTGGGCGCAATTACACTGATTTATGGCGCGTTGATTGCTTTGCAGCAAAGCAATTTACGCCGATTGCTAGCTTATGCCAGTATTAGCCATGTAGGACTCGTTATTATCGGTATTGCCTCGTTGAACTTGCAGGGTATACAAGGGGCTATTTTACAATTGCTTAACTTCACTATTATTGCCAGTTCGCTCATGTTGATCGCGGGGTTAATCCAGCAGCGCTTGGGCAGTACGGAGGCCGTGCATTTAGGGGGGCTGGCTGGTGTTATGCCCAGATTGAGTTGTTTTTATCTCCTCTTTGCGTTGGCAAGTATTGGCATTCCAGGCACTAACGGTTTTCCGGCTGAGTTATTACTGGTCTTAGGGACGCTGCTAGCGCATCCTAGTTTGGGCATCACTGCGTTACTTGGTGCGGTGCTGAGTGCGGCTTATATGCTGTCTTTTATCCGCCGTGCATTTTGGGGACGTTATCAACAAGCGCATAGTGGGTTAACGCCTGATTTACAAACCAGAGAATTAGTCATTTTATTCATTCCCGCCGTATTAGTCATACTGGTGGGTTTTTTTCCTAACAGTGTTATAAAAACCAACCAAAAAACCGCAGAAGCGTGGTTATCTCATCTATTACTTGAGCCCGCCTCGCATCCTGCCAAAGCCTCGGAGATCTCGTTTTATCATCAATAGAATGGTTGTTGATATAAGTCTTTGATTTATAATTCACCGGCGGCTAGTGAGAGGTTGCCGAAGTATCACATAACAAACTGAATAGAAACAGATTGTCTTAGCTTAATGTGTTAATTAAATCATTCGGATGATTTAATTGACTTACTTCCTAATCATGTCATAAGACTTACCGATGCTATTCAGTTAAAATACCCAAATTAAATGCTTAGATCATTTAACTTGCGTCAATTTGTCAATCGTCCGTTATTTTGAGGTAACCCATGCGTAAAAATCTTATTTTCCTTACCGGGAGCGTTATGATGCTCCTTAACGCTTCATTGAGTCAGGCGATTACTGACTTGCCTCCGACAGCTAAGGTTGATATGGGGCCGGTGGAAGATGTCTGCTCTAACTTTGTGTCTCCAGAATGGCGGCAAGCGCAAGTCATTGATGGCGTTACGATACAAGAATCGCGCTTATGTAATCCTGATAATCCCGCAGATATTGCCGCTTTTGTAAAAGGCACTAACAATATTTCTATGGATACCTTAATGCAAACGCAGTTAGCTGCCGATGCGATAACCCTGTCAGATGATCGGGATGGTGATGGCGATCCTGACAAAATCGTGATTAAGCTGGAGGTGGTTGAGTTGAACGGTCATTCACCTGATGTTAAAACCCCGATTACCACGTTCGATATTGCGCCTGGCATTCAACCTACGTTTTGGGTTTATGCCCCCAAAACCCGTGATATGTCGACGTTAAGCTTATATGAGCCAGAAGCCAATTCGCTGTTGCGCGTACCGTCGCCGGTAATTCGTGTGGAGCAAGATGATGTGGTGTGGATTGTTTTAGAAAATACTCATTATTTACCTCACTCTATACATTTACATGGCATCGACCACCCTTTTATGGATCATGGTGGTAATGGCAATGATGGCGTGGGTCAAACTAGCAATATGGATACGATGCCAGGCGAGAGTAAAACCTATGTAATAAAGCCACGTCAACCTGGCACGATGTATTATCACTGCCATGTTCAGCCGCACACGCATATTCCAATGGGCTTGCAAGGTATTTTTATTGTGGAAGAAAATCGCCCGAATAACTGGGTGCAAACGCTCAATGTTGGCGCAGGTCAGGTGCGTCATCCGTCTGTTGCGGTCAGTGAAAAATACGACCGTGAATACGATTTACACTACCAATCAGCCGACAGAGAACTGCATGACATCGTAGCGAGATCCGCAAATGACCCACGCTTGATTGCTAAACATATGAATATGGAATATGACATCACCGATAGCAGTGATGATTATTACATGCTAAATGGTCGCTCATTTCCTTATACACTCAGAGAATCACTGATTGAGATGGAACAAGATAGGAGCGTTAAGCTGCGTGTATTAAATGGGCATACTGAGAGTTTTGCTTTACACATTCACGGTCACAAGCCCACGATTACGCATTATGACGGCGTTGACAATGGCCCAGGCTCTTATATCACGCGAGATGTACACGGCATGGTTCCGGCTCAGCGTATTGATTTAGACTTAAGCGGCGTAGATGATGGTTTACACAGTTTTGGTCAAGGCATTTGGATGTTCCACGATCATGTCGAAAAATCATTTACCACTAATGGCTTAGGTGAAGGTGGAGATATAAGTTTGGTCGTGTACAAAGGGTTTGTTGATGAAAAAGGCATACCCAAAGCACACGGTATGAGCTTGGCGCAGTATTTTACCAAGTCATTCTGGCAAAAAAATTATCCCGTTTGGCAAGATTACGATGCCTGGCATAGCTTAGGCTTGCCGGATTTACAGGCAAATTTCCAACCGTCTAAAGTCGCCGTACAAAATGCACCAGTTAAAAAAGAAGCCACTGCGACTGCATCGGAGCAAGATTCAGTGTTTGGTAATTTATTCACGGGATTATTATTAGGGCTGTTCGGTTATGCGGCTTATAGCAAACGTCGCCCGATTTATGATTACGCGCTGCGATTGTTAAACAAATAAGGTGTTGGCTGACTAATAGGGTTAATCGATAAGCCGGTACTGGCAGGACAGTACCGGCGCGGCACTACTGAGAAATAATTCTTAAGATGCGTTTAAATTTTCATCATCATACAAACGTGATTTCTTCCAATTGACGAACTGTTCGTCATGAAATTCTAAATCGTTGTCGATGGCATTTTCATAACAACTACGAAACAATCGAGCGGTGCGGAACGCATGTAACTCATCATCCGCAGTGACTTTTTCAACATTACCGACTTGAAAGGTTTTGTTTCTTGCTTTTCCATTGCAAACCCAAAAAACGGTGTAACACAAATAGCTCTTATCTTTGCGATGATCAAACTTAATCGTTCTGGAAACGCCTGTTACCCCGGTTGTTGTTTTATTTTTTGGGGGTTTAAGAAATCGCGTTTTACTACCTTTTAAAACGACCAACATTTGATCTCGCCAAGTAATCGCGGCTTGTAATGACTTGCCTTTGTTACCCCATAATTTGTGTGAAAAGTAGCGACTACTTTCTTTACCGCGTCTTACGATTCTTACTTGATAGCCAAAAACATCTGGTTCAGTAATATGTTTATTTTTTTCCATAGATAATTCTCCCCACGAGAAATAATTATAACTAGCGGCAAAGCTATACCGCCGGAATATGATACCTGATTACTTTGTTTTTGTAACTTAACTGTCACAAAATATCTTAAATCTTTACAAATGCCAGCAAAAAAAAACAACACTAGACAATTACCAACTTATATAGTGTAGAATACACAATATGCCACTGCTTCAGTGGTCATTAAAGCCAATAATCATATGTTTTTCAATATCTTGGAGATAATCAATGAGTGTTTTAGTCGGTAAACAAGCCCCTGATTTTACAGTTCCTGCGGTCTTAGCAGATGGTCAAATTGTTGATTCATTTAGCTTCTCTGAAGCGACTAGCGGCAAATATGCCGTAGTCTTTTTCTACCCATTAGATTTTACTTTCGTTTGCCCTAGCGAGTTGATCGCGTTAGATCACCGCGTGGATGACTTCAAAAACCGTGGTGTTGAAGTGATTGCCGTCTCTATCGATTCACATTTCACGCACAACGCATGGCGCAATACACCCGTTAATAAAGGTGGTATTGGTGCGGTTCGTTACACCATGGCAGCTGATATTAACCATTCAATCTGTAAAGATTATGATGTCGAAACGGCGGGCGGTGTTGCTTTCCGTGGGACTTTCTTGATTGATCGTAGCGGTGTTGTTCGTCACCAAGTTGTTAATGACTTACCATTAGGTCGTGACATGGGTGAATTATTACGTATCGTTGATGCCTTACAATTCCATGAAGAGCATGGTGAAGTTTGCCCAGCGGGTTGGAATAAAGGTGATGCGGGTATGACCGCAAGTCCAGCCGGTGTTGCTGACTATTTAGACAAGAATGCCGATAAGCTGTAAGTCTTTCGCTTAGTTATCAAAAAGGCGCATTATGTCAGCATAATGCGCCTTTTTTAGTGATAGACGGATGGGTTAATCGGTTTTTTTGAGTACATCGGCTAATAATTTTTTTCTAACTAAATAAGCCGCACCAATTGCAACTAAGGCCGGTATTTGAGTCACAATGAAAACAGCGGTGAAGTTTTTGCCAACCATACCGACCATTAGCGCGAGTATCGTCAACTTAATCGCCCACCACGCCAGCCAATAACCTATTACTCCAATGACAGCCCATTTAATAGGGTTCTCACCGTTATTTTTGGCGGTCATATAAAACCATACTAAAACGGCAATACCTGCTGCCTTCGCAAAAAACAACATAATAAAACTCCTCAAAATCTAGTAATTATAAAAAACAGCGCAGCATAATATGACATAAGCTTGTTATATTGCATCCATTAATCGCTAAAAATCCGCCAAGCGGCACTTGTTTGCTTATAAAATGAGCCCAGCAGAATTTCAACATAACATCCTCAATTGGTTTGACAAGTACGGACGCAAAGACCTTCCTTGGCAACAGCATAAAACGCCTTATCGGGTGTGGTTGTCTGAAATTATGTTGCAACAAACACAAGTCAGTACGGTCATTCCGTATTTCAATGCGTTCACCGAAAAATTCCCCAGCTTAGAGCAATTAGCGATGGCAAACGTGGATGAGGTGTTACAACGGTGGGCGGGGTTGGGCTATTACGCCCGCGCTCGCAATCTCCATAAAGCCGCTCAATTGATTGCCAAACAAGGCGAATTTCCCAATACGCTGGAAAGGCTGATGGCGTTACCGGGTATTGGTCAATCGACAGCGGGTGCTATTTTAAGCATGGCATTTAGGCAATCGGCGCCCATTTTGGATGGTAATGTAAAGCGCGTGTTAGCACGATTTATGGCAATAGCGGGTTGGACAGGCAGCAGTCAGGTTAATAAACAGCTTTGGGCTATAAGCCGAGCACTCACGCCGACTGAGCGGGTGGCTGATTACACCCAAGCGATGATGGATTTAGGCGCAACCATTTGCACACGCCGCCAGCCGGCATGTTTGCAGTGTCCAATTCAAATCGCCTGCAAAGCTTGGCTCAGTAATGCCGTTCACGTCTATCCTACGCCCAAACCTTCGAAAATATTACCGATAAAACAGCTCTGTTTTTTAATTTTAAAGGACGCAAATCAGCGCACTCTATTGGAAAAAAGACCGCCAACGGGTATTTGGGGAGGACTTTGGAGTTTGCCAGAATTTGCCGATGTTGATGACGCACTGACGTGGTGTGAATTAAAAAACTTTGCGGTGCACGCCTCGCACGAGTTAATGCTTAGACGACATACCTTTTCCCATTATCATCTGGACTATACGCCGCTGTTGATACACAGCCAAAACCCTATGAATTTTGTGTTGGAAGCGAACCAGAGCGTCTGGTATAACGAGCAACAAATCGGGCAATTAGGCTTGCCTGCCCCTATTAAAAACCTATTAACATCACTGAATTACGAGGAAGATCATGACTAGATTAGTAAATTGTGTAAAGCTAGGCAAAGAAGCTGAAGGCTTAGATAGTCCGCCTTTCCCGGGCGCTAAAGGTCAAGAGATTTTTGAGAAAGTCTCTAAGTCTGCTTGGCAAGCATGGCTATCTAAGCAAACGATGTTAATTAACGAAAATCGTCTAGCCAGTTTCGACCCTAAAGCCCGTGCCTTTTTAGCAGAGGAAAGAGATAAGTTTTTGTTTGAGGACAATAATGACCTGCCGATGGGCTATGTGCCACCGCGCAATGGCAACGTTTAGTTGGAAAGAATCGCGTTTATAAAGTGATCTGCGCTTAACATGTTGTACAAAGATTATTACCAAATTATGGGCTTGTCTCGCTATGCGGGACAAGATGACATAAAACGCGCTTATCGACGATTAGCGCGTAAATTTCATCCTGATGTCAGTCAAGAGCCCAATGCGGAAGCGAAGTTTAAGGCGCTCAGTGAAGCGTATGAATTACTGAAAGATCCTGTCAAAAAAGCGCAATACGATCGGCGCGTTAGCTTTAATCCGACAAAGATAATTATCGTCCGACCGCAGCGCACCATGAATATCAGCGTATCGAGTTTGGAAACAGATTTGTTGTCGGCATTAATTCCCGCCGCTCTTTTTAGTTTTTTGTATGATTTTTCAATGCACTTGAGGAATAGTGTTAATCGCCCCGCCCAGCGAAGTCGTCGCCTTCTTTGGAAGACACTGGTATTGGTCATCAGCGCATTATCCCTTTGAATTAAGTCGCAAGTATCAAGTACCTAGTGTTAATCACCAAAACCAGTTAGAATTCCGCCCTTCAATTTTTATAGTGGAGACATTGTTGAGTATCCTGACTATTCTCGAATTTCCTGATGATCGCTTGCGTAAAAAAGCAGTCGATGTCAAAACTGTCGATGATAAAACCAAAAAATTAATTACTGATATGCTTGAGACGATGTATCAAGCCAAAGGGGTGGGCTTAGCGGCAACCCAAGTCAATATTCAGCAACGGATTATTGTCATTGATATCAGTGAAGAAAAAAATGCGCCTATTTGCTTGATAAATCCTGAGATTATCAGCAAAGATGGCAAAAAAGAGTCTGAGGAAGGCTGTCTTTCTGTCCCTGGCTTCTATGAAAAAGTCAATCGTTGTGAGCATATTAGAATCAAAGCCTTAGATAGAGATGGTAGGCTTTTTGAGCTAGAGGCTCAGGATTTGCTGGCGGTTTGTATTCAGCATGAAATTGACCACCTCAATGGCAAACTCTTTGTTGATTACCTGTCCACATTAAAGCGTCAGCGGATTAAAACCAAGCTGCAAAAAATTCAAAGAATGGAAAAAAACAGCACATGAAGATTATTTTTGCCGGCACTCCTGAGTTTGCTCTACCCAGTTTACAACTGCTGATAGACTCGCCCCATGAATTATGTGCCGTTTACACACAGCCTGACCGTCCAGCCGGTCGAGGTCGACAGTTACAGCCGAGTCCCGTTAAAACCTTAGCATTGCAAGCTGGACTGCCTATTTTTCAGCCGCTCAATCTAAAAGCACCGGAAGATTTACTGCACTTAGCCGAATTGCAAGCCGATCTCATGGTAGTGGTGGCTTATGGGCTTATTTTATCTCAAGCTGTTTTGGATATACCTCGATTAGGTTGTATTAATGTACACGGCTCTTTGTTACCTCGTTGGCGTGGTGCGGCTCCCATACAGCGAGCGATCATGGCGGGGGATGAACAAACAGGTGTGACGATTATGAAAATTGTTCGTCAATTGGATGCCGGCGATATGCTGCATAAAGAAATTTATGTGCCGACTGACAGCGACACGTCGAGTACGGTGCATGACAAATTGGCTGAACTTGGCGCTATTGGCTTAGCTAAGACATTAATACCGCTTGAAAACGGTTCTTTACACGCAGAGCCTCAAGATGAAGCCTTGGTGACGTATGCGGAAAAACTGAATAAAACCGAGTCGGTGTTAGATTGGACGCAATCTGCGGTGGAGTTGGCCAGAAAAGTGCGTGGTTTGAATGCTTGGCCGGTGGCTCAGACGCTCTATCGCGGTGATGTGTTGCGTATTTGGCAAGCCCAAGCTATTCCAGAAGGGCACGATTTTGTTCCCGGAGAGGTACGCTGTCATGCGAAGCATTGGGATGTCGCAACAGGGAATGGTTATTTGCGTTTGCTAGAAGTCCAATTGCCAGGTGGCAAGCGGATAGCCGCAGACGCATTTTTAAATGCACATAATATGGCAGGAGTGGTATTGGGTTGAGTGTCAATACACGTTTGGTCGCAGCAAAAGTCTTAACCGATGTTATACAAAACGGACATTCTCTAACCTCAGCTCTGGCTACGGTCTTGCCAACGCTTGAGTCGAGTAAAGACCAAGCGTTTATACAAGCCTTATGTTATGGCGTTTGTCGGCAATATCATCGGCTTCAGTTCATCTTGTCAGAAATTTTGGACAAGCCCATCAAAGACATCAGCATTCAAGTACTGGCCTTAGTGGGCTTGTATCAATTAAATTTCATGCGCGTAAAACCTCATGCCGCTGTTTCTGAGACGGTTTTTGCGGTGCGTAAGAAGCCGTGGGCTAAATCCTTAATTAATGCCATTTTGCGGACATATCTGCGCGAACAATCGGCACTTGAGCTGAAAGCCGACCAGCAAGCAAGTGCGGCGTGTAGTCATCCCGATTGGCTAATTGGGCGTATCCGCAAAGATTGGCCAGAGTACGCGCAAGCGATCTTATTTGAAAATAATCAGCCACCGCCGATGGTGTTGCGGGTCAACTCGCTCAAAACCACGCCATCTGCTTATTTAGCACGGTTAGCTGAGCAGGGTATTGATGCTGTGTCGGTTGATTTTTGCCCTTCGGCGTTGCGCTTGAATAAACCGGTGGCGGTCGATTTATTACCCAATTTTTCAGAAGGTTGGGTTTCTGTACAAGATACAGCGGCACAATTAGCGGCGGCCTTGCTTCAAGTTCAAGCCGGTCAACGGGTGTTAGATGCCTGTGCTGCGCCCGGTGGTAAAACCGCGCACATATTGGAAGCGCAGTCGCAATTGAAGGAATTGGTTGCTGTTGATAATGATGCCTTACGCTTACAGCGTGTCAGTGAAAATTTACTGCGCTTAAACTTGTCTGCGACCTTGATTTTAGGCGATGCCGCTAAGCCAGAAGAATGGTGGGATGGTCAGCTATTTGAGCGCATTTTATTAGATGCCCCTTGTTCGGCCTTAGGGGTTATACGACGTCATCCAGATATTAAGTTGTTGCGTCGTGCGGAGGATATTGCGCCGCTTCAGGTATTGCAGCAAGCGATGTTGATGGCACTTTGGCCTTTATTAGCCGCCGGTGGCTTATTATTGTATGCCACCTGTTCTATATTGAAGCGGGAAAATGAATTACAAATACAGCAATTTTTAACGACACATGACGATGCGGTTGCCGTACCAATCCACGCAGACTGGGGGATAGCGGGCATTGGACGACAAATTCTGACCGGCGAATTGGCAATGGATGGTTTTTATTATGCCTTGCTCCGTAAGCATTAACGTATTATTTTTTATCAGTTTTTTGTTCTGCTCACCAGTGCTTAGTGCAGCGACAGAAAGCTATGGTGCGGAAGTTAAATCCGTCGTTACGGCACTGAAAGGCGAGCAATATGTCTTGTCAGCTAACATCAATTATCGACTCAGCCCTAAAGCGATGGAGGCGTTACAAAATGGTGTCGCGTTGTTCTGGACGGTACACATCAAAAGCCAGTTAGTGCGTGATTTTTTATGGAATAAAACTCTTGCAGAAAAACACTTACACTATCAATTGCAATATCACGCGTTATTGAATATGTATCGGGTGAGTCACAAAGACACGCAGGCTGACTATAATTTTGTGAGCTTGGCCTCAGCACTAGATTCGATTTCCACCTTAAATGACTTGCCTTTTCTTGATGCAAAAATACTCAAGCCAGCACAACATCAAGTTGTCGCGCTAAAAATTGACTTTGACAATGAAGCCCTCCCCTTACCATTACGGCCGATCACTTATTTTAATCAGCAATGGTATTTGTCTAGCGCGTGGACTGTATGGCCACTGACAAAATAAAACCTACTTTTAATTTTTCTGTGCTGATTTTGTTCGGCTTAATCTTGCTGTCCTTGCAATTAATGAGTTCAGCAACACAGGAATCTTCCGAGCTGGGTGAGCTTTATTCTTGGCTGTTGCTCATTAACGCCTTAGGTTCGGTGGTGTTATTAGGATTAGTGATCGCCAATATCGTCACGCTGATTCGGCAATTAAAAAAGCGTGAGGCAGGATCTCGATTAACCATCCGCATGGTGACGTTGTTTGTGGTGTTAGCCTTAGCGCCTGCCGCTATTGTTTTTTATTTTTCCATGCAATTTTTACATCAAGGAATCGATAGTTGGTTTAATGTCGAAATTGATCGTGCGATGGAGGACTCTTTAGAATTGAGTCAAGCCTCTTTAGATCAGCGAATGCGCGGACATTTAAAGCAAACCCAACAATTGGCGTTGAACGTGGCGGATTCATCGGCTAATTCAATCAGTTTAGAAATGGAGCATTTGCGCGAACTTTCAGGCGCATCCGAAATGACTTTGTTTTCCAGCCCAGGCAAAATCATTACCTCAAGTAGTATCAACCCCAGCGAAATTTTACCGAGCTTACCTGATGAATCGATCTGGTTACAATTACGTCAACATAAAGATTATGTCGCCCTAACGCCCGCGCATGGCAATGAATTGATGATCCGCGTCATTGTTTTTGTCAAAGCGCACGAGCCTTTTTTTCTGCAAGCCTTATATCCAGTGCCGGTACGGATTGCTGATTTGGCGGATTCCGTAGAGTTCGCTTTTGTCCGTTATCAGGAGATGAGTTTTTTGCGCCATTCTCTAAAATTAAGTTTTTCCTTAGCCTTGTCGTTGGTGTTGCTGATGAGCTTGCTGGCGGCAATTTGGGTGGCGTTCATTAGTATTCGACAGATCATTGCGCCAGTTAAGCAATTAGTTAAAGGGACGCAAGCCGTTGCATCCGGTCATTACGACCAATTTGTGCCGGTGATGGCACAAGATGATTTAGGCTTTTTAGCCGAATCATTTAACGACATGACTCAGCGGATTGCTAAAGCGCGAAATGAATCGCGTTTGGCGGGTTTTGAAATAGAGAACCAACGGGCTTATTTGCAAACCATTCTGGCAAATTTAACGGCGGGCGTAATTAGTTTCGATACGAGCTATAAAATTCGCACGTCTAATCAGGCGGCATACCGTATTTTTCGTATTCCGGTTAATCAGTTTATTGGCCGTACCTTGTTACAGCTTGCTGATATCTCCACAGAATTGGCAGAGTCGCTTAAATCTATCCAAGGTTTACTGGAACAAACGGATGATATTTGGGAGCAGCGCATCGCTTTCTTAGGGCCTAATGGTCGGCGGGAATTACTCTGTCGAGGTACACCGCTGTTTTCTCAAGATGGCTATCGCGTTGGTGCAGTAGTCGTTTTTGATGATGTGACGGATTTAATTCAGGCACAAAAAAATGCGGCCTGGGGTGAGGTGGCGAGACGATTGGCGCATGAAATCAAAAATCCACTGACACCTATCCAGTTATCGGCTGAGCGATTACAGCATAAATTGGCTGAAAAACTCGATGCCACAGATGCTAATATGCTCCAGCGATCCACGCAAACCATCGTACAACAAGTTGAAGCACTAAAAGAGATGGTAGATAACTTTTCAGAGTATGCAAAGTCTTCAAAAAAACAATCCAGTTGGATTGATTTAACCGCATTAGTGCAAGAAGTCCTCGCACTTTATGTATTAAAATCTGGTGTGGAATTTAAAGCCAGTTTTGAATCAGAAGCGTTAGTTATTAATGGTGATCCCGTCAGTATCCGGCAAGTGCTTCATAATTTGATAAAAAATGCGTTGGAAGCGGTAGGTTCGGTTGGGGTGGTTGAAATCGGTTTACGCAGAATACAAAAAAATGAGACTGATTTTGTAGAAATCAGCTTTCATGACAATGGCCCTGGCATTAAAGAAGCGTATCTTGAAAAAATTTTTGAGCCTTATGTGACCACCAAGGCCAAGGGCACCGGCTTAGGACTCGCCATTGTCAAAAAAATAATTGAAGAACACGGTGGTGCGATTTGGGTTGATACTAACCGTAAAGTAGGGGCTGGATTTATACTTCAGTTGCCCGTTTGTAATGTTTAAGGTGCACTATTATGAATACACACAAGCAACGCTTATTAGTCGTAGACGATGAGCCGGATATTCGTCGATTAGTCAGTGAAATTCTCGAAGATGAAGGCTATCAGGTGACGATGGCAGAAAATGCTGCGATCGCACGTATGTTAAAAAAATCTGTCGATCCAGAGTTGATTTTGTTAGATATTTGGATGCCCGATACAGATGGCATTACATTATTAAAAGAGTGGACATCGGAAGACGGCTTACTGTGTCCGGTGGTTATGATGTCGGGTCATGGTTCAGTTGAAACTGCGGTTGAAGCAACGCGATTGGGTGCTTATGATTTTCTTGAAAAACCTTTGTCACTCGCAAAATTATTGTTAATCGTTGAGCGTGCCTTAGAAGCAGGCACACAGCAGTTGGTCAATGCTGGGCTTAAGCCGCAACAAGTCCTAGATATTGAGCCAGTGGGAAAAAGTGCAACGGTCGCTCGCACTAAAGATCAAATCAAGCGCCTAGCCAAACATGATGCGCGTGTCATGTTAATTGGCGAGCCTGGGGTTGGTAAAGAATTATATGCGCGTTACTTACACACCAATAGTGCTCACCGTGATGGTCCATTTGTAGATATTGCGGTAGGTAGCATTTCATCTGAAAACTCGGCGGTTGAGTTTTTTGGTAAAGAAATGGGTGGCAAAATTTATCCGGGCTTATTAGAAAGAGCGCATAAAGGCTCTCTGTTTTTAAGTGAGATCGGCGGTATGGATAAGGAAACGCAATTAAGACTACTCAGTGCGTTAGAATCCAGCTCTTTTCTACGAGTGGGCGGCAGTGAAGCGGTACGGTTTGATGTGAAAATCATCTCATCGACACGAATACCTCTGGATGAGGATGTTAAATCAGGACGTTTTCGTCAGGATTTATATTATTTATTAAACGAAGTCACACTCGAAATATCCCCTTTGCGTAGCCATAGCGAAGATGTCCCTATGCTGCTGAGTTTTTATGTTGATTTTTTTGTCAATCAGGATAAATTGCCGTTTCGCCGATTTTCTATGGCCGCGCAAAACTTTTTACGCAATTACAATTGGCGTGGCAATGTACGCGAATTAAAAAATCTCGTACAACGACTCATGATTTTAGGCGTAGGTGAAGATATTGAATTGGAAGAAGTCAAAGCTTCACTCGGCTCGATAGCAACAGATATGAGTGGCGTGTCGTTAGTGCCTGATTTTTTTAATTTACCCCTTAAAGATGCGCGGGATCATTTTGAGAAGGCTTATTTGGAATATCATCTGGAACGCACGGGCGGGAGCGTTGCTAAATTGTCCGTCGCGGTAGGTATTGAGCGAACACACTTGTATCGAAAATTGCATTCCTTAAATATAAAATTACCCTAATTACGATTAAAAGATAAAAAATCCTTGAAACAGTTTGAGATGTTTAGTAAAATTCTCGCTCTTTTATTGAGCCTTTACTAGATACGCATTTACAGAAAACGATAACGATGAAAACATTCAGTGCAAAACCAGCAGAAGTTAAGCGTGATTGGTACGTGGTTGATGCAGAAGGCAA
Organism: uncultured Methylococcaceae bacterium; assembly: GCA_903945375.1. GTDB lineage: Bacteria > Pseudomonadota > Gammaproteobacteria > Methylococcales > Methylomonadaceae > Methylovulum. The sequence continues at coordinate 53,319 of CAJAVP010000106.1, read as the reverse complement.
GACGCTAGGCCGCCTTGCTTCTGAAATTGCACGTCGTCTGCGCGGTAAACATAAACCAGAATACACGCCGCATGTTGATACCGGCGATTACATTATTGTTGTGAATGCAGAGAAGATTGGCGTTACCGGCAATAAAGAAAAAGACAAACTATACCAACATCACACAGGTTACATTGGTAATTTGAAAACTGTGACTTTGGGAAAATTAAGAAAAACTTTCCCTGACCGCATTCTTAATACTGCTGTTAAGGGTATGTTACCCAATAATCCACTTGGTCGTGCAATGTTCAAGAAATTGAAAGTCTATGCAGGGCCTGAACACGATCATCAGGCTCAACAGCCCAAAGTTTTAGACATTTAAGCGAGTAGATCATGGCAGCAGCTCAGTATTATGGAACGGGTCGTCGTAAAAGCGCGATAGCTCGTGTTTATGCGACAAAAGGCACAGGGAAAATTACAATTAATGCCAAATCCATTGAAGATTATTTTGGTCGAAAAACGGATCAAATGGTTTCACGTCAACCTTTAGGTTGTGTTGAGATGGAAGGCGCTTTTGATATCAATGTCATAGTTAAAGGTGGTGGGCCTTCAGGTCAAGCTGGTGCGATTCGTCAAGGTTTGACTCGTGCATTGATGACTTATGATGAAACTCTTCGTCCTGCATTAAGAAAAGCCGGTTTTGTTACCCGTGATTCGCGTGTTGTAGAACGGAAAAAGGTCGGCTTGCACAAAGCAAGAAAACGCCCACAATATTCTAAACGTTAATTTTTCCAGCAAATTAGCTCAAGGAAAACTTATCAGAAAAGCCGCATCCCAACGATGTGGCTTTTTTTTTGGCTACTCTGTACGCAAATAAATCGATATTTTTCAGGAAGGCACGGCTCTAAACTAAAACATCGATCTATTAGCTCGGTGGTATCGCTTCCATTATTCCTAGAATAACACTGGAAAAATGATTTTTTTTTATAGCAATGTTAGAATTTGCGCTAACTTAGCAATGCAACTATAGCGGATGTTAACCGATTCGGAAATTATGACTTGTTCTGCCCCAGTATTAGAATTCAAAAGCAGTACGTTTTCTGTTCCTGTTATTGTTTTGTCAAACAATGATCTTGTTGCTATAGAAGAGCATTTACGAAAAAAAAATTTACTCGCTCCTGATTTTTTTAAAAACTCACCGGTGGTTTTTGATGTTCAGCTGCTTAATCAAAAAGGGATTAGCATCGATATTGAAGACCTGACACGCGTTATCTATCAAGCGGGGATGTTACCCATTGGCATAAGAGGCGGCGATGAGCTACAAAATAGTAAAGCCCGTGAGTTGCGGATACCGGCATATTCATCGCTGCATAGCGTGTCTGCGGAGTCCGGTAAGAAAGTAGTTCAAAAAAATACTAAGTCAGCAACCGCAGCCGAGTCGCCAACCACCTTGATCATTACCCACCCCGTCCGTTCTGGTCAGCGCGTCTATGCGACGGGAGACTTGATTATTCTAGCGCAAGTGAGTGCGGGGGCGGAAATTCTGGCTGAAGGGAATGTTCATGTATACAATACTCTCAGAGGGCGTGTGTTGGCCGGTGTGCAAGGTAATACAGAAGCTCGCATTTTTTGTTCAGATTTACAGGCTGAACTTATCTCCATTGCCGGTAACTATAAAATCAGTGAAGACCTGAATGACTCCATCCGCAACAAGCCGGTGCAAGTTTATTTGCAAGAACATAGCTTGATAATTAAAGATATTTTGTGATCAACAACGAGAGGAACTTTTGTGGCAAGAATAATCGTCGTAACCTCCGGCAAAGGCGGGGTGGGCAAAACTACAACCAGTGCAGCGATCTCTATGGGGCTTGCAAAAAAAGGCCACAAAACAGTCGTAATTGATTTTGATGTAGGCTTACGTAATCTTGATTTGATTATGGGCTGTGAGCGGCGGGTTGTTTATGACTTTGTTAATGTCATCAATGGCGAAGCAGCTTTAAATCAAGCATTAATTCGTGACAAACACTGCGAAGCATTGTCTATTCTTCCCGCTTCACAGACAAGAGATAAAGATGCTCTGAGTTTAGAAGGCGTAGGTAAAATTTTAGAAGATTTATCTAAAGACTTTGATTATATCGTTTGTGATTCACCTGCCGGCATAGAAAAAGGGGCGCATTTGGCTATGTATTTTGCTGATGATGCGTTTATTGTGACGAATCCTGAAGTTTCGTCGGTCAGAGACTCTGATCGTATGCTAGGGTTGTTGTCGAGTAAGTCCCGCCGTGCAGAGTTAAATCAAGAGCCTATTAAGGAATATTTATTGCTTTCGCGTTATTCTCCTGACCGGGTAAAATTGGGTGAAATGCTAAGTGTCCAAGATGTGCAGGAAATTTTATCTTTGCATTTGCTGGGTGTTATACCGGAATCCAAATCGGTGCTTAATGCCTCAAACTCCGGCACTCCCGTTATATTGGACGAAAAAAGTGATGCTGGGCAAGCTTATGCTGACATTGTGGCGCGTTATTTGGGAGAGGATAAACCACATCGTTTTATTGATGAGAAAAAAGGACTTTTTGGAAAACTTTTTGGGAGTAAATAATGAGTTTGTTGGATTATTTTAAAATATCCAAAGCCGGGTCCGCGTCAATCGCAAAAGAAAGGCTACAAATTTTAGTTGCCCATGAGCGCTCTTCACGCAACCAACCGTCTTATCTTCCTCAATTACAAAGAGAATTGCTGGAAGTGATCAAGAAATACATTAATGTAGATCAGGAAGCCATTTCATTTAATTTTGAACAGGACGACAGTCAAGAGACATTAGAATTGAATATTGTTTTACCCGATCTTCACGCCAAAAATTAACAAACTCTTACCATCAACTATTATATATTTTCAATCCAACGATAAAGGTGACTATTATGCTAAACACAACTATTGGCGATGCTGCGGGTAAAGTCTGGGAATATCTAGATAAGAACGGTCCTTCCAGCGTTACAAAAATTGCAACGGATACTGAGATCAGTAAAAATGATATGCAGCGAGCCATTGGCTGGTTAGCCAAAGAAGATAAATTAGAAGTCGAAGTAAAAGGCCGTACTGAGACCTTATGGTTAAAATAAGTACATGAATTGCCTGGAATAAAGTGGTCAGAAGTTATTTCACGCATATGTGCTCCTAGTTGTTTTAAAACGAAAAGAGCCCAAGTTTCTGCTTGGGCTTTTTTGTGCGTCAGTTCTCCTTGAGACCTGGCGAAACCACTGTATTTATCGTTATTGATTTTACTGGTTAGCAATCTAAAGCGGGCACAGTTAAAGGTTAAGCCGTTCGTAGTGAGCTTTTCAGTTATGCTTGGAGAGCCTTATCGAACCATGATCGGCTTAGCCGTCGATTATTCGACAAGCTCATGATGAATGGATAAGCCTTGTTTGAGTGCCCCGTGTTAAATTGGTAGTCGAGACTGTGAAAGTATTCTTTTTATCCCATCCTCTTTAGCAAAGAGTACCTAAAGGGTATAAAGGCTTGAGTGAGATTTGATATATTAAAATAATCATTAAATATCAGTAGGCTATGATTTACCACCTAAATCCTTTATCCCCTTTGGATACTCTTTTACAGCGGGGGGAAGCTAAAATCATAATATTTTCACAGTCACTTTAGCTATTAACATAAAACAGCTGTAATTATTCAGACTCCCCCTAAAATTATTGCGATTAAGTCGTCATTCCGGGAGGGATTCGCTATCTTATTTATTTAGGGAGGGGTCTGAATAGTTACAAACAGCTTAGGGATAAGCATGGAATAACTTAGGCACTTTAGGCGAAAAAAAGCACTCCAGCCGTACACCGTTGTCATGCTTGCTCCTTCGGTCATCATCAATGGAGCTTGAAAACGTTGTAACTTACTAGCAGTGAGGGGGTTAGTAATTACGCAATTTTATTACTTGCGTATTACTTATATTGTAACTATTTGAAATTAAAAGTAATTATAATTGATAAATGGTCTGGATTAGGTTGGGAAGCTAAATCATCTACAAAGGGGGAATCTAGGTTGATAAAAGCTGATGATAGTGGAATCAAGCATATTGCTTTTCTTGATTCAGTGCGGGGGCTGGCGGCTATGGCGGTTTTGTCTGAGCATTTTGTGATTGCATTTGGCTTACCTTGTACGGGTGAATTATGCGCTCAATTATTGGACAACTCGCCTCTGCATATTTGGTGGGATGGCTCGGCAGCGGTGTCGATGTTTTTTGTCTTAAGCGGTCTAGTGCTCTCTTTGCGCCATTTTCGGAGTGCTACGGATCCAAATCTGGTGCATTTTCATTTGGGGGTGTTTTTTGTAAATCGGATTTTGCGTATTTGGCCGCCTTATTGTTTGGTTTTGCTGTTAAGTGCTGTTTTATACAGTCTATTGGTGACCAATCCGTTACCATCGAATGCGTTGTTGCCTCCTAGTGAGTGGATTTCTGGGCTTTGGCATCAACATCCCTTAGATTGGCGAGCGATGTGGCGAGAGGCGTTTTTACTGGATTTACCACCATTGATTGTTCTGATTCCTCAGGCGTGGACGTTATCTTTTGAATTGGCATTATCACTGTTATTGCCACTAGGGGTATTGGTGGCGCACAGAAGTAGCATGTGGTTGGCTTTGTATTGTGTGTTGCTGGTAGTTTTTTTAGATGCGCCTATTTTTCTGTTGCACTTTTTATTTGGGTTACTGTTGGCTCAGCATTATGGTGCGGTGGTTCGGTTAATTGCGTTAAATCCATTGCGCCAAAGTGCGATGTTACTGCTAGGTGTTTTATTATATACCGTAGGCGATAGTTTGCCCGGCCGACTAAGTGAACCGCTCAGTTGGGTAGGATCAGGATTGGGTTCAATGATACTATTGATGGTCGTGATTGGCTCAAGGCGTTTGCAAGCTTGGTTGTCTTGGGCAGTGTTACGGCATATTGGCAAAATATCGTATAGTCTTTATTTGTTGCATATGGCTGTGTTGATTGGTTTAACACCGATACTATTGCAATTTTTAGCGCAATACCTTAATACACGATTGAGTTTATGGTGGGTGGGTTGGTGTTTTAGCTTAACTATTTCACTGACACTGGCACATGTTGCGTATCGATTTTTGGAAATTCCTTTTATGGCTTTGGGTAAAGATGTAAGCCAGTGGTATTGCACACGGCGATCGTTGATACGTGTCAGCAATAAAAAGATTGTAAATCGGTAGCTTGTCATAATCTTGTTATATTCTGACAATATGCTTTCCTCATACTTTTATATGAGGCTTTTTTGAACCTTTTTGGGATGTAATGATGAAATTATCTTTAAAGACAAATCTTCTGTGTGCGGTTATTGGCCTTACCAGTGCAATGACAGTTAATGCAGCGGATGCTGTACAGAAAGTTGATCCGGCAGTTCCTGATTATCAAAAAGCGAGCGGTGTAGCTGGCAATTTGTCCAGTGTGGGCTCTGATACTTTGGCGAACCAAATGACGCTTTGGGCGGAAGAGTTCAACCATATCTATCCTAATGTTAATATTCAGATTCAAGCGGCGGGATCGTCTACTGCGCCACCCGCATTGACAGAAGGAACATCGAATTTAGGACCGATGAGTCGTGAAATGAAGGATGATGAGCTAGGTGCGTTCGAAAGAAAATTTGGTTATAAGCCGACGGCGGTGCCGGTTGCGGTGGATGCTTTGGCGGTGTTTGTTCATAAAGACAATCCATTAAACGGCTTGTCGGTCGATCAAGTAGATGCCATTTTTTCATCAACCCGTAAATGTGGTTACGCGACCGATATTCTGACTTGGGGTAATGCAGGAATCGATGCTTGGAAAGAAAAAAGTATCCAGTTATACGGTCGTAATTCTGTATCAGGAACTTATGGCTATTTTAAAGAACATGCGTTATGCAAAGGCGATTTTAAAAATAATGTCAATGAGCAGCCGGGTTCAGCGTCTGTTGTTCAGTCGGTTTCATCGTCAACAAATGGTATTGGTTATGCTGGCTTAGGCTATGTCACATCAGGTATTAAGGCGCTTTCTTTGTCTAAAAAAGGGAGTAAAGATTTTGTGGCAGCGACACCTGAGAATGCCTTGGTCGGAAAATATCCTTTATCGCGTTTTTTGTATGTCTACGTGAATAAAAAGCCGAATCAACCCTTAGCGCCACTTGAGAGTGAGTTTATCAAAATGGTCTTGTCCAAAGTCGGCCAGCAAATTGTTATTAAAGACGGTTATATTCCATTGCCAGGTAAAGTTATTCAAAAAACACTGGCAACACTTAAATAAATAGTTCTGCAAGATTAAGTTGATTTGGATTCATTCTTTAATAGCCTGTGAGGCGTTCGTCTTTCAGGCTATTTTATTGTGAGCTGAAAGGTCAGCGTTGCCGTTCAATAATGCGGATATCGTTGCTTAGCTAATGGTTATTTATTTTTTATGGGTTGCTTAAATGTCGTTAGATGGTGTTTAGTTGTGATTTAAAGCAATAGACGCATTTTTTTAAAGCACTTGTTATACCCCTGTCATATTTAGTTTTTATAATTCCAGTTAATGTCAGAAATTAACGTATCAATAAAGTAACTTCAATTATGGAAAATTCGTCTAATCAGTATTATCAACAATGGCGTTTAATCAAAGACTCTATGGCACGATATGGTGTCATCGCAGGCGGTATGGGGGTCATTGTTGCCGTAGTCATGATTTTCTTCTACTTGTTGTATGTTGTCTTTCCTCTATTTTTACCCGCGACAGCTAAACCCGTCGGTGTCTATGAGATGCCTGAAAAGTCGGCCGGTAAAACCTTGTTGCTTGATATGGAAGAGCAAAACGAGGTTGCAGCAAGATTTACGGACTCAGGTCAGGTGGTGTTTTTTGACGTAGCCACAGGCAAAACGATACAGCAGCAAGCGGTTGCAATACCAGCGGGTGCAAAAATACTTAGTTTTTCGCAAGGTAGTCCGATCAATGAAGGCGCTGTGGTTTATGGGCTTTCTGATGGGCGTGCGGTTGTTGTTAAGCATCAATATGATGTCAGTTATCCTAACAACAAGCGGGTGATTACCCCCTCGTTGATGTATCCTTTAGGTGAGAAAGCCTTGGTTTTGGATGAAGGCGGCAAACCGATAGAGCAAATTTCCGCACAAATCAGCGAGCAAGTTTCGACAATTATTTCCAAATCCGCTACAGAAATCCGTGTGACGAGTTTAGAAAAAGAGCAATCCTTATTTGCAGATGAAGCGACTTTAAATCGAACTGATGCTCAGATTAGCGTCCCTTCGGAAGGTGTTGCAGATATCTTAGTCGACAAAGAGGGGCAAAACTTGTACGTCGCTAGTTCCAATGGACGGGTCGCCTTTTATGATATCAGCGATAAATCTAGCCCTGTATTAAAACAGGCACAAAACGTTTTAGAAAAGGGTCAGCAGATAACCAGCGTTGCGTTTTTAAATGGTGATTTGTCGCTCATGATAGGTGATTCAACGGGTTTGGTTTCACAATGGACTATTGTGCGGGAAAGCTCTGGTCGTTCGCTGATGCAGAAAATTCGCTCATTTAAGGTCTCAGATAAAGCGGTAGTCGCAATCAAAGGTGAGCAGCGTAGAAAGGGTTTTTTGATAGTTGATGCCATTGGTAATATCGGTATTTATCATTCAACCTCTGAAAAAAAGCTTATCAATAAGCATGTTAGTGATAATTTGCTGTCTGTGGCATTAGCGCCAAGAGCGAATGCCTTATTGATGCAATCTGGGGACGGAAAAATCCATTTTTGGCATGTCGATAACGAACATCCTGAGGTTTCTTTTAAATCGTTATGGCAAGAAGTCTGGTATGAGAGTTATCCAAAACCCGATTATATCTGGCAATCTTCAGCATCAAACAACGATTTTGAACCTAAATATAGCTTAATTCCCTTAGTGTTCGGCACGATGAAAGCCGCGTTTTACGCCATGCTGGTGGCTATGCCGTTGGCGTTAATGTCGGCGATTTACACAGCTTATTTTATGGCGCCTAGTATGCGTCAGGTTGTCAAACCGGCTATTGAGATTATGGGTGCTTTGCCTACCGTTATTTTGGGATTCTTGGCGGGACTTTGGTTAGCGCCATACATTGAAGAGCATCTTGCGGGCTTATTCTCCTTTATTATCATCGTACCATTGATCGTTATGCTCTTTAGCTTCGCATGGCAATTTATGCCACGCGATATTATTGAAAAATATGCGGACGGTTGGGATGGTGCTTTATTAATCCCCGTTATTTTAATTGCAGGTTGGTTTGCGTTGTCGGTGAGTGTGCCTTTAGAAGCGTTGTTTTTTAATGGCTCATTACGAGAATGGTTTAAAAATGAATTGGGCATTGGCTACGATCAGCGTAATGCCTTAGTCGTCGGAATTGCAATGGGTTTTGCGGTGATTCCAACCATTTTTTCTATTGCAGAAGATGCTATTTTTAGTGTGCCTAAACATTTAACGATCGGTTCTCTGGCATTGGGTGCAACACCTTGGCAGACCATGTATAAAATTGTGTTGTTGACAGCGAGTCCAGGTATATTCTCCGCTGTGATGATTGGCTTCGGTCGTGCTGTCGGTGAAACCATGATCGTTTTGATGGCAACCGGCAACACCCCCGTTATGGATCTCAGTGTTTTTCAAGGGATGCGAACATTGGCGGCAAATATTGCGGTGGAAATGCCTGAGTCCGAAGTCGATAGTTCTCATTACAGAATCTTATTTTTAGCGGCTTTAGTGCTCTTTGCTTTTACCTTTGTCTTTAATACTCTTGCTGAGGTGATTCGTCAGCGTTTACGTGAAAAATACAGCTCTCTATAAATTATGCAAAATATGATTAGAACATGGTTTAAAAGCGGATTACCTTGGGTTTGGTTGAATGCAGCGGCTGTCGCCTTGTGTTTGGTCATGGTTATTGCTGTCTTAGGACTGGTTGTGGTTCGTGGTGTTGGGCATTTTTGGCCATCTAGCGTTCAGGAATACAGTTATATAGAAGACAATGGTTCGATTAAATCTTTGATTGGCGAGCATGTTGACAGTAGTGTCATGACAGCGGCGATGGCAATTTCTAGTGGCCATAAAATGACTAAGGATGAAGATGCTTTGGTTCAATACTTGGTTAAAACAGGTAATCGCGACCTAATAGGTACAGATTTTCGCTGGATTCTGCAACGTAATATCAAGACTCAGCAAGAACCTGAGGATTTGATGGTTATTGAACGTAGAGAATGGGGCAATTTTTATGGTCGCCTAGTATCTGTCAAAGAAAATGGCAGAGTGATTGCCACGGGAGAGCAAGCATGGCCGGTTGCCCAAGAAAAGTTGGATAAGGCACTGCTTATTTTTAAAGAGATTGTTCGCTTAGAAAAGAAAGAAATAGGTGCAGTCAATTACCAGCTAGAGCGGCTACGTTTAAAACAACGTAAATTGGAAATCGATCATCAGTGGAATGCGGAAGCCGAGAAGGACTTGGCGTCTGAGAAAGTGGTTTATGACGAGCAATATAAAAAATACCAAGTTCAGTTGGCAGAGTTATATCAAAAAGTTAGACAAGATAGTTTGATTGCTAAGATTGATAATGGCAGTGAGTTAGAAGTCACATTTGCCAAAATTGTGAAAATTTATCAACCGAATGCCATGAATTTTTTTCAACGGATCGGCTATTTCTTCGGAAAAGCACATGAATTTTTAACGGATGATCCGCGCGAGTCGAATACCGAAGGCGGTATTTTTCCTGCCATTTTTGGAACAATCATGATGGTTATCATGATGTCGATTATTGTTACGCCATTTGGTGTAATAGCGGCAGTGTACTTAAGAGAATATGCCAAACAGGGGTTTATCACCCGCTTAATCCGGATTGCCGTGAATAACTTGGCAGGGGTGCCATCTATTGTTTATGGTGTGTTTGGTTTGGGATTTTTTGTGTACATATTAGGTGGCAACATCGATAAGCTGTTTTTTCCAGAAGCAGCACCTGCGCCTGTTTACGGTACACCGGGCTTGTTGTGGGCATCGATTACCCTGGCTTTGCTCACCTTGCCTGTGGTGATTGTTTCAACAGAAGAGGGCTTGTCGCGTATTCCAAAATCGATACGTGAAGGTAGTTTGGCCTTAGGCGCAACCAAGTTTGAGACGCTCTGGCAAACCGTTTTACCTATGGCGAGTCCCGCCATGATGACCGGATTAATTTTGGCGGTAGCGCGAGCAGCTGGAGAGGTTGCTCCTTTAATGTTAGTGGGCGTGGTCAAATTAGCACCTACTCTGCCTTTAGATGGCAATTTCCCTTTTTTGCATTTGGACAGAAAATTTATGCACTTAGGGTTTCATATTTATGACGTAGGATTTCAAAGTCCGAATGTTGAGGCAGCAAGACCTTTGGTCTATGCGACGTCATTATTACTGGTACTTGTGATTTTAGGCCTTAATTTATCCGCTATTATCATCAGAAACCGTTTGCGGGAAAAATACCGAGCATTGGAAGGTTAACACATGACAGCACAAGAAGTACGCACACACGGAGTTGATATGAACACGTTATTTCAACAGCACTATGGTTCTGAAGAGAACAATGAGATTAGTATCAGAGTTGAAAATCTAAATTTATATTACGGCGATAACCAAGCTTTGCACAACGTAACAATGGATATCGTTAAGAAAAAAGTGACGGCTTATATTGGGCCGAGTGGCTGTGGTAAATCAACGTTGTTGCGCTGTATCAATCGAATGAATGATTTGGTGGATAATGTCACTATCGACGGCAAGATTTTGCTCGATAATGAAAATATTTATGATAAATCAGTCAACGTCGCCGCTTTACGCCGCAGGGTTGGGATGGTGTTTCAAAAGCCAAATCCTTTTCCAAAGTCTATTTTTGAAAATGTCGCCTATGGTTTGCGTATTCAAGGCATAAACGATAAACGAATATTGGCAGAAACAGTTGAAAATGCGTTACGTGGCGCAGCACTTTGGGATGAAATGAAAGACCGTCTCAATGATAACGCGCTAGGCATGTCAGGTGGTCAGCAGCAACGACTGGTGATTGCACGAGCCATCGCGATTGAGCCAGAAATTTTATTACTGGACGAGCCTGCGTCTGCACTAGATCCGATATCAACCTTGAAAATTGAAGAACTGATCAATGAGTTAAAAGAGAAGTACACCATTGTGATCGTGACGCATAACATGCAGCAGGCGGCTCGTGTGTCTGATTACACGGCATTTATGTATTTGGGTGAATTGATAGAAATGGGTTCGACGAGCGAATTGTTTACTAACCCAACTAAAAAACAGACTGAAGATTATATAACTGGCCGATATGGTTAAAGGGGCAAACGATGGACAGCAATAAACTCGGACACCATATTTCTGAACAATTTAATAAAGAACTGGAGGACATCCGTAATAAAGTTTTGATTATGGGTGGCTTGCTGGAGCAGCAAATCGATTTGGCTGTGCAGGCTTTTACAACAGGTAATATCGAAATTGCTGAAGTGGTTATCAAGCAAGATAATCAGGTTGATGAAATGGAAATGGCGATAGATCAAGAATGTACGGAAATCTTGGCAAGGAGACAGCCGACTGCTTTTGATTTGCGCTTATTAATGTCAGTCATCAAGATTGTTCATGAACTTGAAAGGGTAGGGGACAAAGCTAAGCGGGTTTCAGAAATGGCGATTCAGCTAGGTGGTGGCAATGGCAAGGTTACCTATTATGAAATTGAGCACATGGCTGAATTAGTCAAAAGTATGTTGCATGATGCCTTAGACGCTTTTGCTAGGTTAGATTTGGCTAACTTGTCGCAAATTACCGAGCGGGATGAGAATGTTGATCGTGAATATGACAATATTTTAAGACAATTGATTACGCGGATGATGGAAGACCCGAGACACATTACTCGCGCGTTAGATGTGCTTTGGACGGTACGTGCCTTAGAGCGAATTGGTGATCATGCGTGCTATATTTGCGAACATTTAATTTACATAGTAAAAGGTGAAGATGTTCGACATTCGACTCAACACCAATTAGAAGAAAAAATAAATCATTAGATCTCACATAAAGCCATCTTAAATTGTTTGGGCAAGATGGTCTTTTGAGGGTATTCTCAAGGTGGGACAAGCTAAGTCTTACGGCTTGTTCCGCTTTTATTTTTATATTTTGTGCGTATTTTGAGACTAAGCACAGACCGTTTAATTGTCCATTCTCGCCCCTAAACGAATTTTGACAACAGGATTTTTGCCCGTGTTTTCTCGTAAGGCAGCAATGCTGTGAAGGTGTTTTTCGTTAATTATACAATTTCTGATAAAGGGCTTGTTTTCAAAGTAAACCCCCTCAATTTCCATTCCCGCTTCAAGTTGTGACCAAAGTACCTCGATAACAGGGCGTGGAACATAACGGTTCTCATCGGGCAGTACCGTACTCGTTTTCCATGACTTTTCTATTTCTGGTAGCTCCGTCTCCATATCGGTCGATGAGTCATTAAGGACTTTGATGAAAGCATCGGTCACTTCTGGGTCATAATAGTTTTCTTTGCGAATAATCAATCGTCCTAAAGCAGCCGCAACCGGCATCTCGACGCCTGTCATTGAGCCTTCTAAGCACGCAACATAATCCCGAATGATATTAAGAATGCGGGAACCTAAGGGTATGTTGTGTTTAGTTAAACTATCAGGGAAGCCGGATCCATCGTAGCGTTCATATTGATGTCTAATAATGCGTGAGGCGGCTTTCAATTGTGATAAGCCATTCAAAAGTGACTCACCTTCAACCGCATGTCGCAAATAATGCTGTTTGTCTGATGAAGACATAAGGTGGAAGGATTGAGACAATAGTTTATCCGGCAAACTCATTTTACCAATTTGCATGAGCATTCCCGCGTATAAAATATTTTTTTTATCTTCAGCTGAAACACCTAATTCCCGTGCGACTAATACTGCTTTTTCGGCAATATATTTCGATTGCCCGCTTTTAATGCCAGGGCGCATTTCAATGATTTTTGCAAAAGCCAATACGGTGTCGGTGTACTGTTTTTCTAATGATTTATGGGCGCGGTCAAGTTTGTTTAAAGTCGCTTTAAGTTGGGCGGTACGTGCTTCAATCTTGTCTTCTAAATGCGCGTTTAAGTCTTTTAGCTGGGCATTTTGTTGATTGATAATCTCAAATAATTGTTGACGCTCTTCGCGCATCTGTTTTTGTTCAAGCGCATTAGCAATATGAATTTTTAGCTCATTGTCTTCCCAGGGTTTATTTAAGTAACTATAAATTTTACCTTTATTAACAGCAGCGATGGTTGACTCAATGTCCGCAAAGCCGGTTAATAAAATACGAATGGTGTCAGGGTATAATTCGGCAGCCAGTGCGAGAAACTCAGCCCCATTCATTTGGGGCATTCGCATATCTGAGATAATTAAATCAATAGCTTGCTGTTGTAATAGGGCGAGACCGGCAACCCCATTTTCAGCCGTGTAAATAATATAGTTTTCACTACGAAATAAACGCTGTAATGACTTTAGGATATTAGGCTCGTCATCAACAAGTAAGAGCGTGGCTCTGGGTTCTAACAATAATTCGTTCATAAAGACTGGCTTTAATACGAATAAGGGGAGCTTTGCGAAAGAATTTGCATTATTGCTCTAGCTGCGGGTTGTTTTATTGGTTAGTAATGGTTTATTAGGAGTATATCAAGGATAATAAAGTTTTTCTTGGAAGCTATCGAATTAATGCCTTCAGGTGGACTATGACTGCTGAAAATAATTTCCCCCGTAATTTATTATTGGTTGATGATGAACCGAATATACTCAGTGCCTTAAAACGTACCTTACGAAAAAATAGTTATACAATCTTTACTGCGGCAAGTGGTAAAGAAGGATTGGATTTATTAGCGCATTATGATATCGGTGTCATTATATCCGATCAACGTATGCCGCAAATGACTGGGGTGGAGTTTTTGCGTAAGGTTAAAGTGCTTTATCCCAAAACCGTGCGAATTGTCCTCTCTGGTTATACGGAAATAGAAACCGTGACCAGTGCGATTAATGAAGGGGCGATCTATAAATTTTTATCTAAACCTTGGGATGATGAACAGCTGCGCGTTTTAACCGATGAAGCGTTTCAGCGTTATGAAATAAAACAGGAGAATCAACGTCTATCCCTTCAGCTTCAAGAAGTTAATCAAGAGTTGAGTCGCTTAAATAGAAATTTAGAGCAACAGGTGGCGGATAAAACCCGTGAAATCACAAAAAACATTACAATGCTGGAAATCTCCCAAGAAATTTTGGAACATTTACCGGTTGCTATTATTGGTATTGATGATCAACACATGATCGCAATCTCAAATCGCTGCGCCGATGCACTGTTTCGACGTTATCCTAGCGAGAGCTTATTGGGTTTACCGGCTCAGTGTTTGCCGGTCGCTTTGTTGGGTTTAGTAAAAAACTTACGACTCAATGATACCTTTGCCTTCGTTAACGGCTCGTTGCATGTCATTGAAGGTCAGAATATGCACGTTTGGATTGACGTTATGGGCTTACATAGCCGCTCTAAAGGCACGATAATCGTACTCTCACCTACTAAGGTATATTGATATGGAAATACTATCGGGAAACAGCAGTGCAGGCTCTGTTAGCTTTGATGCACAGGATGCGGAGAATAAGTTTTCTCGTCTTTCTGAATTGCCTTCATTGCCCACTATTTTAATGGATGCCTTGCAACAACTAGAAGGGCAGCAGGATATGGTGAGTCTGATTGATAAAATTGGAAGAGATCCTGTTTTAGTCGCGCGTTTGCTGCGTATTGCCAATTCGTCATTCTATGGCATGTCCAGAGAAATCGGGTCATTGCGTGAGGCGATTGTGGTGTTGGGATTTAACCGGGTACGCGATTTGCTGATTAGTATTTGTTTTTCGCAAATGTTGGTCAGCCAGCAGCATCATTTTGATTATACAGATTTTTGGCATCACAGTATGGCCGTCGCCGATTGTAGTCGGCAATTGGCTCGCAGCACCGGTTTTAATCCGGATGTCGCCTTTACAGCGGGCTTGCTTCACGATATTGGGCAATTGGTGATAGTCTTCCTTTATCCCGAGGAGATCGTAAGGCAGATTTTTAATACGCAAACTGAGGGCTCATTTGCGAAATCTCACCATGAGATTACCGAAAATGAACGGAAGATATTAACTTTTGACCATACTGAGATTGGTAGTAAAGCCGCCTTATATTGGAATTTTCCGGAAGTGATTCAGCAAGCCATTGAGCAGCACGAAACAGCTCCCTTAGCCGATAGCACGCCTTCGGTTGGATTATTGATTTATTCGGCTAACTTGCTGGTTATTATGGCGTCTAGTTGTGCTGATGATTCTGCGGTAGACATTAATCTTCGCGTTGCCTTAGAAATATTGGCTGTCCCTATTGGCTCCGCATTAAGTCTGGCCGAACATGCACGCGCATTTGCCGATCAAGTTATTTCGGCCAATTAGGAGTGTACTGTTCATGCATTATTTACTCGGATGAATGGGAAAAATGATGCGGAATCTGCTGCCTTTTCCAAGGGTTGATTCCAATTCAATTCGGCCATGATGCTTTTGTATAATCTGGTAGGAAAGCGACAAGCCCAGTCCAGTGCCTTTGCCAACCGGTTTAGTGGTGAAAAAAGGGTCAAAAATTTTCGCATGGATTTCTTCTGGAATCCCTTTGCCGGTATCTTCGATTTCAATCCATAACCAATCGGCATCTAAATACCCGGTTCGTACATAAATTTTTCCAAATTTTTCAATGGCTTGTGCTGCGTTGACGAGCAAGTTTAAAAACACTTGATTGAGTTGTGCTCCCACGCATTCAAAAGGCTGTAAGCCGGCATAATCTTTAATTACTTGCGCTTTATACTTCAGTTCATTATGGGCAATATTCAGCGTAGCATCCAAGCCGGCTTCGACATCAAATAGGCCTAACTCCGGTTTATCAATCCGTGAAAAGTCGCGTAAGTCTTGGACAATTTTTTTGGTTCGGGTAACGCCTTCAATGGATTCATTAACAAGGTCAGGTAAATCCGTTTTTAAAAAATTAAGGTCGCTGTTTTTTTGTAATTGTTTAAAGCGCAGAACATCAGGATGATCGGCCGGCAATTGCTGACTAAGCGTTTCGGCCATATTGATGGTGTCGATCATCGCTTGGGTGTACTGCTTTAAACTGGAAAGATTGGAGTTGATATAGCCCAATGGATTATTGATTTCATGAGCGATACCGGCGGCTAATTGTCCAATAGATGCCATTTTTTCGGCTTGTACTAAATGTATTTGTGCCTCTTTTAACTGATTGTTCAATAATAATTGCTGATTTTTTTCAAATTCTAGAGTGCGATTAATGTCGAACAGCTCTTGTGTACGTTTGGCAACCTCATCTTCCAGTTGCGCGTTACTGCGGGTTAACACCGCTTCGGCTTGTTTTTGCGAGGTAATATCCATACCGCAGCCCATTAATCCTGCAAAACGCCCATTTTTTTGAATACGAGGAACAGCGGTTTCATAAATCCAAGTGATTTTTCCGTCGGCATTTTGTAATCGGTATTGGATTTTAAATTTACTGCGCTCCTCAGCGGCACGGCGATAGGACTCGGTGACGATATCACGATCGTCGGGATGAATCGCATTAAGCCATTGCTGGCGCGTCATCGTGCTGGCTTGTAAGTGATAGGTGTTAAACCAAAATTGATTACAAAAAATAGGCACGTGATTGGTGTTGGTGATCCAGATTAACGCCGAGATATTCTCCGCGAGTTCTTTAAAGCGACTTTCACTTTCACGCAAAGCAGAATGCAGATTGCTTTGCATAATGTCATGATGTTCTTGACTATCGATTTTGATGTCAGCAGCATCGATGCCATTGATTAGGCTGAGCGCCATTTTTTTATCCGTATTAAGAATATGATGGCAAAGCCAATTGACTAAATAATCTATCAGCTCTTCTGAAAGCTGTTGTTGATCGGATTGCAGGTTTTCCTGTGTTTTTAGCATGTTAGTGACAAACTCATCATGCTCCGCTTTATGTTCTGCATAAATAGTGGGATTAAATTGTGCCGCCTCCATGAGTTGCTCCTCATGACGGAAATGATAGACCGTATAATCCACTAAGCCTTTGATGATTTTAATGAGTGCGTCATGTTCAGCGCCAATGGCAAGCGCTTCATCCAGCTGATTGGTTAAATCGATCAAATGTTGATGTTGCTCATCAACGGACGCAATACCGAGTGCCAATTGATTATTCCAGTTCAAAATAGTCATGTTTTTTCCGTTTCCAGTCCATTTTTTTGGTGATCGATCGGTAAGGTTAGGATAAAGGTAGTACCTTTGCCCAAGGTACTGTTGACGTCTAAAGTGCCGTGATGTTTATCAACAATACTCCAGGTTATCGACAGTCCAAGTCCAGTGCCTTGCCCAACCGGTTTGGTGGTAAAAAAGGGATCAAAAATACGTTTCAGGTTTTCGGGTGCAATACCGATTCCGTTATCGGCAATGAAAATCTGAACCGTGGTGTTATCGGTCGGATTGATGCGGGTGGTGATACTAATCTCCCCCTGCTTTTCTACGGCATGTCCGGCATTAACCAGCAAATTCATGAATGCTTGGTTAATTTGTGAAGCAATACAGCAGACTGGAGGTAAATCTTCGGCATAATACTTGATAATTTGGCACTTATATTTAAGTTCATGCCAAACAATATTGAGTGTTGAGTTAAGGCATTGATGTAAATTTGCCGGTTGCCATTCGGATTCACCTACCCTAGAAAAATCCTTGAGGTCTTGCACAATGCGCTTCATGCGTGACAATCCGTCTTTAGATTCTTCGACAATTTGGAAAATATCAGATAGCAGATAATCAAAATCCTTACTTGCCTTAATGGCCTCGATGTCAACAAGTAAATCAGGGGGCACGTTGGCATGGTAGAGTTCTATAATTTCCAGAAAATCCTTAATATAATTTTCCAGTGTGCCTAAGTTAGAGCTGACAAAGGCAATAGGATTATTTAATTCATGTGCAACCCCAGCGGCTAATTGCCCAATGGTTGCCATTTTCTCCGATTGTAGGAGCTGGCTTTGTGCTTCTGCTAATTGTAGAAGCTTGGTTTCGTAACGTTTACGGTGGGTGATGTCATGAACGGTTGCTAAAATGACTGATTGACCTTCTAAGAACATCTTGCTTAATGACACCTCAGCGGGGAAATCTTTGCCATTGTCTGCGCGACGATGTATCCATTCAAAACGATTGCATCCATTTTCCATGGCTCGAGTGATCATCTCATTGGCACAAATCATAGAGTCTCTGCCATCTGTTTGGATAGGTGGCGAGAAATCACTGGGCTGTTTTGAGCAAAAGTCATTTTTTGATACGCAGCCAAAAAGCACCAAGGTTGCGTCATTGCAATCAAAAAATCCTTCTTGACCTAATAGCATAACGGCTTCACTTGTGCCATCAAACAGTGTCCGGAATCGTGCTTCTGAGCGCATCAATAAACTTTCAGCTTTTTTACGTTCACTGATATCACTAAATAGAGCGAATGAATACAATAAGTTGCCTTGATCGTCTGTTACGGCTGTACCATAAACCAAACAGGGGAGCGTGCTGCCATCCGTGCGGCGCACTAACGCTTCCACTTGGTAATTACCTTGCATGTCAATGCAATTGTCTGAGGCGATCAACGCACAATAGCGTTTGCCGATTAATGTGTTTGATGTTGTGCCGACTAATTGTGTCATTGCCTGATTACATTCCGTAATGAAATTTTGAGTATCCATTGCGACAAAGCCATGACTGGTGGTTGCTAAAATAACATCAATGCGATTGCGGACAAACGCAATTTTAGTGTTCAAAAAAGCAAAGAGCACCCCAAACAAAATTAAGGATAGCGTGACCGCACTCACAATAATGGCTAATTCTGCGGGATGAGTGGCTGTAATAATATGATCATCGCCGCCTTTATGCTCGTGGATGAAAAAAGAGGATTTCATGGCGATGTAGTGCATACTGGATATTGCTCCACCCATTATGCAGCCGCCTATAACAGAGGAAATGAAGGGCATTTTGCCATGAGGTAGTTTGCTTAGATAAGATTTTGTGATTAGGGCGAATACAGCTAAGGCAACAGCGGAGGCCAAGGATAAGCAAAAATAGAGTAGGTCGTAGCGCAAAATACCATCTAAACGAATAGCCGCCATTCCTGAAAAATGCATAAGACCAATACCTACAGCCATTATCGTACCATTCAGTACTTGTTTTTTTAAGGTGGGCTGTTTAAGGGCAATGCTGCTTAAGGTGACTGCGGAAGCAAAAATGCCAGGTAACATCGATAAACCCGTAATCCACGCATCATAAGTCACGGCACAATCAATTTGAAGGGCTTGCATACCGATAAAGTGCATGGCCCATACCCCAGCGCCTAACATAACCGAGCTAATCGGCAGCCAAACATAGCGTCGTGTGATGTGTGCCAGTCGTTCTACCATTTCGAAGGCACAAAAAGACGCAAACATGGCAATGACTACAGAGGTAATCACCATAGGCAGGTCGTAGCTGCTCTGGTAAATCGGAAAGTTTAAGTCCTGTGCATCAAGGAAAAAATCATTCATGATTGCGTTTATCTCAAATTAACGGGCAGATATGTTTTGTATAGTGGCTAGTATTTTTAAAATACTGTTCTAGTATAGCGGCAATCATTTGAAGTTAGTGTTCTGCATTGAGTTAACGTTTGTGATGCTAACCTGTCGTTGTTCATTATTATATGCGATAAGAGACAATTGATGGCTGCTAGAGTCAGGAAGAGTAGGGTATAATTCGGCTAAGGCGTTGAATTATTTTTTTATGCGTTTAAGTTCAGTAAATATTTTCTAGGAATGCCAGAATGAAAAATCTAAGTATTAAATTCAAATTACTGACGCTGATGGCATTGTCGATTGCGACGTTGCTTGTGATTGGTCTAGGTAGTGATTATGGTACACGTAAACTTTCTAATATTATCGATTCAATTGGTGATAACCGTCTGCCTTCAATTATTGGCTTGTCGATGATGAACGAGGGTTTAACCGCAATACGGCTGGCTAATCGCGATATGATGTTCTTCAGGGAGGATTTTAAGGCGCAAGAAAAGTTTGCTGGCATATTGAAAAAAAAACAAGACATTATGCTGCAAATAGACAAAGGTTGGGCTATCTATGAGCCGCTGCCTCAAGAATCCGAAGAGGCTAAAGTCTGGAAAGAATTTGTGCCGGCTTGGGACGCATGGAAAAAAAGTCAGGTCGAGGTGGATATTATTATTGACCATTTAGCCAAAAATCAAACCGAGGAAGGTCAAAAACAATTATTTAACGACTATTTAAAGCAGCTCGATTTGCGTAAAAATATGGCTTCCGATGCAAAAAAATTGTTAAATGAGTTGATTGAACTCAATCAGAACTATGCAAACGATGATAAATACAAAGCCGACGAGATGGTTGTGCAACTTCGTAGCTTAATTATTTTTATGGCTTTGTTGTCGATTGTTGTGGTCGGTTTTGTCGGCTCAATAATTGTTCGATCTATTTCAAGTCCTCTTGTACAAGGTATTGAGCTGGCTAAAAAGATTGCTAATGGCGAACTGAACAACGAGATAGAGATAGATCGTAATGATGAAATTGGTCAGTTATTACAGGCGATGCACACGATGCAAGCAGCGCTAAGCCAGTTGATTCTTGAAATAGATGACAGTGTTAAAGCGGCCGTCAATGGTGATTTTAGCAAGCGGATTAATTTAGCGAATCATAAAGGCTTTGCAAAAAACCTCGGGGAATCCATAAACCGCTTGAATCAAACGACGGAAGCTGGCTTAAACGATGTCACGCGGGTGGCGTTGGCGCTGGCGGATGGTGATTTAAGTCAACATATTACCGATGAATACCCAGGTGTGTTTGGACAGACTAAAGATGGTGTAAATAAAACAGTTGACTCATTGACTAAAATTGTGGGTGAAATGCGTCAACTGGTTGATGCTGCGGCTAATCGTGGCGATTTTACGTTTAAAATGGTGATCGGTAGTAAAGCAGGCTATGCGCGGGATTTATCCGAACTATTAAATCGTCTCTCTGACGTGACGCAAACAGGGTTAGGTGATGTTCAGCATGTCGTTGAAGCGTTGGCAAAAGGTGATTTAACGCAAATGATTACGCGTGATTACCCGGGCGTTTTTGGGCAAGTTAAAGAATCGGTGAATGGTACGGTAGAAAATATTAAATCACTACTATCAGAAATAATTAGTGCTTCCGATACGATTACGGTTGCTGCAAAAGAAATCGCCTCAGGCAATGGCGATTTATCTCATCGTACCGAAGAGCAGGCGGCAAGCCTTGAGCAAACCGCCGCAAGCATGGAAGAGCTAACGACTGCCGTACAGGCCAATACTGAAAATGCAAAATTAGCCAATCATTTGGCAATTGGTGCGTCAGATGTGGCGGGTAAGGGGGTGGCGGTTGTTCAAAAAGTGATTGACACTATGCACGATATTAATAATTCTTCGCGTAAAATTTCAGAAATTATTGCTGTTATTGATGGCATCGCCTTCCAAACCAATATTTTGGCACTGAATGCAGCTGTTGAGGCGGCGCGTGCTGGCGATCAAGGGCGTGGATTTGCTGTGGTTGCAGGTGAAGTTCGAAATCTTGCTCAACGAGCGGCTTCTGCGGCAGGTGAAATTAAGATATTGATCGGTGATTCTGAGGATAAAGTTGAGGATGGTAGTAAATTAGTTGCTCAAGCCGGACGAACTATGGAGGAAATAGTCGCCTCTATTCGTCGAGTAACAATGATTATGTCAGAAATATCAGATGCTTCTGTTGAGCAAAGTTCGGGTATTACTCAGGTTAATCAAGCGATTGCACAAATGGATGATGTGACTCAGCAAAATGCTGCCTTGGTTGAGCAGGCTACGGCGGCAGCTGAATCAATGGCTGAACAAGCACAAAACTTATCGACGACGGTCGACGTTTTTAAACTAAGTAATGAACAGGAACGTCGTTCAACGCATACTCCGCACGTCACGATACCGTCACCTGCGCCCGGGAAATTAGAAACCTACAAACCCAAAAAAATATCGACTCCTGCACTAGCTATAACGGATAGTGACGAGTGGGAGGAGTTTTAATCGCTCACAGTATAGATTGTATTGTTCAGGCTGCGTATTCACATATCTAGTATAAGCAGGCGTTTATAACATGAATAATAGTGGATGGGGATTTAGACAATCGCTACTCGACCCTGTTACAGCATAATCGTTTAGTCCTATCTTTACTTAACCAAGTAGTACACGGTCATGACCAAGCCAGAGCTTCACTGCTCACCGTTAAGTTTTGTAGAATTGTGCGCGTGGCGCATGGCTTAGGAACGATACAAGTCGTTAAATGGAGTAAAAAATATGTTTTTTACTCCCCTAAAACAAGTTTTTTTATCATTCGTCATACCCTCTGTGGCACAAGGGGGCTCGCTAACGTGGTCTAGCGACTCCAGTAATTCATGTGTGCCCCATAGGTCTGCCGGAATGAGGATTTAATCGCAGTATTTTAGAAGCGGTTAGGTCGTTACAACTCATAATATAATAATTTATGGGTTTATTCCCAGTGGGATTTGGCTCGAACAATCACTGTAGAAGTTTGCTATAACGTGCTGTGGGAAGGGGTATAGCAGCTTATGAATTCAAAATGAGACATGAAATACCTTACACGGTGGGTTCTTATCATTTTTTCATCATTATGATGTAGAACTTTGGTTATCTATTCCTCAATAGTTTTTTATGAAATCATCCACACATGGCGCTAAGAAAAAAATAGTTTTACTCGATCCCGCTTCGAGTCATAAGTTTGTCGATGTTTTTTACAATCAAAACCAAATGGTTACGGTTCAAAAAATCCTGCAATATATTGAACCGATACCGATAGAACTTCGCTGCCTCGATGTCCTGAATATTTTCATTGATAATACGTCATTGTTGATAGCACCGATTGTGGATGAGCAGCATAAGCCGGTTGGTTTGATTGATCGGGGGCGTCTCACTGAGATTTTTTTCAAGCCTTATGCGCGTGATTTGCACCACAAGAAATGTATCGGTGAAATCATGACGACAGATCCCGTTATTGTCGATATCAATACCAGTATTGATGATTTAGCGAATATTACGATCAATGCAGGAATGCGCCATATGGCGCATGGTTTTATTGTGGTCGAAAATACACTTTATGTCGGCATGGCAACGGGACACCGACTCTTAGAAGAAATTACCCACCGTAAACAGCAAGAACTCTACGCGTTAGCACATTATGATCAGTTAACCGGTGTGCCAAATCGTTTGCTATTTAAGGATCGGTTAATGCAAGCCTGCCAGCAGGCTAAACGTAGCAAAAAGCCATTTGCTTTAGTTTTTGTTGATCTTGATCGCTTTAAATACATTAACGATACCTTAGGTCACAGTTTTGGCGATCAATTATTGATAAACTTCGCGCATCGTTTAAGTGCGTGTGTTCGGGAGAGTGATACCGTTGCGCGTCTAGGTGGTGATGAATTTGTGGTGATTCTGCAAAATTTGTCGGAGGCGGTTCATGCCGAAAAAGTGGCGGCAACAATGATAGATAAAATTCGCCAACCGATGATGATTTTGGGGCGCGAGGTCAATATAACAGCGAGTTTGGGGGTGGCTTTGTACCCTGATCACGACGATACGGTTGATGGCCTGATTCGCAAAGCGGATGCGGCGATGTATGTGGTTAAGGAAAAAGGACGTAATGGTTTTCTGGTATTTAACGAGAGCTTTGATCAAAATCTTTCGGAGCGTAATACCTTTGTCACTGAACTGAAAAAGGCAATTGTTAGGCAAGAATTGGCATTATTTTATCAGCCGCAAATCGACACCACGACAAACCAAGTTGTTGGTGTTGAGGCGTTATTGCGCTGGTATCATCCAAAGCAAGGGCTGCTATTGCCGGGTAAGTTTATCAGCGTGGCCGAGGATGTGGGTCTTATCGTCACAATAGGTGAATGGGTAATCAGTGAAGCCTGTCGTCAGCAAGTCGAATGGAGAGATCAAGGATTACCGCCCTTACGTATTGCCATTAATGTTTCAGCGATTCAATTTCGACAACAGGATTTTTCGTGGCGGGTACAGCAAATTATTTATGAGTATGGGGTTGACCCAAATTATATTGAGCTGGAGTTAACGGAAACAATGGTTATGGCTAACCCTTTACAAACGGTTTCAACAATGAGTGAATTAAAAGCGATAGGCATCAAAATAGCGATCGATGATTTTGGGACCGGTCATTCCAGTTTGAGTTATTTAAGCCAATTTCCTCTTGATAGAATTAAAATTGATCAATCATTTGTGCGGAATATTCAGAATGTTAAGGCAAATAATGTCATTGTGAAGGCGATTGTCGCAATAGGACAGAGTTTAGGGATTGGCTTAATCGCGGAAGGTGTTGAAACTGAGGCAGAATTGGCGTGTATCAAAAGTCACAACTGTCATGAAATCCAAGGATTTTATTTTACTAAGCCGTTGCCAGCTCATAAGTTTAAAGACTGGCTGTTACAGGTGTTTAAGGCGGGTTAGGACGGTTATCTGAAAACGCTGTTGGTTAAGCATCTATGACTTTTATCGTGTTGGTTTCGACTCAGCTCGGTCTGCGTTGAGGTGTATCTGAGAGCCTGTTGAAGAGCGTTGTATTGAGGTATCTAAAGGGGCTCACCACGAACGAAAAAAATGTAATTTCTGGTTTGAACGTGTGCTATATCCCCTAGCGTACGGCATCTTACATTAAGATTTTGGCAATGCCTTAATGGGACGATCGGATTGATCAGCCAGAACCGCAACAAACTGGTTCGCTTCCGCGATAGTTTGCTCCATCGCCAAAATTAATTGTGAAATATCTAAACTCATCTCAACAAACTCGTGCTGTAGTGCTGCAATCGCTCGGGCATTGAGATTATGCTTAAGCGAGAGTACCTGATCTTTAAACGCGCTCAACACTGGTTGGATTTTGGTTTCCGCTTTGCGCATGGTTTTAATTAGCCGCGCATAATGTTGTCTAGCCATTTTTAATTGCTGCTTACTGCTGTTGCGTAATGTCCGATTGGAATATTCATCCAGCTCTTTTTCCCATTCTGCAAATAAGGCTTCACTGACTTCTTCTATGGCTTTAATGCGCTGACTTACCGCCTCGGATTTCGCTTTGCATAACTGATACTGACGATTCAATTGCTGATAGCGATGCAGTAAATTGGCTTCTTGGACATTCACTAAACCGTTAAATCGCGTTAAGGCATCAGCAAATTCATCCCGCGTACTTTGTAGACTTTGACAAGTCTGTTCAACCTGATAAACGACAATATCGCGCTTATGTTCGCCGATTGACTCTCTCGCACCGTAATAAACCGTCTTAAGTTTTTTAACCAAAAATCGACTGACAAGCCCTAAAATTAAGGGGGATAAGTTATTTTCACTAGCCATTAAATCTGTCGTGCATGAATAATTGAGATGGGAAACCAATGCGCTGCTACACTCGCACTAAAAGCCTTATCGACAATATGGCGTTCACTCAGCTGCGCTACACTGAGCATGGGGTCAATCTTGACCGACTTGACCAGTATCAATTCAACGGCTGAAAGCTGAGCTGCCAACCAAACCGCTAAACTATCGGAGCTGACATCCCAAGACGCTGGAACACCCGATTGATTTAGCTCGTTAATGCAAGGTGACCAAATGACGACTTTATTGAGAACCGACTGCTTCAGTAGCGCAGATACCGTGTCTGCAATCACAAACGACGGCTGCATACTTTTAAACAATAAAGCCATTTGCTGCATGGCTAGTAAGGCCATTTCATGCGCGGTTGTGTCATCAAAATGCCAATCTTGCTGAGCCACGCGCACTTGATCAGCAAACACACCGCCACCTGGTACGATAACAAGCCGACTTCCTTGATAAGCCGGTTCTATTCGCGCAAGACAGTCGCGTAAATAACCTGTTTTCAGTAAGCTGCCACCCAGTTTAATCACGCGCAACGGTTCTTGCATAGGTTTAGTCCGGTTTGCGCGTCAATTGCCGTAACACTTCCAACAACGCCGCCGCTTTATCAAAACATTCTTGATATTCCTCATCGACAAGCGAGTCATTAACAATGCCGCCGCCTACCCAAAAGCGGATTGAGCCTTGCGCGTGTACCAAAGTACGAATAGCAATATTAGTATCCATATTGCCATTAAACCCGATATAGCCCACCGAGCCACAATAAACCCCGCGTCTGTTGGGTTCTAATTCTTCGATAATTTCCATTGCCCGAATTTTCGGAGCGCCGGTAATTGAGCCGCCCGGAAAGCAACTCCGCAGCAAATCCACTGCATGTTGACCCTCAGCCAACTGTCCCGTCACTGTACTGACTAGATGATGCACGGTTGCATAACTTTCCACGGCAAACAAGGTGGGCACTTTTACCGAACCCCATTGGCAGGTTTTACTGATATCGTTACGGAGCAAATCGACAATCATCACATTTTCTGCTCTATCCTTAGGGCTGTTACTGAGCTGTTCAATTTGCAGTTGGTCTTCTGCCGCATCTATTTTACGTGGGCGTGTACCTTTGATGGGTTTGGTTTCAACAAGACCATGATTTAGTAACAAAAAACGCTCGGGTGAAGAACTTAAAATCTGAACATCAGGTAAATTTAAATAGCAGCTAAAGGGGGCTGCATTCAGCTGCCGTAACAATTGATAGACAACCCAAGGATTGCCTTGGCAAGGTGCAGCAAAACGTTGCGTTAAATTCACTTGGTAGCAATCGCCATTTTGCAAATAACGCTTAATCCGATTGAAGGCTTGCGTGTAAGTGGCTTTGTCCATATTGGCTGTCACGTCACCTAGCACCTGAAAGCTATTAGACGGTATAGGTTCGGGTAATTGGCTGAATTGTGCAACTAAACGCTGACATTGCGCGGTGTCTATGCCACGTGCAACTAAACAACTGACCTGTAATTGGTGGTCAACAATCACCGCCCACTGATAAATACCCACTGCCATATCAGGTATCTGCTCAGCCGCCTCGGCAATGATAGGCAGATGCTCTAAACGCCGCGCCAAATCATAAGAGAAATAACCGATTGCACCACCGGTAAAAGGCAGTTCCTCTAAGACGGGCTCATTTGCCAAGCTAAATCGATCAAGCTGCTGTTTAATCAACGTAAACGGGTCTTCCATCGAGCGGGCGCTGATGCCCTGACAGATAATTTCGGTTTCATCACCCAGCGTCAACAACACACAAACGGGATCGACCGCCATGATGTCATAACGACCGTGTTGACTGTATGGATACGCACTATCCAAAAACACCGCCCAAGGCTGATTAGCAAAGGCGGCAAATAAAGCGGCACTGTCCTGAAAATAGGGCAAAGAGTAAGTAATTGGGGTTAACACCGATATTGAGCAATAGTGAGGATGGACAAGCTAAGTCGGCATAAGCCAAACCGAGATTTTTGAGCGGTTATTGTAACATTAATTGCTCATTGCACGTGGCGTGACGTGTGATAGACCCATAATCTGAAAACTATTGGTCTAATCAACACATTAGCCGTTTAGTGTTTTTGGGGACACCATCTAAATGGATTGAGCCAAGTCTTCCGCGTAGCCGGTGTAAGCTTGGGGCGTCAAAGCCAGTAGAGCTGTTTTAGCCTCTGCCGGAATATCCAAAGTTGCTATGAAAGCGTGCATTTGAGCGGGTGTGAGACGTTGACCTCGAGTTAATTCCTTTAGTTTTTCATAAGGTTTTTCAATACCGTATCGACGCATCACCGTTTGAATCGGCTCGGCCAAAACTTCCCAATTAGCATTCAAATCCGTATCAATTGCCTCCGCATTGAGCTGTAATTTACTCATGCCTTTTAGCGTTGCCTGAATGGCGATACTGGTATGCGCTATCCCAACGCCGATATTACGAAGCACGGTTGAATCGGTTAAATCACGTTGCCAACGCGATACCGGTAATTTGTCCGCCAAAAAGCCAAACAGCGCATTGGCGATACCGAGATTACCTTCAGAGTTTTCAAAATCAATGGGATTAACTTTATGCGGCATGGTTGAAGAGCCCACTTCACCAGCGATGGTTTTTTGCTTGAAATAACCCAAAGAAATATACGCCCAAATATCTCGGTCAAAATCCAGCAGAATTGTATTAAAACGCGCCAGTGCGTGGAAAAACTCAGCGATATAATCATGAGGTTCGATTTGAATCGTGTAAGGATTAAAGGTTAAACCTAAAGATTCCACAAACTCTTTAGCAAACTGCGGCCAATCTACATCAGGATAGGCGACACAATGTGCATTGTAATTACCTACTGCACCATTTATTTTTCCCAGCACCGCAACAGCCGCCAATTGCGTCTGTTGACGCTGCATTCGTGCCGCAATATTGGCAAACTCCTTACCGACTGTTGTGGGGGTTGCGGATTGTCCGTGGGTACGAGATAACATGGGTTGACTTGCTGTGTCTTTGGCAATAGCTTTGATTGCATCAATACACGCGCTCATTTGCTCAAGTAAAATAGTACGTCCTTCGCTTAACATGAGCGCGTAAGACAGATTATTAATATCTTCTGATGTACACGCAAAATGAATGAATTCACTGACTTTTTCCAATTCTGGGCAACCACTGATTTTTTCTTTCAGTAAATATTCGACCGCCTTCACATCATGGTTGGTCGTTTGTTCAATCGCTTTAACTCGCTGAGCATCAGCCTCAGAAAAATCTGTCACGATTGCATTTAAAATTTGTTCCGCTTCTTCACTGAATGGCGCTACTTCCTTGATTAAATAATGTTTAGCTAAGGATTGCAACCAACGGACTTCAACCTGTACACGATAGCGAATCAATCCGTATTCACTAAAAATTGGACGCAAGGTGTTTACTTTATCAGCGTAACGACCATCAATAGGAGAAATTGCAGTGAGAGTAGAATGATTCATAAGCCTTTAAGTTGTAATGGATTAAGTAAAGTCAACAAGATGCCAAGTGGTTTTAAGAGACGGTATTATATTCTAAGTAGGGGTACAGCAATGCCATTAAATTACAGCAATTCTCATTATGGACTATTTTGTTAAATCAATTGCTTATGATCAAACAAAACCAAAACAAGTCAATTGTTCAATAAATTTTATGTTCGTCACGCAGGTTTTCGCTACAAAACATAGGATTTATTGGATGCCAACCGCTTTGTACACCATTTATTCGCAAGTGTTGCCAGAATAATAGCGTTAATATCAGATAAAAATTTCTTCAATTTATTGAAATATAAAGCAATAGCCATAATAAGAATTGCTGTCTATTTAACGCCTTGCCCTAAAAAAATCCCTTAACTGCTCCGCGCAGCGGGTCTCCAAAACACCACCTTGCCAACTGACTCGATGGTTTAAAAACGGCGCATCGGTCAAGCTCAGCGCATGACAAACCGCACCGCGTTTTTCATCGAATGCACCAAAGACTAGGCGTTTAATTCGTGCGTGACTGATTGCCCCCATGCACATAACGCAAGGCTCTAGTGTGACATAGATCGTCGTGTCAATTAAACGGTAATTGTTAAGCATCTTGCCAGCTGCGCGGAGCGCAAGGAGTTCGGCGTGTGCGGTTGGATCGCTCAAGGCAATGGGTTGATTCCATGCTTCAGCGAGACAACGCTCATCTTTGACAATTAACGCGCCAACCGGCACTTCACCTTGATCTTCTGCGCGTTGAGCAAGGCGGATGGCGTGGCGCATCCAGGCTTCATCTAAATCGTGTTGGCTTATTCCCATTCAATGGTAGCGGGCGGTTTGCCGCTGATATCATAGGTCACGCGAGAAATGCCGCTGACTTCATTGATAATGCGCCGTGAAATTAAATCCAAAAATTCGTAGGGCAAATGCGCCCAGCGAGCGGTCATAAAATCAATGGTTTCAACGGCGCGAATGGCAATCACATAATCATAACGGCGACCATCGCCCATAACGCCAACCGATTTAACCGGCAAAAAGACGGCAAAAGCTTGGCTGACCTGCTCATAAAGTGCGTGGCGATATAACTCTTCGATAAAAATCGCGTCGGCTTGCCGCAGCAAATCGGCGTATTCTTTTTTTACTTCGCCTAAAATGCGTACACCTAAGCCAGGGCCAGGGAAGGGATGACGAAATACCATCTCGGCGGGCAAACCTAGCTCGAGACCTAGTTTGCGTACTTCGTCTTTGAATAATTCGCGTAAGGGTTCCAAGAGTTTGAGCATCATATTTTCTGGCAAGCCACCGACGTTATGATGGGATTTGATTAAATGCGCTTTACCACTTTTTGAACCTGCGGATTCAATGACATCAGGATAAATAGTGCCTTGTGCAAGCCAACGCGCATCGGTGAGCTGATTGGCTTCTTCATCAAAAATCTCGACAAACAAATTGCCGATAATTTTGCGTTTTTGTTCAGGATCAGTAATTCCTTTTAAGGCGTTAAGATAGCGTTCCTCGGCATTGACGCGAATGACTTTTACGCCCAAATGTTCGGCAAAAATCGCCATGACTTGATCGCCTTCATGCAAACGCAGTAAACCGGTATCGACAAACACACAGGTTAATTGTGCGCCGATGGCTTTATGCAACAACGCCGCCACGACCGAGGAATCTACGCCGCCCGATAAGCCTAAAATAACTTGGTCGCTACCGACTTGCTGACGCACAGACTGAATGCTGTCTTCAATAATATGATCAGCTGTCCACAAGGTGTTACAGCCACAAATATCCTTAACAAAACGTTCCAGAATACGTTTGCCTTGCTGAGTATGTGTGACTTCAGGATGGAACTGTACGGCGTAAAAACCTTTTTCTTCATGGGCGATACCGGCAATCGGTGCGCCATCCGAGCTAGCAATCAGCTTAAATCCGTCAGGCAGCGTTACCACACGATCACCATGACTCATCCAAACATCCAACAAGCCAAAGCCTTCGGGTGACAGATGATCTTCAATGCCTTGCAGCAATTTTGAATGCCCGCGTGCTCTGATTTGCGCGTAACCAAATTCGCGGTGATGAGAGCTTTCTACTTTGCCGCCCAATTGTTCTGTCATGGTTTGCATACCATAACAAATACCCAAGACTGGTACGTCCAAAGTAAATATGCACTCGGGGGCTCTGGGTGTATTTTCGCTGGTAACCGTTTCAGGGCCACCTGAAAGAATAATGCCATGAGGCGCAAATTGCCTGATGTGCGCCTCATCGCATTCGCAAGAGAAAATCTCGCAATAAACGCCAATTTCACGAATGCGGCGGGCGATGAGTTGAGTGTATTGCGAGCCAAAATCAAGAATGAGTAGCTTATGCGCGTGAATGTTAGAGTTAGCTAGTTGCGTCACGATGATGATTTAAGTTTGAGTGAGAAAGGAGGGTATGTGGATACACAGCAACTGAATGCTGTAAAAGCCGTAGGCTATTTTAGCAAATTTGCGGTGAGTAAATCATTAAACTGGCAATGACGATTTTGCGTTGACACAAACTTTCCCTTAAGTGCAGGGGAACAATTGTTCCCTTTCAAAGATTTTAAGGTAAAATGCACAAAAGGAATTGGCTGCACTTGTGTTGTTTTTAAAGTTGTTTGTTGTTTTAATGTAAACGTTTTTTGCTTTATAATCACACGTCATTGAAGTTTTTAGATTATACTACCCCCGTAAAATTGAATTCAGAACGCTATCTTTTTTAAAAAATGATTGGAGAAACAAAATGAAAATGAAAATTCTGGCTGGCACAATTTCGCTGTTATGCTTTAGTCAAGTATCCCTTGCAGGTCAGTGTGATGCACCTGCTGTTTGTTCAACTACGACCATTGCTGGTGTCAGTAAAACATTTGTGTTTCCTGACCAAGCGGCAGCAGATAGAATTTCTGCTGAACTGTCTAAGCCTTCACCCGATGAAGCTATCGTTGGAGACTATGTTGATCCGTTTAGAGACCCAAAAACTGGCGAATTACCACCGTCACAAACAGGTTTAGTAACGCAAACAACAAGAAATGGCAATCCTATCACTATCGTTCAAACGTCCACTACCGTTTCAACTGTTACCGAAGTGATTAACGGAAAACCTGAGGTCACAACAATTGTTAAGCCAGCTGGCAGCACGTCAAGCCTTACTGAGCTGGTTAATACATTCGTGAGCAACCCCGAGGCGGTTCCTGCTGCTGCAAAACGAAGTGGAATTTCTGCTTCAAACTATACGGAAGTACAAAAGATTCTTCAAAATGTGGCGGCTGTTCCTGCGGCAGAAGGTTCACTTGAAGCTGAGGCGAAAAAAGCCACTCAAAGCACGATTGGTAACATGCTGGTTAACACTGTTCCAGTTGAAGACCCTATCGTTTCTGTTGTGACATTGAACGGCATCACTCGTACCTTTACTTATGCAAGTCAAGCTGAAGCAGAAAAGGCTGCCATAAGTCCTTCTGCTGATGTTCAAGCTAGTTTTGGCAACCCAACATCTCGTACAGGACAAGTCGTTCAGGCAACTTCTAATGGTGTTGTTACTATTTTGGCACAAACCGATGCTAAAACCATTGTTTTGGCAAAGCCAGGTAGTTCAGGTTTGCTGGAATACAGCACCATTACAAGTCCGACTCTATCTGCTAAAACCTTAAACGGTTTGGTTTCAAGCTTCTTGTCTGGTGACAAAAAAGCCTTCGAAGCAGCCGGCGGTACAGCTGTTAAAGGGATATCTGATCAAGCCACATTGACCGCAGTGACTTCGCTAATTAGCAAGGCGCAAAGTACAGGTGGTATTACCTTAAAAGGTCAGTTACTGGCAAGTTTAACCGATCCAACCGTTTTAAAAGTTGATGGCGCACCTATCGTAGTAGCAGATTTGTTAACATCAACCGAAGCAAATCAAATCCAAGCTGACAAAACTGCGGCTAGCGATGCAAAAGCCAGCTATGAAGCTGTTTTAGCAGACCCTAATGCGACACCTGCTCAAATCTCTGCGGCTTTAAAAGCGTATCAAGATGCACAAGCTAAACAAAATGAAACTTTAGCCGGCGCTGTTGATACTTCTGTTATCACTGTACCGCCTGTTGATGACACGCCTGTTGTATTACCTGCGGGTTTCGTTACCTCTACGATTATTCTTAATGGCGTTGCTAAGACTTACGTATTTAAGAGTGAAGCGGAAGCCATCGCGGCTGCCAATAGTCCTGAGCAATTTAAAGATGATTTCAATAATCCGAATACTCTAGTCGGCATGGTCACTCAAAATACTTTGGATGGTGTTACTGTGCTGTTGGTTAGAACCGATGCTAAAACTATGTTAGTGGGGGAGCAAAATGCACAAGGTGAATACGTTTACAAAGCTGTCAGCTTAGTTAATAGCGCAACCGGTTCAAGTTTGAACGATTTAGTAGGTAGTTTCTTGGGTGCAGGTGGCAAACCGCGTCAATTAAATTTAGGTACTGAACCCGATTCAAAGACTTTAACCGCGTTAAGTAAAGCGTTGACAGTTGCAGCAAGTGCACAAGGTGCACCAGCCAGTTTAGTTACTCAGTTGACGGCTGAAGCCAATAAAGCAACTGCTTTAGCTGTTGTAAAACTTGCTGAAGAGAAAGCTGCGGCAGAAGCGGGTAATAATGTACTTTCTAAAGTTGAGCAGATCGCGATTGCCGCTCTTGTCAATGACAAAAACCAAGCCGCTAACAACCCAACGGCAGCTGTTGCGGGTAACCCAGCTTCTTTAGAAGGCACTATGGTTGATAACGCTTTCAACCTAAGTTCACCTAACTTAGCTAACGGTGGCTTTAAAAATGTGGGTGGTGCGTCTTCTGACCAAGCAATGGGTAGTTCTTTTGCGACCGGTTTGAATTATGGCTACTACAACTTAGATGGACGTTCTGCCAATACTGTTACTGTTCCTTTGATTTACGGCTTCAGAATTGATAGCAAAAACCAAGTGTTGTTCACTGTTCCATTAACTTATGCGTCAATGGGTAACTCTGATCAATATCAAATCGGTGGTGGTTTAGCGTATAAATACAACATTACTGATGACTGGACTTTCATGCCAGCTGTTAACTATGCTTACAGAAATGCTAGCAGCAATGGTTTGACTCCAACAACTTTGGCTGGCTTTATTAACAGTACGCCAGATGTTGATGGTCACATGATGGCGGGTACATTAACCAGTAAATACTCTTGGGCATTAAACGGCTTAGATTCAAAAAGCCCTAAATTGACCTTGACGAACATGGTAGGTTATTTCTCTTCATTGGATATGAACACCACGCAATGTATCGCTAATCGTTGTGGTAGCTTCCAAACCAGTGGTAGCGTTTCAAACTATGTCTTGAAAAACGGTTTGTCTGTTGGCAAAAGCATGGATAACTTCAACTTATCAACATTCTTCACCGATACGCAGTACTTCGGCGACAGCTTGTATTTCCCACAATACAATGAGTTTGGTTTTGCAATTAAACCAGAAAACTCAGGAAGAATACTGGATAACTTGAGTGTCAGTGCTAACTATATGTTCAGCTTGGCGCATCGCGGCCCTTCAAACGGCAACATTGACGGTTTCAAACTTAACTTGAACTATCAATACTAAGCGTGATAGATAGGGTGGGCAATGCTGTTTTGCCCACCATGGCTACACGTATTGGAAAAGGTTAAGTGCCACAACAATGGCAAATAACATGAAACCGCCCTCAGAGTTAATCGTGGGCGGTTTTTTATTGTCAAGAAAACATGCTCTTAAATATCAAGTTGTTCGCTCATTCCTAGGCCAGAGCTTAGGAACGAGTCTGTACTTGAGAGAATAGCCTTTATCAGTAGAGTAAGAGAAGGCTAAACGATTACGATTAAAGAATGCACATGAAATAACTTGAGTATACCCAGCTTATTTCCTATTCATTCCTAATCTAAGCTTTCATTAATTCGGTTATAACTCATTACTAAATAAGGTAAAACTATGAAGCCAACGCACTATAAACCGTTATTGTTTGCCAGTATCCTCGCCTCAATGGGCTTTAGTCAGATGACGCTGGCGGATTTTAAAACTACGGTAACGCTCAACGGCGTCACCAAATCGTATAACTTTCCTAATGTTGAAACGGCTCTGAGCGTTAATCAGTCGAGCTATCGAAACGATTTTGTCAATCCGGACACGGGCAGCATTCCTAGCTCCTACACCGGTTTGATTACTGAATTTGTGCTGGATAACACGCCATTTACGCTCATCAATACCACCAATAACACTGTCGTCATCGCGCCGATAGACGGCATTAGCAGCGATTTTATTACCTTAACTGCACAACCAGGTGCTACGGCAATGAAACAACTGGAGCGTTTCTTTACTAACGGCACAATACCGCCTAGTGCGCTGTTGGGTG
Source organism: uncultured Methylococcaceae bacterium (assembly GCA_903945375.1). Taxonomy (GTDB): domain Bacteria; phylum Pseudomonadota; class Gammaproteobacteria; order Methylococcales; family Methylomonadaceae; genus Methylovulum. Next base: position 17,906 of record CAJAVP010000106.1, on the reverse strand, counting down.
TCGATCAAACGACCTTGGCGACCTTAAATTCAATCGTTGCCGGTATACCCAGTCAAGATCAAAAGCTGATTAATAACTTAAGCGCTGATATCGCCGCCAGCAAAGGGGCGCTTTCTTCCGATACTTCAGCGTTATTTAAAGAACTGCAACTTATTTTCCAAAAGACCGCTTGCAGTACCGCACGCGATGACAAAACCCTTGCTAATTGCTCATCCGGTGCTGTTGCGGGCAATCCCGCCAGTTTGATGGGTACGATGGTTGATCAAATTTTTCAGCTTACAACCACGCACGGTACGTCGCCCAATTTTCGGCAGTTATCCGCATCCAGCGATAAAAATCCTAGCCATATTTTTGGTGTAGATTTGCAATATGGTCACTTTAATCTAGCCGGCGCATCGGTGGATACATTCACTATGCCGCTGTCCTATACGCATAAATTTAACCCTAAAAATCAGCTTATCGTCTCATTACCCCTCACTTACATTAGCACGGGTGGCAATAGCTCCTATCAAGCCGGCGGTAGCCTCGCTTACCAATACAATATTGTCGATAATTGGTCGCTGACCCCAGCAATCAGTTACGGTTACCGAGGAACACCCGATTCCAGTAATGGGATTAATCGAACGGAAGGTCATTTGCTCGCAGGTACGTTGACCAGTAAGTATTTATGGCAGATCAATCCGGCTAATGCCAAGTCCATTAAACTGACGTTTAATAATATGGTCGGGTATTTCCAAACCTTAGATATGAATACGACCATCGGCAAAACTACTTATCAAACCAGTGGCAATGTTGATAATGTTGTTTTAAAAAATGGTCTATCGGTGAGTAAAACTTTTGGTAAAGTCAATATTGCAACCGTAGTAACTGATACTGAATATTTTGGAACACACCTTTATTACGAGCAATATAACGAAGTTGGTATTGCCTTAAAACCCGAACACAAGCATAAAAGTTCTTGGGATGCGTTAAACGTGAATGCTAATTATCTGTTTAGTGTTGCAGAGGGTCAGGCGGGTAATATGGATGGTTTTAGATTGAACTTAGCTTATCAATTCTAAGGTTATAATCAGATAAATCGTTTAGCCTCATGTCAGGACTAATGCTCGTATGCGCTAACTTGAAGGTTCATCTAATCGTCATTTCGGCAATCCCGGTCGGAATGACGGGTTTTATGTTGTACCGCATACTATAGATGTTAAGTTGACGCATATGGGCTAAAGCGTCTCCCACTCCACGATAAACGCGACTAGAATTTCGACAGGTGAATCGACTATGTTAAAAAAATTTTTACACTGGCTACTGACTTTACTCTATCGTGTCGAAGTAAAGGGCTTGGATAATTATCACAGTGCGGGCAAACGGGTCTTGATTATCGCCAATCACTCGTCTTTTTTAGACCCATTATTGCTCGGTGTATTTTTGCCGGATTACATTACGTTTGCGATTAACACCCATATTTCCCAGCGTTGGTGGCTAAAACCCTTTTTAGGACTGTCCCATGTCTTCCCAATGGATCCTACTCAACCGTTATCCTTAAAAAATCTGATTCATTATTTACAACATAATGACAGCAAAACGGTTATTTTTCCGGAAGGTCGCATTACCGCGACCGGCTCATTGATGAAAATTTATGATGGCACGGGCATGGTGGCAGATAAATCCGGCGCTGCGATTTTGCCGATTCGTATTGAAGGGGCGCAATACACACATTTTTCTAAACTCCAATCTATTGTCAGGCTTCGATTATTTCCCAAAATTACCCTACAAATTTTGCCACCCACGCATATTGCAGCGCATAAAGAGCTGTCTGGCAAAAATCGTCGAAAATTTAGCGGTCATGTTCTTGCCGACATCATGACGGAAATGATGTTTGCAACCAGCCACTATCGACAAAGCTTGTTTTCTAGTTTGCTTGAAGCACGCAAAATCCACGGTGGTCAACAGATTGTCGCTGAAGATTTAGAACGTATTCCTTTATCGTATCATCAGCTTATCACGCGTACGATTGCGATTGGCAATGCCCTCAAAACCATCACCGAGTCAGGTGAAAATGTGGGTGTATTTTTGCCCAACACCAGTAAAACGCTGTGTGTCGTATTGGGTCTGCAATTGCATGGGCGCGTTCCCGCCATGTTAAATTATTCGACGGGCGCAGCCGGCATGGTATCCGCTTGTCATACCGCCGCCGTAAAAACAGTCTTAACCTCTCGGCGTTTTATTGAACTCGGTAAGCTCAGTGATGAAGCGGCTAGTCTTGCCAAACAAACTCAATTCATTTATTTGGAAGATATAGCTCTGGAAATGACGCGCTGGGATAAATTCAAAGCCCTGATGCAAAGCCATACCACCGATTATTGGTATGCCCACGAGCAATACAATCCAGACCATCCAGCGGTGGTACTTTTTACCTCCGGCTCAGAAGGTGTCCCTAAAGGCGTCGTGCTCTCGCACAGCACTATTCTGGCAAACCATAAACAAATTGCGGCGCGTATTAGCTTTACGCCGCATGATGTCGTACTTAATTTTCTGCCGATGTTTCATTCTTTCGGGTTTACTGTGGGCACCTTACTGCCCGTTTTGAATGGGATGCGTACCTTCTTTTATCCAACCCCTCTACACTTTAGCGTAATTCCTGAAATCGCCTATGAAATCAGCGCCAGCATTATGTTTGGCACTAATACATTTTTAGCGGCTTATGGCAAAAAAGCCCATGCCTATGATTTTTACAATTTACGCTACGTGGTTGCCGGTGCAGAAAAATTACAAGAAAGCACACGTCAACTGTGGTCAGATAAATTTGGTATTCGCATTTTAGAAGGCTATGGCGCAACAGAAACCGCACCGGTCGCCGCTGTTAACACGCCAATGGATTACAAAGCCGGTACGGTGGGACGTTTAATGCCAGCTATGAATTATCACATTGAACCGATTGAAGGCATTGATGAAGGCGGCAAATTGCATCTTCATGGGCCTAATATTATGTCGGGTTATTTGCTGGCCGATAATCCTGGCAAGTTAGTACCGACTACCTCAGTATATGGTCAAGGCTGGTATGACACGGGTGATATTGCGTATATCGATGATGATGGTTTTGTGAGTATCAAAGGGCGCAGTAAGCGTTTTGCTAAAATCGGCGGTGAAATGGTTTCTTTAACGGTTGTTGAACAACTCGCTGCTAAGGCTTGGCCAGATGCCCAACATGCGGCAATCAGTTTGCCGGATGCCAAAAAAGGCGAACAAATCATCGTGTTGACCACGCAAAAACAAGCCGTGTTAAGTGATCTTATTGCTGTTGCTGACGGCATTGCCGCAATTATGTTACCCAAAAAGATTTTATTCGTTGATGCAATCCCTGTTATGGCAACAGGCAAAGTCAACTACCCAGCCGTTATTGAATTAGCGGCGCGTCGGATTCAATCCACTTAATTTTTTAACAATAGGCAACCATCAATATGAACAAACAAATCTATCCACTTTTGATTGCCCAGTTTTTATCAGCCTTTGCTGATAATGCTGTTTTGTTTACGGTGATTGCCATTGTCATGCAATCTGCCCATGCTGAAGGTTGGTATATTCCCGCCGTGCAAAGTGCGTTTACCATTGCTTATGTATTACTAGCCCCTTGGGCAGGTGAAATTGCTGATACGCATTCTAAACCACGGGTGTTATTGGTCGCCAACTTAATCAAAGCCGCTGGTGTTGTCCTGTTATTTGTTAATATTGAGCCCATCATCGCTTATAGCATCGTCGGTATTGGTGCCGCTATTTATAATCCGGTCAAATATGGTATTTTGCCAGAATTGGCTGAACATAATCATTTGGTTAAAGCCAATAGTCTGATGGAAGGCTCAACTATCTTGGCTATTTTGCTTGGTATGATCGCCGGCGCAAAAGTCGCTGACGTTTCAACACAATGGGCATTGATGGGCAGTGTTGGGTTATTTGTTTTATCAGCGCTATTGACGCTCATATTACCTACTGGAATTATTAAAACGGCTGAAAAAGGCTCAAAAATCATCGCCTTTGTTCATGAAATCAAGACACTATTTAAATTACCGCGTTCCAGCTTTGCGATTTGGGGCGGGTGTTTGTTCTGGTTGACCGCTGCAACCCTGCGGGTAATTTTAATTGCTTGGGCACCGTTGATTTTATTATCGAAAAACGCCACTGAGATTGCTGAACTGACTTTATTTTTAGCCATAGGGATTATTATTGGGGCAGCCATTGTACCTAAGCTCATCCCACTCGAAAAACTACGCCGTGCCAGAATGCCCTCCTACTTAATGGGCGTCTTTATTGTCGTTTTGGGTATTACCGATAGTATCTGGCCGGCTCGGATTTCCCTGCTGTTTATAGGCATGATGGGCGGTATGTTTATTGTGCCAATCAATGCGCTCTTACAAGAACTGGGTAAAAAAAGCATCGGCAGTGGACGAGCTGTTGCGCTGCAAGGTTTTTTTAATAATCTTGCGATGTTGGTTGGTGTCGGCACGTATACCTACGCGACCTCATTACAAGCTGACCCGATGCTATCGATGATCGTATTAGGGAAAGCCGTTTTAGTCGGTACATTTTTAATCTCTATTATCCTGCGTTTTCATCCCGATAAAACCCTAGAAGTTGTTGATGAAACTGATGTTTATGAGTACGACGATGACGATGATGACGATGATGATGACGCGTGATAATCATTACTGTCGTTTAATGATTGATAGCCCGAGAACGAGCCCATGAACCGTAAACAGAACCTCATTAGAAAAGCCGTCATCCCAGTAGCGGGATATGGCACACGTTTTCTGCCTGCATCAAAGGCGCAACCCAAGGAAATGTTTCTTGTAGTTGATAAACCGACTATCCAATATGTCGTTGAAGAAGCCGTAGCTTCTGGTATTACAGACATATTGATGATTATCAGCAAAGGCAAACGCGCCATTGAAGAGCATTTTGACTTTAATCCGATACTGGAAGCAGAATTAGCGCATGCCGGTCGGGTCATGGAATTGGACGAAATACGCAAAATATCCGGCATGGCAACCATTCATTATGTTTGGCAGCAGGAGTTAAATGGCTTAGGGGATGCCATCTCTTATGCCAAATATCATGTCGGCGATGAAGCCTTTGCTGTTTTGCTGGGTGATACGATAGTCGAATCGAGTCTGCCTGTTACTCAACAACTGATGCAGATTTATCAAGACTATAACGAAAGCGTTATTGCATTTGAGCAGGTTACGACAGATAAACTCTCGCGCTATGGCATTATGCAAGGTCGCCCCCTTAATAAGCATTTATATCTGCTTGAAGACTTAATTGAAAAACCAGAACCTGCCGAAGCCCCGTCAAACCTAGCGATTGCCGGACGCTATGTGCTCACGCCAGATATTTTCCAAACCTTAGAAGCCGTTGTTCCGGGTAAAAACAATGAAATTCAACTGACCGATGCGTTACGCCTCCAACTAAAACAAAAGCCGGTTTACGGCTTACATTTTGAAGGTCAGCGTTATGACATTGGCAATAAACTGGAATTTCTTAAAACCAACGTCATCTTCGGATTGCGACACGCTGAGTTGGGACAAGATTTTCGACATTTTTTAGAGCAATTGTTAGAGAGCAGCGATCACTCAAAAAGTTAACGTAGTAGCGAACCAAACGGCCTCGTCGCTACGATCATTTTTAAACATCAAACTCAACAGCACCCATGAAAAAACAAATTCCTCTTTACGGGCTACTCACTCTCAGTCTTATATTCTCAGGTACAACCGAGGCGGGTAGTTTTTCCAGCAGCCGCTCCAGCTCGTTTAAATCGAGTAAATCTTCCAGCTATACCGGCTCAACCAACCGAAGTAATAATAATCGTGGTTCTTTTTTTTCAAATCGTAATGGCGCGGTCAGTGCCAAATTTGGGAAAGCGCATAATGCCGGTATTGAACAAGCCTATGCTCAACAGACAGGAAAAAAATCGTTTGCGGCATTTCAAAAGAGCTTCCCCAGCGCAAAACCTAAATATTTTCCGGAAGCCGACTTGCAGAAATATCGAACACGGTATGCCGACAACAGCATTTATCGCCAAGCCAGACAAAATAGAGATGCTTGGCAAGAGCGCAGCCGCTACTACCAATCGCAACCACCGATTATTGTGAATGGCGGAAATTCTTCATTTGGTATGTTATCGGGCATGTTTTTGTACAGTTTGTTGAATAATTCTGCAACAGCGGGCGAATATGCATTTAATCATCAACATGACGACGATTATTTAAAATGGCGTGCTGAAGCCGATCGCATGGCAAAAGATAATGCCGAACTCAAAGCGCAGTTGGAAAAACTGGATGTCGTGAAAAATGCTAAAGGTAATGCTCAACCCGATCCGAATTGGTTACCCGCTGGCGTACCCGCAGCGGCGGTCATGTCCGATGAGGCACTGAAATCCAGTCAGCCTAATTTTAATGTGTGTGTAGGCTCAGAAGGCGGGCCTTATTATAAAATTGCCCAAACTGCTATGCTGCCCGAGCTGGTTGAGTGGGTCAATCTAAACCCCATCATTACCAGCGGCACACCGGATATTTTAGCTAAATTAGCCAGCGGAGCCTGTGATGCGGGCTTTATTCAAGGCGATGCACGTTTTGACAGCCAGCAATTAGAGGTGCTATTTCATCCTTTTTTAGAAGCCGCACATTTAGCGTGTAGTGTTAAATTGAATGCACAAGCCATTTCAGACTTATCAAGTCGGAGTATTTGGATTCCTAAAAACTCTGGCTCACGTTTAACCTGGGATCGCCTCGTTGAGTTAAATCCCAGCTATGGCAAAATAACCGTTAAAGAATCTGTGAACTATGAAGAGGCCATTTTAAAAGCCATCCAAACTCAAGCCTGTCTTTTTTATATGGCAGCGCCTCATGCCGCCAGCATCGATCGGCTGATTGATCGTAAAGACCTTAACTTAGTTGCAATCGACGACGCCCACTTGACACAAAATAGTCCTTATCAAGCCAGAACCTTGTCGTCCAGCGATTACAGCAAGGCGATTCAGTCCAGTCTATTCAGCAATCACTATGTTCCGACCTTAGTAACGCCGGCAAATTTTGTGATGAATGCCGATTGGAAAGCTAAGAACTCCGATTTAGCTGCAAAGATTGCCCTAAAACTCGCCGATATTGAAGCCACCTTAAAACAAGCCGTCAAACAATGATATTTAAGAAACAAACTGCCCCTAAACAGCTCAAGCTCAATCTGGATAGTCAGCTATCAATCAATCTGATTGATACCCTTTTGATCGACTTGCATCCTGCATTTGTGCGACCCGAAGGGTGGTTTTCTATCCAAGCCATTGCCGAACTTACGCCTAATGTGACCATTTATGCAGAAAATAACGGCAACGCCTATATGCTGGAGCTGGACACGGTTGAAGATCGTATTGAAGCCCTGAGACTTTATCAAAATGTATTAACGTTGACACCCTCAGAAGACGAATGGACAACCCTGTTAGCGGATATTTCGGCTAAAAATTTGGATATGGACGGCATTGCCTACCAGCGCACTTTAGGTGGTCAGGCGGAACACGCCGATTTGTTCGATTATCAAGAGCACATTAAAACCCGAGAAGAATCATACGATTGCCAAAACAAAATGATGCTATTTGAACGCCGCATCAGCCCCAATAATTTCCAAGAGCAACTTAAAGTGATTGTAGAAGTCATTGACAGCCGTGAGCAGGTCGACGTGGCTTTTTATGTGGGTTTTAGCTTACATCCTTCCACACTGACGTTATTAGGTCATTAATCATTCCATAAAAATCAACCCAAGAGGAACTAACATGGCATTTTTTAAAAACTATGGCATTCAAAAAGCCAAAGATTTAGCAAATTTTTTAGGTGAAGCCCTAGTAAAATTTGATCCAGAAGCCGCAACAGAAGCCGCTATCGCCGAGATTGAAGAAAAATTCGACAAACTCAATTTAGCATTTTCCAATGCCAAAAAATCGTGGGAAAAAGAAAACAAGGAAGCCGAAGCAATTGTCTCGCTTTACAACCAACGTTTAGCCGCAGCGGAATATTTACAAACCATGCCCGACAAAGTCGATGCGTTAAATCAGCTCGTCAGCTTACTTGAAGAGATGCAAGCGGATGTTGAGCGTGAGAAGCAAGAAGCGCAAGAAGCCAAGCAATACATGGATGAGTTAGAAAATCTGGTTAAACAATATGCGGCAAAACTTAAAACAGCACGGCATACCGTAGAACAAGCGCAAAAAGCCATGCAACGTGCCGAATTATTAAAACAACAAGCACAAGAAAAAGCTGCCGCCGCAAAAATGGCGAGTGGACTAGGCGGTAGCTCATCATCACTCAGCTCCGCTCTCGACCATATGAACAAATTAGCAGAACAATCGTTGTCAGAAGCCGACGCCGCAAGCCGCAAAGCCAGTCTATTACAACCCACGCAAGCGGAAGATAATCCCGATATCCAAGCCGCAATGGCGGCCGTCACTGGCAAGACATCGGCATCCACCTCCATTCAAGACCGCTTATCTGCGTTAAAATTACGCTAAGCACCAACACAGCAGCCGTATTGGGTTAACACAACCTAATACGCATCCAAAGCATTTGAGTACCACGCTTCAGAAGCCACGGATGGCGGATTGAACGCCAATAACAGCTTACTAACACAATCTAAAATCGCGGTAATAATTAGGAATGACGTAACGTCTCATTATTCACAGGCAACGATGTAAAAATGTGGTTAGAATAGACTGTACCAAAACCCGAAATTACCTAAAATTAGCAATGAATATCGTACCTTGCTAATCGATATGCTGATGGTATGATTTGTGTGGCAGGAAAACAGATAGTTGAGCTGGAACAGCTACTCAAGCTCAAAGGTGAGACCGCAAGCCGACCATAAAGCCAAGCAAAATGGATGAGGACGGGAATGGCCTCTTCAAAAAACTGGACAAAGACTCGAAGCACAGTAAAACATCTCAAGATAGCTCCGACTTCCGCTCTACAACAAGCTGAGCGAGCGGGATATTCGGGACACGCTCCACAAACGAAAAATAAGCGGTAGTATCCGAAGTGAGAATGTGCGTGAGAAATTACGATATAAGGTAATTATCTAGAATGTCTAACGAAATCAAAATAGTCGGGAGTCCAGCAGCCATCCCAGATAGTTCTGATGATAGGGTTGATGACATTACTTTTCAGCCTCTATTGGAACATATGCTCAACGGTGTGGCATATTGCCATATGTTGTACGAGGGTGGTCAACCCAGTGACTTTATTTACCTCTACACGAATCCCTCATTTGAACAACTGACAGGCCTTAAAAATGTCACTGGCAAACTGGTGTCAGACGTTATTCCTGGCATCCGTCAATCTGACCCAGGACTTTTCGAGATATTTGGTTCAGTAGCCGCTGGTGGTGACGCTGTTAAGTTTGAGACCTCTATTGAAGCTCTTGGTATGTGGTTTTCGCTGTCTGTCTACAGTCCGAAGCAGGGTCATTTTGTTGCAATGTTTGATGTTATTACCCAACGCAAACTTACCGAGGAGCAACTAAAACAGTCTGAGGAAACCTATCGAACCTTGTTTGAGACAACTGTCCAGGGGATAGTCTATCAAAATACCGAAGGCCGAATCATTTCGGCGAACCCTGCCGCAGAGCGTCTTCTAGGATTAACGCTGGATCAGATGCAGGGGCGTACTTCGATAGACCCTCGATGGGGAGCAATTCATGAGGATGGCAGTGCGTTTCTGGGTGAAACTCACCCGATTATGCTAGCTATGAAAACCGGAAAGCCCGTCAGTGGTGTTGTGATGGGTATCAACAATCCAATGTTTGAGCATCCCGTCTGGATAAGGATTAACGCCATTCCGGTATTCAAAAAAGGGACAGATGAAATTGACTATGCCTATTCAAGCTTTGAAGACATTACTGAACGGAAAAAAGCAAAAGAAGAGCTAGAAAAAAACCGTCAACAGCTTTTGCAAAATGAAGAACAGCTCCGATACGTACTTCAAGGCTCGGAATTAGGTTTTTGGGATTGGAATATTGTTACCAACGAAGTGCAGAGAAATGAACGATGGGGAGAAATGCTGGGTTACGCGTATGAGGAATTAAAAAATACCACACGACAATGGACTGACTTCATTTACCCAGATGACAGGGAGAGAGCATGGCAGTCGATTCATGATGTACTTGAAGGTAACTCACCTGCCCACAAAGCGGAATATCGGATGCTTCATAAAGATGGCGGTATCAGGTGGATACTTGACCAAGCCAATGTGATTCAACGCAGTGCTAATGGCAAACCAATCCGCATGAGTGGAACACATACGGATATCACTGAGCGTAAGAAAAGCGAAGATATGAACAGAGAAAATAGCCTACGACTCAATAGAATCCTAGACAATCTATTTACCTATGTTGCACTGTTAGATATCAATGGCGTAGTTCAAGAAATCAATAAAGCGCCACTGGTGCGAGGAGGCTATCGTCGTGAAGATGTAATCGGTCAACTTTTTTATGATGCCCCCTTGTGGAATTATGACGATGAGGTACGGACACAATTAATAGCTGCAATCAACGCTGCCAAACAAGGGGTGGATAGTCGCTATGACGTCGCTGTGAAAATGGGGGATGAGCTCGTACCGATTGATTTACAGATTGCTCCAGTGCGTGACAGCTCGGGTCAGATTATTGGTCTGCTCCCCACTGCAGTGGATATTACAAAGCGTAAAAAAGCTGAAGAGACAACATTAGCGGCCAAAAAACAACTGGAACTCATGACCGCTACTGTTCCAGGCGTGGTGTACCAGTTTATGACGACTCCTCAAGGAAGGTGGAGCTTCTTATATGTCAGCAAAGGGATTGAAGACCTCTATGAGATTACCGCTGAGGAGGTTTATCACGATCACCTTGCATTGACTGATCGTATCTTGTCGGATGATAGAGCGTCTTATATTGAGTCGGTTGAGCGTTCTACGGCAAGCCTCAGCTATTGGGAGCATGAACATCGCATCATGACCTTAAATGGAAAAATAAAATGGGTGCTTGGGAAAGCGACACCTCAGCAGCAGGCCGATGGAAGTGTTTTATGGAGCGGCATCCTGACGGATATTACTGAACGTGTGTTGCTGATGCAGGAACTAGAGCAACTGGCAAAAACAGACGTCCTGACTGGGCTTGTCAATCGCCGCCAGTTTTTGGAATTAGCTGAGTTAGAAATTACTCGCTCTCGGCGTTATAACAATATGCTGACCATAATGATGATGGATATTGACTACTTCAAGACGGTCAATGACACCTATGGTCACAAGGCGGGTGACTTAGTATTACAAAAACTAGCGACCATCTGCAAAGACGTCTTGCGTGAAGTTGATATTATCGGGCGTCTGGGTGGCGAGGAGTTTGCGGTACTTCTTCCCGAAACCGTAGGCATGGAAGCTATGGATGTTGCTGAACGTATAAGGCAGGAACTTGAAAATGCCAGCGTAGATTTGCCAGATCAAGCTACCACTGTGAAATTTACCGTTTCCATCGGTATTGCAACCATGACATCTCGACAAGAAACGATAGATAGTCTTTTACAAGATGCGGATGCAGCCCTTTATCAAGCAAAAAATTCTGGACGAAATAAAATAGTATCGTAATCGTTCAGCCCCCTCGACATTAATTTTAGAGGAGGGGCTGAATAGTTATGTCATAGACTGCTATTTCAAGACAAATTAAAGATTAGACGCATTACAGAAAAGGGAACAAAAATGCCGCAACCTTGTTAGTGATAGATGGTTGAGCTTGGGCGTTGGGATGTAAACCGTCGGCTTGCATCAGCTCAGGTTTTAAGGCGACATCTTCAAGGAGAAAAGGGAGTAATGGCACCTTGAGCGTTGTCGCTACTTGAGGAAAAATATTGTAGAACAGCTCTAAATAATGTTTACCGTAATTGGGTGGAAGCTTCATGCCTAGCACTAATACCTTAGCGCCGGCTTGTTGCGAGCGTGTTAGTATTTGGATGAGATTGTTTTTCATCTCAACGGGAGATAAGCCGCGCAACCCATCATTGGCACCCAGCTCTACCAAAACCACCGCCGGTTTTTGTTCCGTCAAGATGCCATCAAGCCGCGCTAAACCACCAGCGGTGGTTTCACCACTAATACTTTGATTACTGAGTTGATAATCTAAATGCGCTTGATTGAGTTGAGTTTGTAATAAAGCAACCCAGCCTTGTTCCTCTTTAATACCATAAGCGGCACTGATACTATCACCTAACACCACAATAACCGGCGTTTTGGCGGCAACGACCATAGACGTTAAAGACAGCAATACAACCATTAACCATTTTGACATAATGAATACTCAAGCAGCAGAATTAAAAACGCTTATTGTAGCGGAAAATCTGGGTAAGTCGGTGCGGACTTCGTCAGGATCATTGGCTATTTTAACGTCTATCGATTTATCGATTCGAGCCGGTGAAAGCATTGCAATTGTTGGCGAATCAGGCTCGGGCAAATCCACCTTAATCGGTTTACTCGCGGGCTTAGATACGCCTAGCACCGGTACTGTACATATCAATGGACAAGTTTTTTCGCATTTAGATGAAGATGGTCGGGCGGCCTTGCGAAGCCGGCTGATCGGTTTTGTCTTTCAGTCGTTCCAATTATTACCCGGGCTTACCGCATTGGAAAATGTCATGTTGCCATTAGAGCTATTAGGTCATCCGCACGCCAAACAACAGGCCGCCGATTTATTAGACCGTGTGGGGCTTAAGTCACGCTTGAAACATGTGCCCAAACAATTATCAGGTGGCGAGCAACAACGGGTTGCCTTAGCAAGAGCCTTTGTGACACAACCGGCTATTTTGTTTGCTGACGAGCCGACCGGCAATTTAGACAGCCAAACCGGGGCGACTATTATTGATTTATTGTTTGAACTCAATGAAGAACACAATACCACGCTAGTGCTAGTGACGCATGATAGCGTTTTATCCAATCGCTGTTATCGGCGTATCCGACTTGAAGCGGGGTATTTGGTATGAGTCGTTTTATATTGGCCTTGCGCTTGTTATGGCGTGATTTACGTTCGGGTGAATTGACGCTCTTGTTGAGCGCGTTATTACTTGCCGTAACTGCGTCAACCGCCATTACCGTGTTTTCAGATCGCTTGCAACGCACCCTACTATTACAAACGGCAGAATTTATCGCCGCTGATTTAGCCATTGCCAGTGATAACCCGATACCAACAGAATGGCTAGATAAAGCGAGTCAATTGGCACTTAATGCCAGCAAAACCATTGAGTTTCCCAGTGTTTTGATTGAAAACGATGAATTATTACTCACCAATATTAAAGCAGTGAGTGCGGGTTATCCGCTGCGCGGGGCTTTAAAAATTCTATCTAGCGATCAAGCAAGTGAATCACTGCTTCATCATGGCCCAGAAGCCGGTACAACCTGGGTTGACGCACGCGTGTTATCGGCATTAAAGCTACAACTAGGGGATAGTTTGAGCCTGGGTGATAAGACCTTGCTCATCACGCACACGCTGACCTACGAGCCGGACAAACAAGCGAATTTATACAGTTTTGCACCGCGCGTAATGATTAAGGACAGCGATTTAAGCGCAACCGGTATGTTACAACCCGGCAGTCATGTGCATTATCATTATCAATTTATTGGTGATGTCGAAGCCTTAAAATTATTGAGTCAATGGTTAAAACCGCAATTAAACCCCACGCAACGCCTGATGGATGTCCATGATGACCGCCCTGAAATTGGCTCTTTATTGGATAAAGTACAACGTTATTTAGGCTTATCGAGCTTATTGGTGGTTATTGTTGCCGGTGTTGCGATTGCAATGGCAACGCAACGTTACAGTGAACGACATTTTGATAATGCGGCTTTATTACGTTGTTTAGGCTGTCGTCAACGTGAAATTCTGACCTTGTTTGCGGGGCAATTTTTCTTATTAGGTGTTCTCGCCAGCAGTTTGGGAAGTATTTTGGGCTGGATAGCTCAATACGGTTTGATGAGCTTGTTAGCCTCGCTCTTACCCAAACCCTTAGCCGAGCCAAGTCTGTTATCGATCAGCTTTGGCTTTATGATTGGTTTTGCGTTATTACTGGGCTTTGCACTGCCGCCATTACTGCGTTTGCAACACGTTTCCCCGTTGCGAGTTTTGCGCCGAGATCTCGAACCGTTAACCATCAGCGCTTGGCTGAGTTATACCTTAGCACTGAGTTTGGTCGCATGGCTGCTCTGGAAATATACCCAAAACTTAGCCATGACCGCTTTACTACTGAGTATGGGCGCGGCAAGTTTACTCATCATCGGCTTATTGATTCAGCTTTTGCTAACGATGCTGCAAAAATATTTACCGCACATGCGCTTAGTTTGGCGCATGGGTTTACAAGGACTGACTCGAAATCGCGCGACCAGCATTGGACAAATCTTGGCTTTTTGTACCATCTTATTCACCATGCTGCTAAGTTTTACCGTCCGCAATGACTTAGTTCGTGATTGGCAACAACAACTGCCCGATCAAGCACCAAATCAATTTGCCTTAAATATTTTTCCCCATCAGCTGGAATCCGTCCAGCAAGCCTTAGCGGCACAGCAAATCCAAAGCAACCATTTTTATCCCGTCGTCAGAGGGCGCTTAGTCGCTATCAACAATGTTTCGGTAGAAAAGTCGATTCACAAAGCCAATGCCCAAGCTGACAACGCCATTCACCGTGAATTAAGTTTAACGTGGACAGAACAACTGCCCGAAGGCAATAAAATTACAGCGGGCAATTGGTGGCTTGGCGATAAAGCCGGACGCGTATCCGTTGAGCAAAAATTGGCAGAAAGTTTAGGCATTAAGCTGGGCGATCAACTGAGTTTTACGGTAACGGGCAAATCCTTCCAAGCCGATGTCGTGAGTATTCGAGCCTTACACTGGGATAGCCTGAAGCCCAATTTTTATATGATTTTTTCGCCGGGAACATTAGACGGCTTTGCTAGCACTTACTTAAGCAGTTTTTATTTAGCACCGTCGCAAAAACCACTTCTGACTTCGTTAATCAAGCAATACCCCAATATGACCGTTATGGATGTTGATCATATCGTTCAGCAGTTTAAAACCCTGTTACTGCAAACGACGCAAGCACTTAATTATTTGTTACTGTTTGCCTTAATGGCGGCAATCGCGGTGCTGATTGCCGCCGTACAAAGCAGTCTTGACCGTCGCATTCATGAAAACGCCATACTACGCGCTTTAGGTGCAAACCGTCAGTTGCTCAGATCGGCGCATCTTATCGAATTTGGTTTTTTAGGTGGTCTATCCGGTGCTCTCGCCGTCATACTGGCGGAAGGCTTTGTGTTTGCCTTGTATACGGGAATCATGGATATGCCTTATCAACCTAAATTTTACCTATGGATAGTCACACCATTGTTAGGTGCCACGATTGTCGGATTGGTGGGCTACTTGAATCTAAAAAAAGTGCTTGATCAGCCAGCGCTAAAAGTATTGTCAAGCCTTGTGTGACAGCAAGCCTCATGATGACATTCAACGTAAATGAGAAGAGCAGGCTCTGCCTGCAAGTCAATACGTGCAAGCCCTACGCGGATTAAAACATTCAAACGCATGAATTGAAGTTGCCTATTTACGCATTAGCTTTTATGATTCAAGCCATTTTCTACAAAAGAGCGCGAGGTGTTGGATGGCAAAACGTTGGATTTTTTTAATGGGCTGCGGATTGCGTCTGATGACCGTATTCCTGCTATTAAGCAGCGTCTCGCCGGTTTTTGCCGTACCGACCACACCCACCAGCGACTTCACCGACAACGGCGATGGCACGGTCACGCATCAAAAGACCGGTTTAACGTGGATGCGTTGTAGTTTAGGGCAAACTTGGACGGGGACGACTTGCTCCGGCACAGCCCAAACCTACACTTACGCCACTGCCAAAAAACAAACCGCCAACTTTGCCGGTTACAGCGACTGGCGGCTGCCGAATATTGCGGAATTACAAACGATTGTGGAGCGGGATAATTATTATCCTGCCATTAATACGGAGCTATTTCCTAATACTCCTGATGATGCGTTTTGGTCTTCTTCGCCTTACGTGGGTAATGCCAATGTCGCTTGGTACGTTAATTTCGGTGGCGGCTTTGTCAGCTACGGCTACCGGGGCAACGCTTTCCCTGTTCGGTTGGTTCGTGCCAGTCAGTCGTTGGGTATTGGCCTGGCTCCTCTCACCACAGACTTTACCGATAATAAAGATGGCACAGTGACCCATAAATCCACTTGCCTAATGTGGCAACGCTGTTCGGTTGGACAAACGTGGAACGGTAGCACCTGTGCAGGCTCTGCCAGCACGTATACTTTTGATGCGGCACAACGCCAGAGCAGCCCTTTGGCGGGTTATGACGATTGGCGGGTGCCTACCGCCAACGAACTCGCCCGATTGGTTGACTATACTAAAGCCTACCCTGGCCCTACCATTAACACCACGTTATTTCCTAACACCATTAGTAATGCGTTTTGGTCTTCTTCGCCTTACGTGGGTGGTACCGATTACGCTTGGGGCGTTAATTTCGATTACGGCTATGTCAACTACGACTACGGCCGGAACCTCGCTTTCCCTGTTCGGTTGGTTCGTGCCAGTCAGTGTTTGGTTATTGGACTTAAGCCCGACTTGGCGACGACGCTGAGTGCCAGCACCGACCGCGTACAACTGAAGCAAAACTTGACCTACACCGCCACCGTGACCAATCAAGGCACGGGTGCGGCAACTAATGCCACACTGATTTTTTATTTTCCACCACGCTGGACGAATACCGTGTCAAAGCCCGCCGATTGCGAGACCGACAGCACCAGCTACAGTTACCGTTGTCATGTGGGCACACTCGCCGCCGGAGCCAGCGCAAGCCGCGCCATCACCGTCAACTTTGCCCAGCGCGGCGCGACCAGTATCGGCAGTTTGGCACTTACCGATAGCACCGACAGCGATAAAAGCAATAATTTAAGCCGGTTGATTACCAGCATTACGCCCTAAACCCGTGGAAAGAAGCGTTGGAGCGGTATTTTGAAGACTACCCGCATTCCCAAGCTGGAGCTTGGGAATGCGGTCTTGGAAGCTCTAGCTTCCCGTCACGGGCTACGATGCTAAACCCATGACGTACACAACGGACGATTACGATAACCCGTGGAAAGAAGCGTTGGAGCGGTATTTTGAAGGCTTCATGGCGTTTTTCTTTCCGCTGGCGCATCAGGATATTCAATGGACACAAGGCTATGCGTTTCTCGACAAAGAATTACAGCAGGTTGTGCGTGATGCCGAACTGGGCAAACGTTTGGCGGATAAGCTGGTAAAGGTGCAACGCAAAGACGGCGCGGAAATCTGGGTGCTGATTCATATCGAAATTCAGGCGCAAACCGATGCCGACTTTGCCGAGCGGATGTTTGTCTACCATTATCGCCTGTTTGACCGTTACCAGCTCCCCATCGTCAGCCTCGCCGTGCTCGGCGATAATCACCCGAACTGGCGACCTTGCGCGTATGACCATGCCTTATGGGGTTGTCATTTACGGTTGGACTTCCCGACCGTAAAATTGCTGGATTACCGCGCACAATGGGACGACCTACAACCGTCAACCAACCCGTTTGCAATCCTGCTGATGGCGCATTTAAAAACCCAAGACACTCAAGGCAAACCCGCAGAACGCCTGCAATGGAAATTGTGTCTGGTCAAAACGCTATACCAAAAAGGTTTTGGCAAACAAGATATTTTGGAAATTTACCGCTTCATCGATTGGCTAATGGTGTTGCCAGATGAATTAAACCAACAATTTGACGATGACATGATGACTTATGAACAGGAGATCAAAATGCCCTACATCACGACAACAGAACGCGCTGGTATAAAAAAAGGGATG